>CAMOTI010000146.1 GCA_946625675.1 uncultured Prevotellaceae bacterium | reverse complement strand
CCCGACAGTCCGCGGATGATGAGCGAGTCCGTGCGTATGGTGACGGCAAAAGGTATTCCAGAAGGGCTGGTCCTCACGTCCGGGTCGTCGGGATTGTCGAGCCAGTAGACCCCCGGCGCGACATGGAGAATGGTGGTGCCGTGGTCAGGAACTGCCGCGAGCGCATCGAGGGGGTCATTGTACACACCCTCTCCCTTGTCCTGTCTTTTAGCGCTGGCGTCAAGACGTATGACGGTCTGGGCAGAAACCGGAAGGAGAACAAGGAAGAAAGCAAAAAAGGAATAATAATGTCGCCACTGATTCATATCGATGTGAATATTTTTTTATTGGTAATACCCGGCAAAGAGAAGACAAAACACCACCGTTGCGTGTTCACTTTAAATAAAACGAAGAAGTACAGCATTTTTGTATAAACACCTTCATTTTTCTTTATGTCAGCCATCCTTGTGTAAATGCTACAATCGTATGACATTTGCGTTTCCACGTTACATTTACTGTAAAAAAAGTTACAAATCTTATAATATATATATTAATATAGATGTAAATTTGTAAAAATTTGCGGCTTGGCGATAGTCACAAGCCACAAGAGAGAAAATATAAAATCCCAAACATAACTATGCAAACTAAAAATACACTTATCAGTCTTGCCTTAGCCGCAAGCACCCTTATCCCTGGATCCGCCGATGCCCAGCTGTCGTCCAACCCCGACAAGTTCTTAGGCAATATCACGACCAGGTACAACGTGGATTACGGTAAAGAGCCCTTCCACACCCTTTGGAACCAGATCACCTGCGAGAACGAGTCGAAATGGAGCTCGATAGAAGGCAATTCCCGCGGCAGCTTCAACTGGGGCGGCTGCGACAACGCATACAACTATGCCAAAAAGCACGGATTCCCGTTTAAATTCCACACACTGGTGTGGGGGTCGCAATACCCTGGCTGGATGGACAACCTGTCCACCTCTGAGCAGTACAAAGCCATAGAAGAGTGGATGGACGCCATACAGAAGCGCTACCCCGACCTCGACATCATAGACGTGGTGAACGAGGCAGTGGAAGGCCATGCCCCTGCTCCCTACAAAGCCGCACTGGGCGGTGACGGTGTGACTGGATATGACTGGATTGTGAAAGCATTCGAGATGGCACATGAGCGCTGGCCCGACGCCATCCTGGTGTACAACGACTACAACTCATTCCAATGGAACCGCTCCCAGTTCATCACTCTGGTGAAAGCCGTCCGAGACGCCGGTGCTCCGATTGACGCCTACGGCTGCCAGTCGCACGACCTGACCGACTGCGACATCAACACGTTCAAGTCGGCTATGAACGAGCTGCAGACGAACCTGAAGATGCCGATGTACAGCACGGAGTATGACATCGGCACCAGCGACGACAACTACCAGCTGCAGCGCTACAAAGAGCAGATTCCATATATGTGGGAGTCGAGCTACTGCGCCGGCATCACGCTGTGGGGCTATATCTACGGTGCCACATGGACCACAAACGGCAACTCCGGCCTGATACGCGACGGGGAGGACCGTCTGGCGATGACCTGGCTCCGCGAGTACATGGCAAGCGACAAGGCCAAGAACGCCAAGAGCCCGTTCCCAGGCATGAAGAAAGAAGCGTCGGTCTACGTGAAGCCTGCCGGCCCGAGGGTATGCCTCGGTGACTCCATCCCCATCACCGTCAGGGCAAGAATGCGCACGAAGACCATCGACCACGTGGAGCTCTACGTGAGGAACAGACTGTACGAGACGATGACCGAATCTCCCTATGTGTCGTATTACAAACCGACCGTGACGGGCGCCCACGCGTTGAAAGCCATCGTCTATACCACCGACGGAGAGAAATACGAGCGTATCGGCAACTTCACCGCCGGCAGGCGCAGGAGCGTGTTTACCAAAGGCGGAGCGGTTCTGCCCGGCATTGTGGAGTGTGAGGACTTCGACGCAGGAGATAACGGAATCGTCTACCACGACAGCGACGCAAGCAACAGCGGCAATGCGAAGACGTACCGCACGAACGCTGGCGGCGTGGACATCGTGACCGCAGACGAAGGATATGCCCTGGGCAACACCAAATCCGGAGAATGGGTGGAATACACCGTGAACGTGGAGGAAGAAGGACTCTATTCATTTGAAGCCTTAGCAAGCGCCGGTGCGTCGGGTGCGTCGTTCAACCTGGCACTGAGCAACTATATGGACCAGACTCCGCTGACAGGCGAGATTGCCGTTCCGTGTCCGGAACTCGGGAATTTCGACAACTATCAGACCATCTACGGCCGTACGCTCGTCCCGCTGTCGAAAGGCAAGCAGATCATCCGTCTGAACGTGACTGGCGGTCAGTGTCAGGTGGACCGCATCGAATTCAAACGCCTGGAGGTGAATGAAGACATCAAGGTCCGCGTGAGTGCCACCCCGATATCTCTGACCGTAGGCGATGTGACGACCGTGAAGGTGAGCGCCTCAGCCGGAACTGACCAGATTAAGGAAGTGCGTCTGTACGCCAACGGCGTGTATATCGGCACCGTCGATGAGATTCCATCTCAGATGGAGTATGAACCCGAGTCCAAGGGCACATGCACGCTGTCGGCCATCGCAATCGACGAGGCAGGACGAGAAGGCCTGATATCCACCTATAAGATAAATGTGAAGAACAAGCAGAGTGTGTATGGCGACATGGCCGCTTTGCCAGGCATAGTTGAAGCAGAGAACTTCGACCAGGGCGGCGAGACCATCTCGTTCCACGACAGCGACAGCGAAGACCAGGGCAAGGCCAACTACCGCCTTGACAACGAAGGCGTGGACATCGTCCGGAGCAACAACCGCTATGTGCTGGGCTACACGGCTCAGAATGAATGGGCCGAATACACCGTTGACGTGACGATGTCAGGCAAGTATGAGTTTGAGGCCACCGTATCTTCCGGCGTGAGCGGCTCCGCGTTCCGCATCAGCCAGGTGAAGAACGGCAGTATCGTGAACCTTGCCACCGTGACCGTTCCTCAGACTGCCGACGGCAACTGGGACTCCTATCGCGTGGTGAAAGGCACGCTCAGCCGCAATCTGACCAAGGGGGAGGCCCTCCTTCGCATCACCATCACCGGCGCACAATGCAACATCGACAAAATCAAGTTCACCTGCGTTGACGCCACCGGCATCGACGACGTGATGGCCGACCAACCGACGAACACAAACGAGAAGCCCGTGATCTACAACCTGAGCGGCCAGCGGCTGAACAGCCTTCAGAAAGGCATCAACATCGTGAATGGCAAGAAAGTGCTGGTGAAGTGATAGTTGAATGTTTAAAGTTGAATGTTGAATATTTAAAGTTTAATGTTTAAAGTTTAAAGAACTATCCTGACTGAGAGTGCTGTGTACAGCAGCCTTGAGATATCATCCGAACAAACGGGCATTCCTCTAATGAGGTTGTCCGTTTGTTCTAATAATGAGAGTAATTTGTGCCATAGGTATTTGAAATTCATCCAAAAGTAATGAAAATAAACTTTTTTGCGAAAAAAGTTTTGTGATTATTAGTGAAATCACGAATAAATGTCGTAACTTTGCATTTTGAAAGAGAGAAAGCCCCAAAAGAAGTTTATGGGGGTTGTCCTTTCCTGGATACACAGAAAATAATCAAAACAAATAAAAAATTATGAGCAGAATAAAGAATTTAGCATTGGCAGCACTGTTTGCATGCGGAATGACCGCCAACGCCCAGTCCGTTCAATCCACAACACCAGTCACTTCGGGCTGGCAGTCAGTTTGGTTCAACTGGAACAAGAGCAAGGTGAAATCAGACTACAAAGAATTCAATGCAATCAAGTTCAACCAGCTGTCGCTGGGCTACAGCCGTGCGTTCAGCGTGTCGCGCGACCTTCCTTTGTTCGTAGAGGGCGGTCTTGGTGTTCAGTATTCCTATGACAAGGAGACGATCAAAAGCAACGAGACAGCCAACGTTTATCACACATACAAATACAAAGTGTTTTCAGCCGTTGCTCCAGCTCACTTACTATACCGTTGGGACATACCTTCCTCCAAACTTTCCCTAATGCCGTTCGCAGGCTTGAACTTCCGTTTTAACATTATTGGCCGTAGACGCATAGAAGCAGCACAGATTGGTGAAAACTCCATCCAAAATTTCGGCAAGAAATCTTGTGATGTCTTTGAAAACTACATTGACGCCGATAACGAAACATACAACAACAAGGCGTGGAACCGCTTCCAGTGGGGATGGGACTTCGGCGTGAAACTCCAGTACGACAAACGCTACACCATCGGCCTGTCATGGGGCCGCGAATTCAACGACTTCGCACAGAACAGCAAGATCCGCTCACGTGCCATCACACTTGAATACGCATTCTAAGCACATCCAAAAACTATCAATATGACAAAAAAGCAGCCTTTATGGTTGCTTTTTTTTATTTTATTCACGTTTCATTAAACCATTTGTTTGTTTCATTGTCAAAATCAATGTATGGACGGCAAAAACAGATTTTCTCTTGTGTTTTTGGTCCACACCCCCACACAATTACAAAAAAAACAAACATCCTTTTCTTATATGAAACGTATCCTACTGCTTCTACTGCTGATTTTGCCAGCGCTCAGCCTGTCGGCTCAGAAGAAATCCAACGTGACTGGCCGTGTGTTGGACTCCGAGAGTGCCGAGGCCCTGTCGTATGCCACAGTACAGATATTGAAGTCCGACAGCACGTCGATGATAGGCGGCGCAGCGACTAACCTGAACGGATATTACACCGTGAAGAACATTCCAGCCGGAAACTACGTGATGAAGGTGTCGTATATCGGCTACCACAGTTTCTTCCGCCAGCTGGAAGTGAAGTCCGGCCAGACAGAGGTGAACGGCGGCACTATCCTGATGACCCCCAACTCCGTCATGCTGCAGGAGGCCGTGGTTCAGGGCACGATGCGCCAGGTTGAAGTGAAAGAAGACACGCTGATATTCAATGCCGACGCCTTCAAGACTCCCGAAGGCAGTGTGCTTGAGGAGTTGATCCGCAAGCTGCCCGGCGCAGAGGTAGGCGACGACGGCTCCATCAAAATCAACGGCAAGCCCGTGTCGAAAATCCTGGTGGACGGCAAGGAGTTCTTCTCCAACGACAAGAGCATGGCGATGAAGAACCTGCCCACCTACATCGTAGACAAGGTGAAAACCTACGACAAGCAGTCTGACATGGCAAAGATGACTGGCATCGACGACGGCGAGGAAGAGACAGTGATCGACCTGTCAATCAAGAAAGGGATGAAGAACGGCTGGTTCGGCAATTTTGACCTTGGTGCCGGAACGAAGGAGCGCTTCGCCAACCGTGCGATGGTAAGCCGTTTCGCCGACCAGACACAGATAACCGCCGTAGGACAGTACAACAACACCGGCGGCCGTGGCTTCGGCGGCGGCGGTGGTGGCGGCGGCAAGACGAAGATGGGCATGGGCGGTGTGACGCTGGCCCTGGAACGCGGCAAGGTGGAGATAGGCGGCAACGTGCGCTATCAAGGCCGTAAGAACACATCGAGCACG
Source organism: uncultured Prevotellaceae bacterium (assembly GCA_946625675.1). Lineage (GTDB taxonomy): Bacteria > Bacteroidota > Bacteroidia > Bacteroidales > Bacteroidaceae > UBA3839. The sequence continues at coordinate 13,324 of CAMOTI010000146.1, read as the reverse complement.
AAGTCGGCCACCCAGAACTTCATCACCACCAACTCGTCGTACTCCAACTCCCGGAACTGGAGCCTGAGCCGCAGCAACTCAGTGAACGGCGACTTCAAGATAGAATGGAAGCCCGACTCGATGACCACTGTGCTGTTCCGTCCGAATTTCTCGTTCGGCGACTCAGAATCGAACGGTAACGGCACAAACGTCACGTTCAACGACGACCCTTACGAGCAGGACGGAGTGAAGAACCCGCTTGAGGACATGGACCTGATCAGTCACAACATCAAGGTGAACCAAAACATCACCGGCTCGAAGAGCGAGGGCGACAACTACAGCTTCAACGGCAACCTGATTATGAACCGCCGCCTGAACAACGTGGGGCGTAACTTCTCTATCCAACTGGGAGGCTCATTCAGCAAGAACGAGAACAAGAGCTTCAACCTGAGCGACGTCACCTATTTCCAGAGAGACGACTCCCTGGCCCTGACCTACCGCTACCGCACGACACCCAACAAGTCGAAGAACTTCAACGTGAGTTTCAACTACAGCGAGCCTCTGATAGCCAAGACACTCTTCCTTCAGACCTCCTACCGCTTCAACTACCAGAACAACCACAGCGACGGAAAGGCCTACGACATGGGTGGCATTGACGCGCTGATCACAGACATCCGCAACACCGGAGCCGGCTACCTGCCCTGGGACTACTACGAATACCTTGACGAGGACCTGAGCCGCTACACCGACAACACGAACTACATCCACAACATCGACGTGCAGCTCAGACTGGTGACCCCCAAAATCAACATGAACTTGGGCGTGAACATCCAGCCCCAGCGCCAGCGGATGGAATACAACTACCAGGCACTCGACACCATAGCCACCCGGAATTATGTGCGCGTGTCGCCCACCCTGAACTTCCGCTACCGGTTCAACAAGCAGCACACGCTGCGCATCCGCTACCGCGGCCAGACACAGCAACCCAGCATCACCGACCTGTTCAACATGACCGACAACTCCAATCCTCTGAACATCCGTATGGGTAACCCGAACCTGTCGCCCTCGTTCAACAACAACATCAGCGTGGACTGGAACAACTTCCTGTCGACGACGATGCAGAGTTTCGTGGCACGCCTGAGCTTCCAGAACACGCTGAACGCCATCGAGAGCCGCACCCAGTACAACGAGGAGACCGGTGGACGCATCACCCAGCCTACGAACGTGAACGGCAACTGGAGCATCAACGGCAACTTCGGATGGAACCGTCCAATCTTCCTCGACAACCTGACTTTCAACACCAACACGTCGTCGAGCTACCGCAACAACGTGGGCTACATCTACCAGAATAACCAGTCGCTGAAGAACAAGGTGAAGAATTTCTCCATCGGCGAGAATATCCGGTTGAACTACCGCACTGACTACAGCCTGGGCTCATGGGACGTGACGCTGAACGGCAACGTGAACTACAACAACCAGAAGAGTGAGCTCGTCCCGACCAACAACCGCAGCACCTACGACTTCTCCTATGGCGGCAGCTACAACCTGAACATGGACAACGGCTTCGGCTTCTCCACGAACCTGAGCATGAACAGCCGCCGAGGTTATGCCAGCGCAGAGATGAACACCAACGAGCTGATATGGAACGCCCAGGTGTCGTACCGCTTCCTGAAAGGAAAGGCAGCCACCGTGTCGCTTCAGGCCTACGACATCCTTGGTCAGCGTAGCAACATCAGCCGCACCATCAACGCGACGATGCGCCGCGACAGCGAGACCAATGCCATCTATTCTTATGTGATGGCTCATTTCATCTACCGTTTCAATATGTTTGGCGGCCGCAACGCCAACCGTGGCGGAGGCAACGACCGCGGCAGCTATATGCGCAGCTACGATGCAAACGGAGGCCGTGGCGGCTACGAAGAGGGAGGCGGCAACCGAGGTGGCGGAAACCGTGGCGACGGCACTGGCGGTGGCAACCGTGGCGGCGGTGGCGGCAACCGAGGAGGTGGCGGATTCTCAGACTGACAAGGCAAAAAAACAGAGCTGGAAGTGTTTTTCATATAAGAACAACATTCTGCCTAATCCTCTACCACAACGACAAAAAAAGAACAGAATGATAGCACTTTGACAATATTTAGAATCATATTCCAAAAATTTTTGGATTCATAGATAGAATCACCCATTTTTCATAACTTTGCACACAAAAAGTTATAGAAAAATGGGTAATTTTATTTTAGCTGACAATCAGGACCTGACCCGCTTCGCCGTTGAGCGCATAATCAGAGAGGACGAGCGGAACCAGGTCCGCCGCGCCCGCGACAAAGCCGGACTGCTCCAGCTACTGCAGGAGAACGAGAACTCTACAGTCGTTCTCGACTATACATTGTTCAATTTCGTGGATGAAGACCAACTGCTGGTAATCAGCGAGCGCTATGCCATGACGAGCTGGCTGCTGCTCAGCTACGAGCTGACAGAGAAATTCCTCCGCCGAATCATCTATTCATCCCATGCCTTCAGCATCGTCTTCAAGGACAGTCCGATGCAGCATATCCGGGAGGCACTGCATTCTGCCAGTCAAGGCCACCGGTACATCAGCCAACGCGCGATGGAGATGCTGCTTGAAAGCAGGAAAGAGGACACGGAGACTGAGCTGCTGACCGCCACAGAACTGGCCATCGTGAAACTGATTGCACAGGGAAAGACAACGAAGGAAATCGCCACTGAGCGGTTCTCAAGCATCCACACCATCACCACCCACCGGAAGAACATCTTCCGCAAACTGAACGTGAACACGGCCCATGAGGTGATAAAATATGCGCTACGTGCCGGATGGGTGGATCCGTCTGAGTTTTATATATAGGCAGGCCTGCTTACGCAAGGGCCTGCCTGATGTCTTTCAGGATGTCCTCCGGATTTTCAAGCCCCAGACTGATACGCACCGTCGTGTCGTGTACACCCATGTCGTCCAGCTGTTCTTTGGTGAAGAGTCCGAAGATGGTGGACGCCGGGTGGATGGCGAGCGTCTTGCGGTCGAAGAGGTTGGTGGCACGGCGTATGACCTGCAGACGGTCGATAAAGTCGAAGGCCTGTTCACGCGAAGCCAGATCGATGGTGAACACAGCACCGGGAAGCGGTCCGAACTGGCGGAGCGACAACTCATGGAACGGATTGTCGTCCAGACCAGTGTAGTTGACACGTTTGATATCCGATATTTCCTTGCATTGTTGTGCCAGCCACAACGTGGACTCCGCCTGACGGCGGAAGCGGATGTCGAGCGTGTCGAGTCCCAGCGTCTCCATATACGCCACCTGAGGTGTCATCAGCGCACCCAGGTTGGTGACCAACTCCGTCTTCACCCTGGCAGTAAACGCCATCTTCTTCCCCACCCTTTTTGTCTTAGCCGCCAGCAATGGGTTGGGCGAGCGGCTCCAGTCGAACTGGCCATAGTCGATGACCAGTCCTCCCAGCCCGGTTCCTCCCCCCGATATATATTTTGTGCTCGACACCAGCTCGATGTCGACTCCCCACTCTCTTGCATGGAATGCAGAGAATGGCACGATGGTAGTGTCCGCCATCAGCGGCACCCCGTGCTGGTGTGCGATGTCCGCCAGCTGGCGTATGTCCGCTACGAGCAGCTGCGGGTTGGTGATAATCTCGAAGAAGAGCGCACAGGTATTCCCGTCAATCAGCTGTTCCACCTGTCCCGGATCAGTAAAGTCTGCAAACCGGGACTCGATGCCCAACGTTCCGAGCGTGTCGCGTATGAGCGAGACTGAGTTTCCAAAAAGATGTTTCGACGCCACGATATTGAGCCCCTGCGCAGCCACGGCCGTCAGTGCCGTGGCGATGGCCGCCATGCCGGTATTGAGGGCAGTGACGCTGACCGCCTCCGTAGCCTGTCTGACCCTCTCCTCAAGGTATGTAGTCGTAGGGTTTGCAATACGCGCATACGACGGTGCCATGGACCGTCCGCAGAACGCGTCACTCATCGCCTTCGCCGACGGGAACTCGAATGCCGCAGTGAGATAGACCGGCATTGAGAGAGCCCCGTAGGCGTCTGGCTTCTGATATTTCGTAGTCAGAATTTTGGTTTCGTAATTCATCTTCCAATGATTTTCTTGATGGCGATGACCAGCTTGTCAACGTCCTCACGTGTGTTGTAGAGCGCAAATGTGGGGCGCACGCTCATCTCATATCCCAATGCGCGCAGGGCGGGCTGAGCGCAGTGATGGCCTGCACGCACCGCAATCCCCTCCTTGTCGAGGAGCGTGCCCGTCTCAGGCACGGGTATGCCGTCGAGCACGAAGGAAACGACCGACACCCTCTGCTTGGGGTTGCCGATGAGCGTAAGTCCCTTGATTTGTGCCAGCTGTTCCCTCGCATACTCAGTGAGTTGATGCTCATGGTGCTCGATATTCCGTATGCCGATATGGCTGACATAATCGAGGGCTACGCCCAGTCCGATGGCGTCTGCCACATTGGGCGTGCCGGCCTCGAAGCGTGCCGGCGGCACGTTGTATTCCGTCCGCTCGATGGTCACGTCCTTAATCATGTTGCCGCCACCCTGCCACGGCTGCATCTTATCCAGCAGGTCCTTCCGTCCGTAGACCACGCCAATGCCGTTCGGTCCGTAGATCTTATGTCCGCTGAAGACGAAGAAGTCCGCACCGAGCGCCTGCACGTCCACTTTCGTGTGGGCGATGGACTGCGCGCCGTCAATCAACACCGGGATGTGGTGGCTGTGAGCAATGTCGATGATACGCTTCACGTCGTTGATGGTTCCGAAGGTGTTGTTGACGTGTCCGACGCTGACGAACCGTGTGCGTGGAGTAATCAGCCGCTCCAGCTCAGAGAGGATGAGGTCGCCGTTCTTGTCGGTCGGTATGGCCTTCAGCTGGCAACCCTTCTCTCGGCACACCTGCTGCCATGGCACGATGTTGGCATGGTGGTCGAGTTCCGAGACGATGACCTCGTCGCCCGGGGTAAGGAACTGCCGTCCGTAGGTCTGCGCCACGAGGTTGATACCCTCCGTAGTGCCTCTGACGAAGATGATTTCCTCGCTTGACGCCGCGTTGATGAAGCGCTGCACCTTCTCGCGGGCCTCCTCGTAGGCATCGGTGGCACGGGCTGCAAGCGTATGTGCGCCACGGTGGATATTCGAATTGTCATGTTTGTAGTAATCCGAAATCCGGTCAATCACCTGTATCGGTTTTTGCGTGGTCGCCCCGTTGTCGAGCCAGACCAGGTCGTGGCCGTTCACCTTCTGCTGGAACACAGGGAAGTCCTTCTTGATTTGCTCTGCGTTGAGCGTGTCCGCCTCCTCATAGTTGAGGTCGCGGAGAATCTGCGTCTCCGGGATGCCGATGCCGAATCCGTCCTCATGGGGGATGGCAGCGGATTTTGAATCTCCGTCGTCGTCTCCGACATAAGGGAGACCGGGAAATCCGTCGCCACCCTCAAGCAGGCGCCTGAATCCCTGCTCCAGCTCATCCAGCCGCAGCTCCTCGTCAGGCAGAATCTGCCTGCGGATGCCGCGGAATTCCTCCGGGCAGAATTTCTGTGCGATTTCGCGCAACCGACCGAGTTCACCCCCGTCGGTTGCGGAAAAGGTATTGAGTTCAGAAAGATTCAACATTATTTCTCTACTTTATTTCTATGCTGATAATCATGGTAATAACCCACTTCCACATTCTCGAGCACTGCGATGGCGTCGTCGGTGAGTGCTGCGAGTGAGAAGTATTTGGTGAGCAGATATGAGGCCACGCCGAACTTGTCAAGTCCCATGAGTCTTGCGCTCAGGCTGGGAGCGATTTCTCCCGGAATGCCGCTCTGGTGGAGCCCGATGACTCCCTGGCTCTGCTCTCCCACCCTGACGAGGATGATTTTCGTGGTGCCGACACCGCGTCCGGTGAGGTACTGTCCTTCCACTTCCACCTTGTCGGACGGAATGATGGGCACCCCTCTCCAGAGGATGACTTTCGTGCCGAAGAGATCGGTTGTCACCGGTGGCACCCCTCTCCATGTGCACTCCCGCTCGAATGCAGCGATGGCACGCGGATGGGCGATGAAGAAAGCCGGCTCCTTCCATACGAGCGAAAGCAGCTCGTCAAGGTCGTCAGGCGTGGGAGACCCATAACGGGTAGTTATTCTGTAAGCAGGATTTACAGCAGACAAGAGTCCAAACTTACGGTTGTTGATGAGTTCCCATTCCTGACGTTCCTTGATGCTTTCGATGGAGAGGCGCAGCTGCTCTTCCAGCTGGTTGTAGGGGTTGTTATAGAGGTCGGACACACGAGTGTGCACACGCACCACGGTCTGCAACGTGTTGAGACTGTATTCCGTAGGGTTCTCCTCGTAGTCGATATAGGTCTCAGGAATGATGTTGTCCTCCTCATGCCCGCTGACCAGGTCGATATGTTTCTCTCCGTGGTCGTTCACGGTTGCCTTCAGTCTGAGCTGCTTGTCCACCGCCTTGTTGAACGTCTCCCTGAAGTCAGGCACCTCCTTGATGAACTTCTCCAGCTCCTTGAGTTTGAGTCCGAGAAAGACGGTCGGCGTAAGTGCCCTGACCGACACGGTCGACTCCGCATCGTCGAGGAGGTCTGCCTCTCCGAAGTACTCGCCGTCGCCGAGCAGCGCGATTCTGAGTTCCTCGCCGTGTGGCCCCTTGCTGATAACCTCGGCCTGTCCGCTCGCCACGATGAAGAAGCGCTGCTTGTCGACCCCTTCCTTGACAAAGAGTTTTCCGAACTCCACCTCCTGTGTCTCGAAGGAGCGAGCCAGACGGTTGACGATCTCGTCCTTAAATTCAGAGAAAAGCGGTATCGCCTTCAGGCTCTTAGCTGAGAACGAGGGTTGTCCGTCGATGTACTGTATGGGAAGGCGCTCGCTCTTCCTAAGCTCCACTTTCGTGCGGTTGACGCGGAAAGTTCCTCCGCTCACCTGCACCCATGGTAGCAGCTTAAGCAATAAGCGGGGGGTGATGCTCCCCATCTGCGGGGGAGTCTTGGTCGTAGTCGCCAGTCGTCTGGCTGTGGCAGTAGTGACACTGCGCTGAAGATTTGAATCTGCCATAATGAATGTTCGATTTTATTTTTGAATTGTTACTTTATGTGTCGTTCCCTCCACATGCTCCACGCTGAGCACGTTGTATCCCTGCTCGCGTGCGTTTCTCGGCACGTTGTCGAGGGGTTCGCCTTCAGCGAGCAGCACCTCGAGGATGTCGCCCTCCTGAAGTTTTGATAATTCAATTTTTGTCTTGACGAAGGTCATCGGGCAATGCTCCTTCGTGATGTCTAATACTTTTGTTGCCATGTTGTTGTTGAGTTGAGAGTTGAGAGTTGAGGGTTGAGAGCGAAGTAAGATATTCTCAGTCGAAAGGGCAAATCAACTGGTCAATCTTCACAAATCACTCTTTACTAATACATTAACATTGTTTTTAAATAAATAAAGTCTGTCCTTCTTCCGAGAGGTTGAGGAAGGATGCCACGCCGAGCACGTCCTTCACTTCCGGTATGAAGTCGTCCTTTGTAAGTCCGAGCACGTGCATCGCCATCTCGCAGGCATAGAAGTTGACGTCCAAGGCTTTCGCCGCATCTACCAGTTCCTCCAGTGTGGCCACATTGTTCTTTTTCATGAGTTTTCGGAAAATCTTGGGTCCGATACCCCAGAAATTGAACCTGCTGTTGGGAGCCACCTTGAGTCCGCCCATCATGAACCCGAAGGTATTGGTGAGCCAGTTGCTTCCGATGAAGCTCCTGCCCTGCTTCCGCTTGATGGCATCGAGTCCCCAGAAGGTAAAGAAGATGTTGACCTCGTATCCTACTGCCGCCGCGCCTGTGGCGAGCGTGAAGACGGCCGTGAGCTTGTCGAAGTCACCGCTGAAAGCGATGATGCTGAGTTTCTTCTGGTTGCTCATGACTGTTCGAAATTAAAGAGTTGCGTACTGAGATAGCGTTCTCCTGTGTCGGGCAGGAGCACGACGATGGTCTTGCCTTCATTCTCCAGCCGGCGGGCGATTTTCAGTGCCGCTGCCAGCGCCGCGCCTGAGGATATTCCAGCCAGCACCCCGTCTTTCTTAGCCAGCAGCCGTCCTGCCTCGAACGCCTCCTGATCCTTGACGCGTATGAGTTCGTCATAGACTCGGGTGTCGAGTGTCTTCGGGATAAATCCTGCGCCGATTCCCTGGATCTTGTGCGGTCCCGGATTTCCGCCCGAAAGCACGGGCGAGGTATAGGGCTCCACTCCTATGATTTTTATCCGTTCATTATTCTGCCGCAGCACCTGCCCCACTCCGGTGATGGTTCCACCGGTGCCGATTCCAGCCACGAAGAAGTCAACCTGACCGTCGGTGTCGCTGAGAATCTCCTCCGCCGTGGTTCTTCTGTGTACCTCCGGATTGGCGGGATTCTCAAATTGCTGGGGGATATAGGCGTCGTCGGTGGCATCAGCAAGTTCCTGTGCCTTTCTCACAGCTCCGGCCATCCCCTCATAAGCCGGCGTGAGCACGATTTCCGCCCCCAGCGCCTTGAGCAGCTCCCGTCGCTCCACAGACATGGCGTCGGGCATGGTGAGCACGAGGCGGTATCCCCTGATTGCTGCGATGAGCGCCAGTCCGATACCGGTGTTTCCGCTGGTCGGCTCGATGATAGTGGTGTGCGGGCCAATCAGTCCGTTACGCTCAGCCCGTTCGATGAGTGCGAGGGCCGTGCGGTCCTTCACGCTTCTCGCTGGGTTGAAAGACTCCAGTTTTGCGACAAGGCGGGTTTTGAGCTTCAGTTCCCGCTCTATACCAGACAGTTCCAGCAATGGAGTGTGTCCGATCAAGTCGATTAAGTTGTGAGCTATTCTTGCCATAGTTTTTGCGTTTAGAAATATGTTGCAAAGTTAAGGCGATTTCGCCGATTACGAAATCGCCCTGTTATGGCATTTGTTGTACCATATTTATGGTAAGAGCCAATGGCTCAACTGAGGTCGTGGTCCGTCATGGCGCATACGCAGGAGTCCGACCACACGTTCTCCGCGGTCTCTACCATGTCGATGACGCTGTAGACCGGCAGGATGATACCCATGACAGCCACCGGGGCACCGATTCCCGACATCAGGGAGAAGGTGAGGAAAAAGCAGCCCATCGGCACGCCGGCGTTTCCCACTGCCGCGATAACGGAGATCAAGATCCATAGCAGGATAGTGGGCAGGTTCAGAACAGTACCTCCGTTCTGCATGACGAAGAGCGATGTGACGAGGATGAATGCCGCGCACCCGTTCATGTTGATGGTGGTGCAGATAGGCAGGACGAACCGCGCCACTTCTTTTTTCACGCCCAGACGCTGCTCTGCCGACTCCATAGTGACTGGAAGTGTGGCAGCACTGCTTTTGGTGAAGAGGGCCATGAGCACGGCCGGACTCATCTTTGAGAAGACTACTAACGGGTTGAGACCTCTCAGAATCAGGAACAAAGGCAGGATGACTAAGAACTGGATGACATTTCCCGTCAGCACCACCAGCACATATTTCCCGACAGAGTCTGCCATGGTGCCCGTCCCCACCTGAGCCGTGAGCAGGGCAGCAAACGCCACGATGCCGACAGGAAGGGTCCAGATGAGCCCTTTGATAAGCAGGAAGAGCAGATCCTGCAATCCGTTCAGACCGCTGACCACCACCCGCTTGTCTTCCGTCTCCGGCAGTTTGGAGAGTCCGATTCCGATGGCAAACGCCAAAAGGAGGAGTGCCAGGACATTGCCTTCGAGGAAAGGCCTGAGGATATTGTCGGGAATGACATTGATGATGTGGTCGTAATAGGATGACTCCTGTCCTTCAGGGATATTCTGCGAAGAGACGATGTCGGCAGGCAGGTTTTCTGGAGCGATTGCCCAGAAGAGAACAGCCCCGACAACGGCCGCGCAGAGAGTGGTCAGCAGGGTGTAACTGATTGTCCTTCGGAAGAGCCGCCCGGTTCCCTGCCCCGTCCCCATGCGTGTCATGGTGGTGATGACCGCCAGCACGATTGTCGGCACAGCCAGCAAACGGAAGAGCCTTGTGTAGACCGTAGCCACAAAATCAGCAATAGCATCCACTGCAGGAATCTGCAGCAATCCAAGCAGAGCCCCGACGAGCAAGGCTCCTATCCAAATGAGTATTTGACGCATGTGATGAAATGGGAGTAAAAATGGGAGTAGAAATGGGAGTAAAAGTGGGAGTAAAAATGGACGAGAGTGATTTGGATGAGAATTTATAAGTCCAGTGTGAGGTTGAGGTAGATGTTGCGTCCTTTCTGCGGAATGTGGTTCCAGTCGGCATAGGTGGCATACCGCTTGTCGAAGACATTCTCGATGCCAGCCCTTAGCGTGAAGGGAGCAAAGACATACTGTGCGTTCAGGTTGCACACGGCCCAGGGCCGTGCCTGCGTCTCACCATATTTCCGGCCATATTTCTGTTGCCTGGCATTACCTTTCAGCTCTACCCTGCCCTGCCATTTGCCGACAGAGACGACCAAGTCTGTGGCATAAGCCCAGGGAGCGATAAGTGGCAGGGGGTCACTGTCGGCATCCCTTCCGAGAGCATAGGAGAGCGAGCCGTTCCACCGCAGCCAGTCCGTCAGCTGCCACTCCCCCTTCAGGGAGAAGTTGGCAATCGTTGCGTGGTTGATATTCCCATAGACTTTCACGCCTTCTGCGTCGACTGTCATGGGGCTGAGCCGGGTCTCAAACTGGCCGATGATGTAGTTGGAGAAGAAGAACGCATTGGCATCAAGCGTGATTGTCAGTTCCTTGTCGGCCTGCCATCTCACCTGCGTGTTCAGCTCCACCGCCGACTCGTTTTTCAGGTGGGGATTCCCGATGTAATCATATTGGTCGAACGTGTTGTTCAGATAATAGCCGTAAGCTTCCGTGACTGTAGGCGCGCGGCTTCCCCACCCGCCGCCCACGGCAAGCAGGACCGGCCCGAGCGGATGCGAATAGCTGGCGGCAATGCGTCCGGTGGTCTGATGGTAGGTGTCGCCCATTTGGGGGAAGAACACCTTCAGCGCTTTGAATCCTTCCTCATTGTTCAGTTTCTGATGCTGCCAAGCCATCTTGACAGAGACAGAGAAGGAGCGACCTCCCGTCAGCCAGATTTTGTCCCTGACCGCCAAACCGGCGTTGAGCGTCCCCACGTCGGGCCATGTGACCATATACATCGGTGCCGCACCACCCGGATACATCGTCATGTCGGCAAACAGGCGGTTATAGTAGACATCGCCATTGACCGAGAGGTCGTGCTGCCGGACAGAGGCCGTGAACAGGCTGTAGCCTCCAGCCGTCCAGCTCTTTCCGGGCATATCCATATGGATCTGCACGTCAGGTCGCTGGGTGTCGTCCATCTCATGGGTGATATGGTTATAATAAGCCTTGGTCTCCCATGCCGCATGCCGGAACTGGTGCCGGAACGAGAGAGAGAAAATCAGTGCCTGGGCCTTCGCCACGTCCATATTCAGAGCCGGATAGCCCACATCCGTCGCCCGGTCGAAGATAAAGGTGCCCTCCAGGATGTCATCATGGGTGAGCTTCACTCCCAGGTTGGTGAAAGCATTCACTTTCTGGAACTGCGAAAATGGCAGCCGTTCTCCCCCGCCCGTCTTGTAGTCGTCGGCATGTCGGTAGAAGAGTCCGGCGTTGGCATACAGCTTCTGCCGGCTCACCGCCGCGTCCGCCCCATAGACCTGCACATGGCCGTTCCACTCATGCCCCGCAGAGAGCGTGAGATGAAATGGGTCGCCGTCGAATCCAGCCTTCCTCAACCTCAAGTCGAGGCTTCCCCCGATGTTGCCGGTGGCCTGCGGATTGCCGTCGAGTCCGCTGTTGAGGCTGATACTCTGCAGATTTCCGCTCTCCACATAACTGGTGACCGGGTCCATCTTGTCCGTGCAGGCGTAGAAGATCTTCATGCCGTCGATGGTGGTGGCGACACGCTCCGTCTGCATGTTGTTGACAACCGGCTCCCATGCATACGACCCACGGCGGATGAGATTGACATGGCTGAGCTCTGACAGGTGCTCGTCGATTGTGGCCACCTGCCCTTTCGCCGACCGTTTCCGTCGGTCAGACGGGATGGAGACAACCACGACCTCGTCGAGCGAGTGCTCGTCGCCTGCAATAAGTGAGTCGACAGGAGCAATGGGCAGCGAATCGGCAGAAACAATGGGCAGAATGGTCAAGAAGAAAGGGAAGAACATTTATAATATAGTCTTAAAAAAATAGGAACAAAAATAGTAAATCAAATGGTCACATCCCAGTAGAGGGAACTGTAGCCATCGGAGAGGTCGTCCCCTCCCGCCACGATGTTTCCTTTCTGGTCTCTCACAGTGAGATGGATTCTCCAAAGCCCCGTCATCGTGAGGTTGACAGTGCCCTGATAGGTTCCGTCCGCCTGAGGCGTGAGACCCACATTGTCTGGCGAGGTGTGGTTACCCATATCAGGCATACGAGGGTCAATATCGATAACGAACTGTTCGGAAGCCAGCTGATAAGGCTGTGTGGAGTCGTCGCTTTTGACTGAGACGAATGCCTCAACCGTATTGGTGCCGGTCTGCCAAGCCGACGGGTCTTTCAACGTCAGGTAGAAAGTGGTGTTGTCCTTCTTGAACGATTTCAGCCAACTCTGGCCTTCGGGCAGCGGACCGACTACGATATCCGACTCTTCCACGCCTCCTGTTGCACCGAGCACATTGGCATCATAGGAGAAAGTCCATGAGCCGCTATCTCCCGAATTCATGAGGAATGCCACCCAGCCTTTCTTCACAGCGAGGTAATTGTCGTTGAATGAGGCAACACCGGAAGAGACCGGTGTGCTGTGTCTCATTCCCATCTTGGTCATGAGCATGAGCGGCGACAGGTTCGTAATGTCAAAATTCTTGATGTAGTTGCCGTTGGATTTTTTTGTGGCGACAAAATACAGCTCGTTATATCCTGTATGGAACGATGCCGACTTGGCATACGCAAAGACATTGTATTTCCCGTCGACCACCGTTGAGAGTTCCGGGATGATATAGACCGTCTGCAGGAACTTGTACACCTGCAAAGCCTCTTCCGCCGAGCAGCAGTCCACGTCACCGTCGATGGTGATTCCCGGAATTTCTATGGCTTGGTTCTCCACGTCGTCATTGGAGTTGCAGGATGTAGTGGCAGTGCCCAGGAGCACCGCCACTACGAATGGAAAAAAATTGCGTTTATACATAAGAGTTGAGAGTTTAGAGTTGAGAGTTTAGAGTTGAGAGTTATGTGGTTAGGCAATCAATAGCCGGGGTTCTGTGCGATTCCGAGCGCTTCGCCAGAGAGTCCTGTTGGTATAGGCTGGCGGTAGTGCT
>CAMOTI010000145.1 GCA_946625675.1 uncultured Prevotellaceae bacterium | reverse complement strand
AAAAGACGCCTTGAGTTGTCCGAACAAATTGCTTCTTTCTGCTACGACTACGTTCTGCAGAACCTGAAGAAAAGCAGGGGAGTGGTGGAGAGCCTGAGCCGCGAATACCCCCTGGTGCTCGTCTCAAATTTCTATGGCAACATCCACACCATCCTCAGCGATTTCAGCCTGAATTACTTCAATCATGTCATCGAGTCGGCGGTGGTGGGCATCAGAAAACCCGACCCACGCATCTTCAAGCTCGGTGTCGACGCATTGCAGCTGCAGCCGGAGGAAGTGCTGGTTGTGGGTGACGCGTTCGATAAGGACATCATCCCCGCACATTCCATCGGATGCAAGACGATATGGATGAAAGGAGTGGGATGGAACAAGGATGAGCAGCACGACGAGTCGCTTCCCGACGGAATAATCGACACGATTCTCAAACTGCCCGACGCAGTGAATTCGCTGCTGAAAGAACCGACAATGTCATGATAAGTGTAAACGGCATTATCGTTTCTATTACAATAATATGAAAAAATCATTCGTTTTTTCCTCTTATTGGCTTTTTTTGGAAAAAAACTTTTTTAATACAAAATGTTTTCCGTAACTTTGCAAAACCTACGACAATAAAAATTTAAATTATTATATGGAAAAACAAAATGTTAAGCCGGCCGATGGTAAATTAGGTATCATGGTGGTCGGACTTGGCGCTGTCACATCGACTTTTTTCACCGGTGTGTTAATGGCTAGGAAAGGATTGGCGAAGCCCGTTGGTTCTATGACTCAGTACGATAAAATCCGAGTAGGAAAAGGTGCTGATAAAAAGTATTTAAGCTATTACGACATCGTTCCTCTGGCAAAACTGCAGGATATCGAGTTCGCAGCATGGGATGTATATCCGGCTGATGCTTATCGCTCAGCAATGTATGCGGAAGTCCTGAAAGAGAAGGATATAGAACCTGTTCGTGATGAACTGGAGAAAATCGTGCCCATGAAGGCCGCTTTCGACAAGAACTTCGCAAAACGACTCGACGGAGACAACGTGAAAGACTGCAAGACCAGATGGGAAATGGTGGAACAGCTCAGAGAAGACATCCGCAATTTCAAGAAAGAACATAACTGCAGCCGAATCGTCGTGGCTTGGGCAGCATCTACCGAGATCTATGTTCCTGTGAACAACGAAGTACATGGAACTCTCGCTGCTCTCGAAAAGGCCATGAAGGACAACGACACCGTGCATGTCGCACCGTCCATGTGCTATGCTTATGCCGCTCTGGCAGAAGGTGCTCCTTTCATCATGGGCGCACCCAACACTACGGTGGACATCCCCGCAATGTGGGAGCTGGCTGAGAAAATGCACCTGCCGATTGCAGGCAAGGACTTCAAGACTGGTCAGACGCTCGTAAAGTCAGGATTCGCACCGATTATCGGAACTCGTTGCCTCGGCCTGAGCGGATGGTTCTCCACCAATATTCTTGGCAACCGTGACGGACTGGTGCTCGATGAGCCGGAAAACTTCAAGACTAAGGAAGTGTCGAAACTCTCCACGCTCGAGTCTATTCTCGTAGAGGACAATCAGCCTGACCTTTACAAGAACTACTTCCACAAGGTCAGAATCAACTACTATCCTCCACGCAACGACAACAAGGAAGGATGGGACAACATCGACATCTTCGGATGGATGAACTATCCTATGCAAATCAAAATCAACTTCCTCTGCCGCGACTCTATTCTGGCAGCACCGCTGCTGCTCGACCTCTGCTTGCTTTCCGACCTGGCAGCAAGGGCAGGACGATACGGTATTCAGCGATTCCTCAGCTTCTTCCTCAAGTCGCCTATGCACGACTACACGAAAGGCGAGGTTCCTGTCAACCACCTCTTCCAGCAGTACACCATGCTGAAGAATGCGCTCCGAGAGATGGGCGGATATGAGGCTGACGAGGAGATCGACTGATTTTGAAGAGTTTTAAGATTCAACATACCAGCGAATTACACGGACTGAATGCTCTTTCGTGTAATTCGCTTTTTATCTTTTGATGACATAATGAATGGTAATATGATCCATGTTTTCAGGGTATTTCTGCTTTTGCTGATGGCGTTTCAAGCGTCTCTGACCAAAGCTCAGGTGTCTGGTGTCGTGATTGACTCCAGAAGCCGGAAACCGCTTGACTATGTCAACGTTTTCTATGAAGGGAAAGGCGTGGGCACGATGACGGATGAGGATGGAAAGTTTGTCATCAAGGCCAATCCACAGTGGAAGACGCTTACAATATCAACGATGGGATATATCAAGCAGACCGTAAACCTCGTACCGGGAAAAACCACCAACCTCAAAATCAAGCTCGTGCAGGAACCACGTGAGCTCCAGGCTGTCACCATCACGGCCAAGAAAGGAAAATACAGCAGGAAAAATAATCCGGCTGTGGAATTCATGAGGAAAGTCATCGCACATAAGAAAATCAACGACCTCAAGGCCAACGACTACTACTCTTATTCCAAGTATGAGAAGATGACTTTCTCTGTCAATGAGTTCACGGAGAAAGTCTTCGACGTGGAGGAAGGAAAACGGTTTGCCTTTCTGAAGGACCACGTGGAGACATGCCCGAAAACAGGAAAACTCATACTCCCCCTCACCGTCGACGAGACGCTCTCATCCGTGTTCTACAGAAAACAGCCTGAGCTGCTCAAGGAACTTGTCAAAGCCAAGAATTCCAGGGGTATCAACGAACTAATCAACACCGGAGAAATCCTTACCACAACCCTCAAGGACTGCTTCACCGACGTCAATATCTATGACGAGGAATGTCGTCTGCTGCAGCTTCATTTCAAAAGTCCTATCGCTAACTCAGCCATCTCTTTTTACAGATATTATCTGCAGGACACCATCGCCATAGAGAACGATAGCGTCATACAGCTGGGATTCCTTCCCAATAACCAGCAGGACGTCGGTTTCTCCGGCTACCTCTATGTCATGAAGGACTCCACATATCAGGTGCGCCGCGTGGAACTGAACATACCGAAGCGGAGCGACGTGAACTTTGTGAAGAACATGATTATAGAGCAGGAATTTGAGGAACTGCCCACTGGCGAGCGGGTCATGACACAGAACGACATGCTCATTGAGCTGGAGCTGATGAGCTGGCTCAGCAAACTCCAGGTGCAGCGCACAATACGCCAGTTCGACTATGCTTTTGTCCCTGTTCCCAATTCGGTCTTCAAGCATATCAAGGGAAATGTCTTCCAGGAGCCGGATGCCACCATGCACACCGACGACGCCTTCTGGAACCAGTACCGAAAAGTGGAACTGACTGATAAAGAGGGCGAGATGAAGTCCTTTATCGACAAAATCACCGATATCAAGGGATTCAAGATTTTCATCTTTGGTGCTAAAGCCCTTATCGAGAACTTTGTGGAGACTTCCGACTCCCTGCAGAACAACAAG
>CAMOTI010000144.1 GCA_946625675.1 uncultured Prevotellaceae bacterium | reverse complement strand
AAAATGTTCAAGGGCTCCAATTATTTCCCGTATTTTCATAATTGTTGCAAAGTTACAACTTTTTTACCGATTATCAAAATTTTACGTCCACAAAAATAAGTACTTACCTGTTTTTTCCGCTTACGAGTAGAGACGCGCCGCGGCGCGTCTTGTAACTTAATCAGCAATTAATCTCTGTTCTCTGATTAAAATTGGGGTATGAGCGTCTCGTACGCACAATCGTCCGTCGAATCACGGTCAAGCCAATTCTGGTCTTTTCTGACGGTTCTGCTATTGCTTCTTGTAGATGCGTTGGTCTTCAAGTGAGGATGTAGCTGGGATCATGGTGTCTCCGTCGATTGTGAATTCGCTGGTTTCACCTTCGATTGTGATGAACACTTTTGTCACTTTCTTTTTTTTCACCTTGGCTTTCTTTGTGGTGTAGGTCCCGGTTTTCTCTTTCGTTACAGGACTTGTGGATCGCCCTGCTCCCATTCTGTCGGATCCTGGCCCTTCGTGTACCACCATGACCCATTCTGTCGTTTCCACTTTGACCTCTGTAGCGCTTGTGAATGTGATGAGTTCCTCGTCGCCCATGTTTCCAACGTCGGCAAGAAACATGATGTGGTCGTATTTCCAGCTTGTGCCCTCGAGGCTCGGCTTCTTGCCACTGACGCACAGCAACAGTGTCGCTGCCGCGATGATGCTTAAAATGAATGATTTTGTTTTCATAATGCTATTTGTTAGAAAAAGATTTGTAATTTTTTGAATGATATTGGTATTTCATTGCAAAAATACGAATTTTATTCCAAATCCAAGTATTTTTCGAGGAAAATGTCGGTGGTGTTGACGTTTTTTCTTTAATCCCACCTGCTTTTGGGATGTTTTTTTTAGATAATGCGCCAAAATGACATTTATCTTGTGTTTGCGTCAAATTGACATGATAAAATGTTGTAATTTGCGTAAATTTTACATATATTTAATATACTATGTCATATTTACGCATATTTTAGACATGGCATGGTTTTTGCATCACTAAGGTTGTCAGAATAAAAAAGACTTTTCTTAACCAAATTTAAATTACGTTTTATCATGACAAAGAACCTGAAATTCAAAAAGGAGAGCGACAACAAGTGGTACATCGACCTGCCCAACTGGCCATTTGCCCATCACAACCTGATGATGGTGGCGGGTGCCGACAAGTTGTGCGCTCTGCTTTCGGACGACGGCGAGAACACGTCGGTGGAGGTGGTGACGTCGAGCGGCTATGACGACACCTACAAGCAACAAGGATATGTGGTGCTCCGCCGTACGGAGTGGGGGCTGACCACTGGTGCCTACTACGACGTGGAGAACATCGACGGTTTAAAGCAGCTATGGCTCTGTCCGGTTACGCTTTTCGTCTATCAGAAGTATCCTAAGTTCATCTATGTCCGCCCAATGTCGGAGGTTGCATAGCCGAGGCAGCATAACCGATGACCTAAAATAACACTTGTTGACCATCACCATATAAAGTTGACGGGCCAACCCCTGTGCTGGGGTTGGCCCGTCTTATTTTTTTTGTGATCCAGTCAGAGAGATGCCCCGTACTGATAGACCAGTCCGTATTTCTCGTGCAGACGTTGGAGCGATCCGTCGGACTTCATCCGCCTGATCATGTCGTTCACGGCCTGCAGGAGGTCGTCTTGTCCTTTTCGCATCAGCACTCCGATTTCGCCATGGGTGAAGGGGGTGTTCAGCAACGGTGCCGCCAGTCGCGTGTCCGTCTGCACGTAGTATGGGGCTTCAGTGATTTCCGTGATCATCACGTCGGCCTCGCCTTCGGCTACGAGCACCGGAATCTCCTCGTTTTTCTGGTGGACTATAATCTGGGCATGGTTGAGGTGCTCGTTGGCGAACTTCTCGTTGAGACCTCCCGGGTTGACCATCACGCGTACCTCCGGCTTGTCGATATCCTCCAGCGACTGAAACCGCTCTGCGTCGGCCGTGCGGCACAGAATGGTCTTTCCGTTGGCCAGGTAGCCCTCGCTCATGAGCATGGTCTGCCGCCTTGCGTCCGTGATGGTGATGCCTCCGATGGCGAGGTCGAAGAGTTGGGGGTCGGTGGTGACGTCGGCCGAGAGGGTAGGCCAGGAGGTCTTCACGAACTCCACTTCCACGCCCAGCTCCCTGCCAATCTCTTTTGCCATCTCGATGCCGAATCCCCAGTATTCACCGGTCTCAGGCTCGCAGAAGGACAGTGGACGGTAGTCGCCAGTGGTGCCGACGAGCAGTCTGCCCCGGCTTTTGATTCTCTCGATGGTGGGACTGGATGAGGTCTTGTCGTCGTCCGACGAGCATGAGGGGAAGGATGCAGCTGTGCATAGGGTGAGGACAGCCAGCAACAGCCAGATTTTGAGTCTTTCTTGTTTCATGATGTAAGTTTTATAGAATGAGTTCCGTTTTTTCATGCAAAGTTACGAATAAATCGAAATACTAAAAAACAGAATCCATATTAGTTCTCACCAAAGTACAATCCGCAACTTGTCGATGGGGTACAACTGCTGGAAATAGTGGCTGTTTATAGCGACAAGAGGCTTATTTCTTGGCGTCCCTTGTTTTTTCCCGTTCTAACACAGTGCGTTGATGCTGGGTATGTAGTTTTTCTGAATGGACATGGCGATGGCGTCGGACACTTCCTTCTCACTCAGTCCGATGTCAGCTCCGAACTGGTAGAGCAGATCCACTTCCGCGGGCGCGATGATCTTGTCGGACATGGTGATGTGTATCATGTAGTTGATCATCCCCTCCCTTGTTCCTGGGTCTATGTTGAGGATGTTCTGAACGGCTTTGCTGAATGTCGCGCTGACGTTCCCCTTGGCAATCTGCTCGAGGAAGTCCCTTGGGAACATCTTCAGCCCGGCGAGGGAGTCGATGATCTGCTCCACTTCCTGTTCCGTGATTTTTCCGTCGGCGTTGGCGACGATGAGTCCTGCGGAGGCTATGAACTGGGCTGTGTACTCGTCGAGTTCGCTGTCACCGATTTTCAGCAGGATTCCGATGAGTTGCTCCATCCCCTCGTTGAGCGCTTTCTGAGTCTTGGAGGTGGCGAAGAGGTGAAGAGCTTTGACACGGATTGGATTGACGGGGTGTGAGTTGCGGCTTATGCCCTTGTCGTTGAGAAAGTAGTCGAGCCGTTCGTTGTTGTCGGCGATGAGTGCGTCGATGCTTACGTTCATCTTGGCGAGGTCGAGACCGGACGCCAGTTTGAAGAAGGCAGTGACGCAGGCCTGGATATTTTCTGTAGCCAAGAATCCGTATCGGTCGGCCACGAGTTCGGCGAGTTGTTCGTGAAGGCGTATCTTGTAGTGCAGGGATATGGGAACGGCAGCTCCAGGGGGAAAGACGAATCCGATGAGACGACTGAGCTTGGAGTCTTTGTTGATGAGATGTCCGAGCTCATGTCCGATAACGAACCGAAGCTCGTTCTGGTCCATGAGGTCGAACAGGGCAGAGTTGACGTTTACGATATGTGGCTGTCCCTCGTCCTCTGCTGACACGGAGAAAGCGTTGACGGATGAGTCGCCTGTGATGTAGAAATCGACGTTCTCCTCGAATCCCAGCTTTTCTTTCACCTCATGGCAGAGGGCATAGAAGTCGGGCAGCAGATGTTGCTGCACTTTCAGGCTGTGTCCTTCCATGCTGCTGCGCCAGTAGGTGTCGCTGCTGTTGATCTTCGATTTTTTCAGCACTTCCTCCACCACTTGTCCCTGCAGGGCGTTATAGATCTGTTCTCCTATTTGTTTCTCGAGTTTGATTGTCGGGTTGAGTTTTTTCATAGGTGTGGGTGTTATGGATTGTTAGCAAATGATGTGCAAATATATAAAATCCGCGCGACATGCGAAAAAATATCGTGTTTTTTTTGCTTGTCGCGCGTTGATAAATGTAATATGTAGCTTTTTGGCTTGGTAATTAGTGGAATGTGTTCCTACATATTCTCTAAATCCAGTCCTCGACGGTTTTGCTCTCCGTGGAAAAGCTGGCGCCCACTTTCATTACTTTCTCGTCGGATGTGGCATATTGGAGGGCGTAGTTACGGGAGTTAATCTGATTGAGGGCATCCTGGGCGGTTCCGTTGATTATCAGTTCGACGACATAGATGGTGTCAGGCATGTGGACCACCATGCCGACGTGTCCTCTGGCACATTTCTGTTACAGATTTTAGTTTCTTTTGCGAAATTAAAAAGAAAATGGGAGAAACGCAAATAAATCAGATGATTTTTGTTTTTTGGGGGGTGCAGCGACAAGAGAAACACTTTTCATGTATCCGACACACTCTGGGTTCGTAATGCGAATATGAGCCGGTGCCTCCCAAAAAGACGAACAACTATCAACTCCAGGAATCAAATCACGATTGTTTTCTGATTTTTTGAGTTTATTTTGCTCTTTGAGGTAAATAAACGACCAACTTTTAGGAAATATAAGAAATTAATCATAAATTTGTGGACTAATCAGCAGTTTATCCTTTTTACGACTATAATGACGAAAATCGCGTAACGGCATTTTTCACCTTCTAAAAAATCAATAGCACGCTCGACAGATGAAACATATCACGCTGCCCGACGGAAATCCGCGCCCCCTTTCGTTCTATCTGGCTATGGAAGAGTATGTGGCACGTCATATCGACGCGTCCGACTGCTTCTTTCTGTGGCAGGTGGAGCCGAGCGTGATATTTGGCCGGAACCAGCTGATAGAGAGTGAGGTCAACGTGGAGTTCTGTCGCCGACGGGGCATCAGGATGTACCGGCGCAAGAGCGGCGGAGGATGTGTGTATGCCGACATGAGCAATATCATGTTCTCTTACGTGACATCCTCCGACAGCGTGGGATTCACGTTCCACAAGTTTCTGAACCTCATGCTGCTGGTATTGCGTAAGGCGGGCGTCGAGGCCACCATCAGCTCGCGCAACGATATCCTCATCGGAGGCCGTAAGGTGTCAGGTTGTGCCTTCTATCATATTCCTGGCCGATGCATCGTCCACGGCACCATGCTCTACGACACCGACATGACGAACATGGTGGGGGCCATCACACCAGACGACTCCAAGCTCCTGTCGAAAGGCGTGAAGAGTGTCCGACAGCATATCGCGTTGCTGAAAGATTATACCAGCCTTGATATCGAGTCTTTCAAACAGCTGGCCGTGAGTACGATATGCCACGAAAGCGTCTGCCTGACCCCTGCCGACGTGCTGGCGATAGAAGAGATGGAGCAGGAATATCTCTCCGACGAGTTTGTCTACGGCAACAATCCGCGTTGCACGAAAGTGGTCAAAGAGCGTATTGAAGGCGTAGGACTCCTGGAGGCGCGTATCGAGATGAAGAGCGGAGTCGTCAAAGCCGTCAACTTGCTCGGCGACTACTTCCTCGTGGGCGAGCTGGATCCCCTTCTCAACAAGTTGAAAGGATGCGAGCTGACTCAAGAAGCGTTGAACCGAGCTCTGCCCGACAACTTGTCGGACACGATAATGAATCTGAAGAAAGACGACTTCATCAGGCTGCTGACTCAATGAATTTCATTATGAGTCTGGAAATTCAAATCAGATAAAGAAAATTATTAATAACCCTCATAAATTAAGACTGTCAATCACAAATCTTAAATAAAAATGGAAACAACAAATAAACGAACTTGCCTTTACGACAAGCATGTGGCGCTCGGAGCGCTCATCTCTCCGTTCGGAGGTTTTGATATGCCCATTCAGTATGCCGGCATCACGGAAGAACACAATGCCGTACGTGAGCATGTCGGCGTTTTCGACGTGTCGCACATGGGCGAGGTGACCGTCAAGGGAAAAGACGCTGAGAGATACGTTCAGCATATCTTCACCAACGACATCGCAGGTGCCCCGGTCGGAAAAATCTATTATGGCATGATGTGCTACGACAATGGCGGGACAGTGGACGACCTGTTGGTCTACAAGATGGGGGAGAACGACTTTTTCCTCGTCATCAACGCCGCCAACATCGACAAGGACTGGGAGTGGATGAACGCACAGAAAGACGGCTTCGACATTGAGCTGGTCAACCGCTCCGAAAGCTATGGACAGCTTGCCGTGCAGGGACCGGAGTCTGAGGCCACTGTGGAGAATGTTCTCGGACTCGAATGCAAGGAACTCACGTTCTACACCGTGAAGACCATCGGCGACGTCATCATCTCCCGAACTGGCTACACCGGCGAGGACGGCTTCGAAATCTATGCCTCCCACGACTTCATCCGCACTTGCTGGGACAAACTCATCGAGGCCGGCGTGCAACCCTGCGGACTGGGATGCCGCGACACGCTCAGGTTCGAGGTGGGACTGCCGCTTTATGGCGACGAGCTCTCTGCCGAGATCTCTCCCGTGATGGCAGGGCTCTCCATTTTCGTGAAACTCGACAAACCGGAGTTCATCGGACGTGAGGCGCTGCTCAAGCAAAAGACAGAAGGTGTCGCCCGCAAGCTGGTGGGCATCGAGCTGGCCGACAAGGCCATCCCGCGCCATGGCTACAAGGTGGTGAAAGACGGACAGGAAATCGGTGAGGTCACCACTGGCTACCGCACCATCTCCACTGGCAAAAGCGTCTGCCTTGCACTCGTCGACAGCCAGTACGCCAAACTCGACACCCCGGTGGAGATCCAGATTCGCAAAAAGACTTTCCCCGGAAAAGTAGTGAAAAAGAAATTCTACGACAAACATTATAAAAAATAGCTGAAAAAAATTATCTGAAAGAAATAGCTGCAAAAAAATAGCTGAAATTTCAAAATATTTAAAATAAATCGTAAATAGTAAATCGTAAATAGTAAATAAAAATTATGGCAAAAGTAATTGAAGGACTCTTCTACTCGGAGTCGCACGAATATGTAAGAGTAGACGGTGAGTATGGATATGTGGGCATCACGGACTATGCGCAGAACGCGCTTGGCAACGTGGTTTATGTTGACATGCCCGATGTGGACGACGAGGTTCAGGCTGGCGAGGAGTTTGGTGCCGTGGAGAGTGTGAAGGCTGCGAGCGACCTGATTTCTCCGGTTTCGGGCACGGTGGTGGAAGTGAACGATGCACTCGAGGACAGTCCTGAGCTCGTCAACCAGGACGCCTATGCTAACTGGATTATCAAGGTTCAGCTGTCCGACACCTACGAGACTCACAATCTCATGGACGCCAAAGCATATCAGGAATTCTGCGAAAGCCAGCACTAAGAGAGACACCTGATTTTCGGAGTACTCAGAGTATTCAGAGTACTCAGAGCACTCCGATCTCTCCCCAACTTAAAAACTGAAAACTAAAAACTAAGCAATCATGTCTTTCAAATATTTTCCTCATACAGAGGAGGAGCTGCAGTCCATGCTTGAGAAATCCGGTGTGGATTCGCTCGACGGCCTTTATGCGCAGATTCCGGAAAGCATCCGCTTCAAGGGAGAGTATGACCTGCCTTCCGAGAGATGCGAGATGGAAGTCCGCGCGCTCTTCCAGCGCCTGGCCGACGAAAACCAGCAGCTGACTTGCTTCGCCGGCTTCGGTGCTTACGACCACTACACGCCGTCGGTCATCCCCAACTTGCTGTCACGCTCCGAGTTCCTCACCTCCTATACGCCCTATCAGGCTGAGATTTCCCAGGGCACCCTCCACTATATCTTCGAGTACCAGTCGATGATGGCGGAACTGACTGGCATGGACATCTCCAATGCGTCGATGTACGACGGTGCCACGGCAACTGCCGAGGCGATGATGATGGCCGTGGCGGCTGGAAAGAAAGTAAACAAAGTTTTGGTTTCTGAGGGCATCAACCCGAAGACCATGGACGTGGTGCGCACCTATGCCCTCCACAAGGGCATCGACGTGGTGGCTGTTCCTTTGAAGGACGGCGTTACCGACCTCGACGCAGTGCGGCAAAACCTGTCGGAAGGGGGGGTGGCTGGCGTCATCGTTCAGCAGCCCAATGTCTTAGGAATCATCGAGGACTTCTCTGGCTTTGCCGATGCCTGCCACGGACAGAAGGCGCTCTTCGTCGTCAACAGCGTGGCGGCCGACCTCGCCCTTCTGAAAACTCCGGCAGAGTGGGGTGCCGACATCGCGGTGGGCGACGCCCAGAGCCTCGGCATACCGCTGCAGTTTGGCGGTCCCTATCTCGGCTATATGTGCACCACGGAGAAACTGATGCGCAAGATGCCGGGACGTATCGTCGGCATGACGCGCGACAACCGTGGACAGCGGGCATTCGTCCTCACCCTGCAGGCACGTGAGCAGCATATCCGCCGGCAGAAAGCCACGTCGAACATCTGCTCCAACCAGTCGCTCATGGCGCTTTTCGTCACCGTCTATCTTTCTCTTATGGGAAAGGAAGGGCTGAAAGAGGCGGCAAACCTCTCGTATGCCGGCGCACATTATCTGTGCCAGCGACTGACAGAAACCGGCCGTTTCCGACTGGCCTTCGACAAGCCTTTCTTCAATGAGTTCTTTGTGAGATACGACGGCGATGCCGACGCGCTCTATCAGCGCTTCATCGACGCTGGGATGCTTGGAGGCGTAAGATATGAAGACGGCTTCATCTTCGCGGTGACCGAAAAGCGGACGAAGCAGGAAATCGATAACCTTGTAAAAATTGCTGCCCTATGAACAGAACACTATATGGAAATCTCATCTTTGAGCTGTCGAAAGACGGGCGGAGAGGCTACAGCCTGCCCATCAACCAGTTTGGAGATTTTGAGCTGCCTGCAGAACTGAGAAGAGGCGAGGATGCCTGCCTTCCTGAATGCGACGAGCTGACCGTGGTGCGTCACTACACCAACCTGTCGAACAACAACTTCGGCGTGGACACCGGCTTCTATCCGCTTGGTTCATGCACGATGAAATACAATCCGAAAATCAACGAGGAGGTGGCAGCTATGCCTCAGTTCCAGAGCATCCACCCGGAACAGCCTGCAGAGACCACGAAGGGTGCCCTTGCGCTGATAGAGTGTCTGGAGCATGCTTTGTGCCAGCTCACCGGCCTGGCTCATTTCACGTTCAAGCCTTATGCAGGAGCCCACGGAGAGCTCACCGGCCTGATGACTATCGACAACTATCACCGCTCACGTGGCGATGTGTCGCGCAAGAAAGTCATCGTGCCCGACTCTGCACATGGCACCAACCCGGCCTCGGCTGCCGTCTGCGGCTATGAGGTGGTGGAAGTGAAGTCGCTGGCCGACGGCACCGTCGACGTGGACGACCTCCGCCGTGTGGTCGACGAACAGGGGCCTGAAATCGCAGCCATGATGATGACCAACCCCAACACGCTCGGACTCTTCGAATACCGTATCCCTGAAATCGCAGAGATGATTCATGGGTGCGGAGGACTGATGTACTACGACGGTGCCAACCTCAACCCGATGCTCGGTGCCTGCCGGCCGGGCGACATGGGCTTCGACGTGATGCACATCAATCTCCACAAGACATTCTCCACGCCTCACGGAGGCGGCGGACCGGGCAGCGGACCGGTTGGAGTCCGAGAGGGTCTTCAGGAATTCCTTCCGTTCGTCAGCCCCTATAACGGCAATTACGCCGTCATGATGAAAGCTTATGCCTATATCCTGTCGCTGGGAAAAGAACATATCGGCATGGTGGGACCGCTTGCCACTCTTAACGCGAACTACGTGAAAGAATCGCTGAAGGATGTCTACGAGCTGCCCATCGACTCGCTCTGTTGTCATGAGTTTGTGTTCGACGGCCTGAAGGACAAGTCGACAGGCGTGACTACCATGGACGTGGCAAAACGTCTGCTGGACTACGGCTATCATGCGCCTACCATCTATTTTCCTCTGCTGTTCCACGAGTCGCTCATGATAGAGCCTACTGAGAACGAGTCGAAGGAAACGCTCGACGGCTTCGTTGAGGTGATGCGCAAAATCGCGGAAGAGGCAATAAACGACCCGGACACCGTGAAGACTGCTCCCCACGACACCCCTATAGGACGGGTGGACGATGTCCTGGCTGCCAAACATCCTGTACTTACTTTCAAACAGCTGAGAGATGAACAAGACTGACCTGATTATCATCGGCGCGGGGCCAGGCGGCTACCGCGCCGCTGAATATGCTGCGAAGCGGGGCTTGAATGTCACCCTTTTTGAGCAAGGCCCTGTCGGGGGCACATGCCTGAACGTGGGCTGCATCCCCACCAAATGCCTTGCCCGGAATGCCGAGTTGATGCTCGACATGAAGGATGCTGACTCAATGGGCGTGACATTCCCTGACTACGTGTTCGACTTTGGCAAGGCGATAGCGCGTAAGGACGATGTGGTGGAACAGCTGAGACAGGGCGTCGAGTCGCTCCTCTCTCATCCCGCCATTTCTGTCGTCAGGGCGAAAGCGGTATTCAAGGATGCCCATACCGTCGTCGCTGACGGAATGGAATATCAAGCCGACCACATCATCATCGCTACGGGATCCAGCTCAAAGAGCTTGAACGTGGAAGGGGCGGACCATCCCGACGTGCTCGACTCTTCCTCCCTGCTTTCCCTGAGCTACATGCCCCGGAGCCTGTGCATCATCGGCGCAGGCGTGATAGGCATGGAGTTTGCCAGCATATTCAACGCGTTTGGCACTGAGGTGACGGTGGTGGAGTTTCTCAAGGAATGTCTGCCCGTGCTCGACAGCGACATCGCCAAACGGCTGAGGAAGACGCTGGAGAAGCGCGGCATCACGTTCCACATGCAATGTGCCGTGTCGGCCATCACGGACGACGGTGTAGTCTTCACCGACAAGAAGGGGAAGGCCAACTGCGTGAAGGCGGACAAAGTGCTGATGGCTGTGGGCCGAAAACCCAATTTGGACGGACTTAACCTCGCCGCGCTTGGTGTGGAGCCTGTCCGTGGCGCCATCCCTGTGGACCAGGATTCATTACGTGTGACAGACGCTGCCGGCAGTCCGTTGGCTCATGTCTATGCGATAGGCGACGCCAACGGCCTACAGATGCTGGCTCATGCGGCGGAGATGCAGGCCATACGTGCGGTCAACATGATCGTGGGTGGAAAAGACAACATCCGTCTCGACATCATGCCGGCCGCTATCTTCACCAAGCCAGAAGCCGCCTGCGTGGGCTTGTCGGAAGACCAGTGCAAGGCACAGGAAATCCCTTATGTCTGCAAGAAGTCCTTCTGGCGAGCCAACGGCAAGGCAATGGCAATGGGTGAGACTGACGGCATGCTGAAACTCATCTGCGACCCGCAGGACGGGCGGATTCTGGGTTGTCACGCTTTCGGGGCTCATGCCGCCGATATCATACAGGAGGCGAGCGTGCTCATGTGCCAGAACTCCACGGCCGCTCAGCTGGCCGACATGGTGCATATACATCCCACGCTGTCCGAAATCCTCAAGTCGGCAGCCGAACTTTAGGCTCTAACTTTAGACTCTATGAGTGTCTGACATATCATTGTGTGAGATATTTCGGTTGGATATGACACGTGAAAAACAAATATATAAAGTGACCCTTGTGGGCAGTGTCGGCAATATCGTGCTGATGGTGTTCAAGTTTGTTGCCGGCATTGTGGGTCATAGTTCGGCGATGATAGCCGATGCCATCCATTCTTTGTCAGACTTCCTGACCGACCTGGCCGTGCTGGTGTTTGTGCATATAAGCGCAAAGCCACAGGACGAGTCGCACGATTACGGTCATGGCAAATTCGAGACCATCGCATCGTTTCTTATCGGACTGGCACTGATGGCTGTGGCAGGCGGCATCATCTATGCCGGAGGGTCGAAATTTTTAGCCTGGCTGTCGGGCAGTCAGCTTGAAATGCCAGCCAAGCTCGCTTTATGGGCTGCCCTTGTCTCGATCGTCGTGAAGGAAGCTCTCTATCAATATACCATTCGCCGTGGGAAGACATTGGATTCTCCCGCGATGATCAGCAACGCCTGGCACCACCGAAGCGACGCCCTCTCGTCAGTGGGATCGGCTTTGGGAATCGGTGGTGCCATCCTGCTTGGTGACCGTTGGGCTGTGCTCGACCCCCTTGCCTCGGTTGTGGTAGGCGCCATGCTTATCAAAGTGGCAGTGGAGTTGCTGAAGACGAATATCGGAGAACTGACCGAGAGCTCTCTCCCGTCCGACAGCGAAGCCGAGATTCTGCAGATTATACAGTCTGTGGACGGCATTCAGAATCCACATAATCTGCGTACGCGAAAGATCGGCCACCGCATAGCCATCGAGGTTCATGTCCGTATGGACGGCGCCATCCCCTTGCGCCAGGCTCACGACCGCGCCACGGCCATAGAGCATCTTCTCAAAAAGCGGTTTGGCGCTCAGACCCATGTCGTGGTTCACACAGAACCGACGAAATAGATTCGACTTGTAAGGATGAAAAAGGTGTAATTTTTAACCGTCTGTGGAGATGTCCCCTCAGGCGGTTAAATCATTTTATGAGGTATATTCATATAGATTATTTAATTTTCTTTCTTTTCTCTGTAACAAAACAATCGTTGATTGCGTTAACAGGATAGAAACATTTCAATAATTATCCATAACAAATCAAAAAGTCATGAAACATTTTTTATTGATCACATTGCTTGCCTGCATGAGCCTGTCGCTCAATGCTCAGACGTTTGACCAGTTCGTTGAGCGATTCTCCAAGGCGGAGAATGCGGAGGTGGTGAAACTGGACAAAAACACCCTCGGCATGATGATGTCGATGAGTCCTGAAGCTCAGGATTCTGAGGATTCTGAGAAAATGAAGAAAATGAAAGATGTGATGAGCAAGCTGCGCTTTGTGAATATCATTTCGCTGGAGGAAAGTTCCGAGTCCGACCGCAAGGCTTTCTGTGAGGCCGTTGAGAGCCTGACCGTCGAGGGACTCGAACTGCTGATGGACACGAAAGAAGATGCTGAGCATGTCAAAATCTTCGCCAACATCAAAGAGGACCGTTGTAGGGAACTTGTGGTATTGTCAGCCTCTATGGATGATCCGGTTATGGTGCATGTCGCTGGTGATTTCGACATGAACGAACTGAAGCAACAAGGCGGCGGACTGCTTGGAGGAATAGAAATCCCATGACATGATGACGGCAGAGGAATTCAAACGACTCTTTTTGCCTCTCCGGAACGTACTCTTCCGTTCTGCCTTCCGAATCGTGGGAACCAGCCAGGACGCAGAAGACATCTTGCAGGAAGTCTATCTGAAACTCTGGCAGAAACGCGACACCATTCCCAAGGACGGTAACCTTTCCGGATATTGTGTGACGCTGACCCGAAACCAATGCATAGACTATCTGCGACGTCAGCATCTGCAGCTTGTGGACGATGAACCGGCGGAGCATGATGCGGTGGAGGAGCGGACGGTGGAAGCAGAGATGGAGACGGACGAGACCCGCAGCAGCCTGATGCAACTCATCAGCCGTCTGCCTGAATCGCAGCAGCGGGCTGTCGTCCTGCGCGACATTGAAGGGATGGACTACCCCGACATCGCCAGAGCCACCGGTATGACAGAGGTGAATGTGAGAGTGGCGCTCAGCCGGGCGCGAAAATTTTTGAGAGAAGCAATCAAACAACAGATGAGAAGATGAAAGAACTGTTAGAAAAATATTATGAGGGCCAGACCACGGCTGAGGAAGAGGAGGTGTTGCGTGAGAGGATGCTGAGCGGCGATGTGCCTGCCGATATGTCAGCCGACCGGGAGCTGTTCCTTCAAATGGAGGCAGAGAAAACGCAATGTCCTGATGCACCGGACGATCTTCTTGGCAGGCTGACCGACCTCATCGACTCGGAGGCGAAAAAGGAATGTGATCAGCATGATAGCCGCAAGCGCGTCGGCATCCGCCACCTCTCATGGTGGGCCACGGCCATTGCAGCCTGTGCTGTGCTCATATTCGGCATCACGTATCTGATGCGGCCTGTCAGCTATATCCGTGAGGTGGAAGATCCTAAGGAGGCACGAGTCTATATCAACATGGCGATGAGCCAGTTTGGAAAGGCCATGGACTGTGGACACCGCCAGATGGAGAAGGTCGGCAATGCGTTAGAGAAACTCAATTCGATTCATTTAACCAAATAAAACATTATCAAAATGAAGAAGATGATTATAATGGCAATACTTGTTGCCATGTTCACAATTACTCCTCATTCCGTTTGTGCGCAAGGCCGGATGATGGAAGGCAATGTCCCTGAAGTGGAAATACTGGGACAATTCGAAAAAGCAGCTCCCACGCTTGCTGAGCGACTTGGGCAGATCAAGGGAATCACGTCTGTGTACGTGTCGAAAGCCATGATGGGCCTGGCTGGAAGTATGGGCACAGGTATACCTAAAGGTATGGCTGGCAAGCTGGAGAAAATTCATATCTTCAGTGCTGAGGAGGACGGCAAATCCAAAGAACTCCGCAGCACAGCCGAGAAATTCATGAAAGAAAACAACTACGAGGTTGTGATGGAAGTGAAAGACGAAGGTGAGGGCTATATGTGCATACGAATGAAAGAACTGCGCAAAGACTGCCGCGAATTTGTGCTGCTCAGCACTGATGCTGAAGGAGAAGTATCTGTGATTATCCTTACGGGTAATATCTCGGAGAAAGACCTTGAGGGCTTGGACATGTAAGTCGCATATTCCCATTCTAAGATAAAGTACAAAAACTGTTTTTTTGTACTATAAGGTTTAAAAATTAGTAAGAGGACCTGTCGTGAGACACGTCCTCTTTTTGCTATGTGATTAGTGATGCGCTTCGCTATCTGATGAACAGCAGTTCACGGTATTTCGGCAGTGGCCATAGGCTGTCGTCGACGATGAGCTCCAGCTTGTCGATTTCGTAACGTATGTCGTCGAGTTTGGGCTCCACGGTGTCGTGGTAGGCGATGGCCTTCTCGTGCTCGTCCTCTATCTTGTTTGTCAGTTTACGGGCGTTTACCAGTTCCTCCACCTGCATCTCGATTTTGGAGGTCCGCACTGCTATCTCCTCGATGATTTTGAGGTTGCGTGCCGACAGCGTGCGTGCCTTGTCCTTGGGGAACACCTCTTCCATGTTTTCCACGTTCTTCAGCAACTCCGACTGGTAACGGGTGGCAACGGGGATGATGTGGTTCATCGACAGGTCGCCAAGCACGCGGGCCTCTATCTGGATTTTCTTCGTGTAGGTCTCCCATTTCACTTCGTTACGTGCTTCCAGCTCCTTCCTGGTCATGACTCCGAGGCTCTCGAACATCTCGATGCTCGACGGGTCGAGGTAACGCTCGAAAATCTTCGGGCAGCTCTTCTCCACGTCCAGGCCTCGCTTCTCTGCCTCGACAACCCACTCGTCGCTGTATCCGTTTCCGTCGAAACGGATGGGCTTGCATGTCTTGATGTCGTCGCGAAGGATGTTGATGATGGCGTGGAACGTGGCGGAGTGGCCTGTCCCCTCGTACTGTGCCTCGGTCTCTGCGATGCGGGCATCCACTCGCTTCTTGAAGGAGATGAGTGCCTCTGCCACTGCGCTGTTGAGCGTGATCATGGCCGATGCGCAGTTGGCCTCACTGCCTACGGCGCGGAACTCGAATCGGTTGCCGGTGAAGGCGAACGGAGAGGTGCGGTTGCGGTCGGTGTTGTCGATGAGCAGTTCCGGAATTTCTGGGATGTCCATCTTCATTCCCTGCTTGCCGTCCATCGTCAGGATATTCTCTTTGTCTGCCTTCTCGATGTGGTCGAGCAGCTCGGTGAGTTGCTTGCCGAGGAATGACGAAATGATGGCTGGCGGTGCTTCGTTGGCGCCCAGGCGGTGGGCGTTGGTCGCGCTCATGATGCTGGCCTTGAGCAGTCCGTTATGACGGTAGACGCCCATGAGTGTCTCCACGATGAACACGGCAAAACGCAGGTTCTGCTCCGGTGTCTTTCCTGGGGCGTGGAGCAGCACGCCGTTGTCAGTGGATAGCGACCAGTTGTTGTGCTTGCCCGAACCGTTGATTCCGGCGAAAGGCTTCTCGTGCAGCAACACGCGGAAACCATGCTTCCTTGCCACCCGCTTCATCACCGACATGAGCAGCATGTTGTGGTCTACGGCCAGGTTCGTCTCCTCGAATATCGGAGCCAGCTCAAACTGGTTGGGAGCCACCTCGTTGTGGCGGGTCTTGCAGGGCACTCCCAGCTCGAGAGCCGTGATTTCCAGCTCGCGCATGAAAGCTGCCACTCGTTCGGGTATGGAGCCGAAATAATGGTCGTCCATCTGTTGGTTCTTGGCTGAGTCGTGTCCCATGAGCGTACGTCCAGTGAGCAGCAGGTCGGGACGGGCGGCATAAAGACCTTCGTCCACGAGGAAATACTCCTGTTCCCAGCCTAAGTTGGATGTCACTTTCTTCACTTCCTGGTCGAAATAATGGCACACGTCCGTTGCGGCCACGTTGACGGCATGGAGTGCCCTCAGAAGCGGGGCCTTGTAGTCGAGGGCCTCTCCGCTGTAGCTGATGAATACCGTGGGAATGCACAGTGTGTCGTCGATGATGAAGACCGGAGACGTGGGGTCCCATGCCGAATATCCTCGAGCCTCGAAAGTCGACCGGATGCCGCCTGAAGGGAACGAGGATGCGTCAGGCTCCTGCTGCACGAGCAGCTTGCCTGTGAATTCTTCCACCATGCCGCCCTTCCCGTCGTGCTCTATGAACGAGTCGTGCTTCTCAGCCGTTCCTTCGGTCAGTGGCTGGAACCAGTGGGTGTAGTGGGTAACGCCGTTCTCTACTGCCCACTGCTTCATTCCTGCGGCCACCGCGTCGGCGATGTCGCGGTCCAGACGCGCACCGTTGTCCATCACGTTGACCATCTGCTCGTAGACAGCCTTCGGCAGGTATTTGTACATTTTCTCACGGTTGAATACTTTCTTCCCGAAATAAGATGAAGGTCTCTCACTTGGTGTTTTTACGTCGAGCGGCTTTTTCTTGAATGCCTCTCCGACAACCTGAAATCTTAATGCTTCCATAATTTTTTTATTATAAAGATGAATGTTTTTTTTCGGATGTTCCGGATGTTCCGGGTTTTCCGGTTTTTCCTTTTTTCAGTTTTTCGGGTTCCTTATACCCATTTTTCTATTCTGGCCAGTGCCTCTTCTGTTTGCTCTTTGCTTCCGAAGGCTGTAAACCGTACGTATCCCTCGCCACTCGGTCCGAAGCCTACGCCTGGCGTACATACCACATGGGCTCCGTAAAGCAGGTCCTGGAAGAACTTCCATGAATCGCTTCCCTGCGGCACCTTCATCCAGATGTACGGTGCATTCTCTCCTCCGTATGCCTGGAATCCCAGTCCCTTCAGTGTGGAAAGTATCTGGTGGGCGTTATCCATGTAATAGCCGATGGTGCGGCGTACCTGCTCTTTGCCTTCAGGGCTGTAGATGGCCTCGGCGGCTCGCTGGGAGATGTAGCTGGTGCCGTTGAATTTCGTACACTGGCGGCGGTTCCACAATGGATTAAGCGGGATTCTGCCACCGTCGAGTGTGGACGCGGAGAGTTCTTTCGGCACCACCGTGTAGCCGCATCTCACGCCCGTGAAGCCGGCTGTCTTGGAGTAGGAGTGGAACTCGATGGCGCATTTCTTTGCTCCTTTGATCTCGTAGATGGAGTGGGGAATGTCGGGGTCGGTGATGTATGCCTCGTATGCTGCGTCGTAGAAGATGAGCGTGTCGTTTTTCAGTGCGTAGTTCACCCATTTTTTCAGTTCCTGCTTGCTGATGACCGTTCCTGTGGGGTTGTTGGGGTAGCAGAGATAGATGACATCGACGTGCAGGTCTTCTGGTATCTGCGGCACGAATCCGTTCTCGGCTGTGCAGGGCATATACACCACGTTCGACCACTTTCCGCCTTCCTGCACGCCGGCCCGCCCGATCATGACGTTGGAGTCGATATAGACGGGATAGATGGGGTCGGTCACTCCGATGCTGTTGTCCCATCTGATGAGCTCCTGGATGTTTCCTGTGTCGCTCTTCGCACCGTCGTTCACGAAAATCTCGTCCAAGTCGAGATGGATGCCACGTGGGACAAAGTCGTTCTTCAGGATGGCGTACCGGAGGAAGTCGTAGCCTTGCTCGGGGCCATAACCACGGAAGCTCGACTGGACTGCCATCTCGTCCGTAGCCTTATGCATCGCCTCAATCACTGCCGGGCACAAGGGCTGTGTCACATCGCCTATGCCCATGGATATCACGTTGGCTTTCGGGTGTGTCACTTTGAAGGCGTTCACCTTCTTGGCGATGTCAGCGAACAGATAGTTGTTCGGTAGCTTCAGAAAATGTTCGTTTACGAGTGCCATTTTTTTAGTTTTTAGTTTAGAGTTTAGAGTTTAGAGCGAAGTTACTTATTTCAGTTTAAAGTTTAATGTTGTTTCCTGTGGGGCTGGATTTTCTAGTTTTTCTAGTTTTTCTAGAATATCTAGATTTTCTAGAATATTTAGCTCATTCAGCTTCCCCCGGCTGCATGGAAAGACTCATCATTCAGTTCCACTTCTCCTTCGAACACGAATGTTGCCGGTCCGGTCATATAGACATGATTGTCGCTTTCTCTCCATTCGATGCTCAGCGTGCCTCCGTCCATCATGATCTCGCTCTGCCGTCCGCTGAGTCCGGCCATGCAGGCTGCCACCGCGGTCGCGCATGCGCCTGTCCCGCAGGCTTGGGTGATGCCGCTGCCTCGTTCCCATACTCTTGTGCGGATGTTGCCGTCGCTCTCCACGTGTGCGAACTCGATGTTGCAGCGCTGGGGAAATGCGGGATGAACTTCCAGTTGTGGTCCGAGTGTCTCAACTTGGTCCACGTCTTCAGTGAAAATCACGTAGTGGGGATTTCCCATCGACACGAAGATTCCTTCGCAGGGATTGCATGCTGGGGTGTATTGCTCCGGGTTCTCATGCACAGGTTCCAGCATGTCCACAGTCGCGCTCTCTACGGTGGTGCCGTCGAGATGGAGCCTTATGGTTTTGATGCCGGAGAGCGTGTGGAGCCTGATTTCCGTCTTTTCTGTCAGTCCTTTCTCGTATAGGTATTTCCCGATGCACCGGCTGGCGTTTCCACACATCATCGCCTCGCTTCCGTCGGCATTGAAGATGCGCATGGAGAAGTCTGCTTCTGCCACGGGTGACGCACCAATCAGTACCAGCCCGTCGGCTCCGATGCCCTTGTGCCGGTCGCTCCATGCAATGGCACAATCCGACGGATTCGGAATTTCATGCTCCATGGTGTTGACGTAGATATAGTCATTGCCTGCACCATGCATCTTCGTGAAGGATATTTTTCTCATTTATGATTTTTTTATAATTTTCGAATGTTTAGTTCCATTGGAATACCAGCCAAAACTGACTATCGTCTTGTCTTCTCGTTTCCTCGTCTTCTCGTCTTCATAAAAAAACGAGTCAACTTATTATTTGTGGTTGCTAAAATCAATCGCCAGAGTAAATAAACTTTTCACTATTCACTATTCACTTTTCACTTTCAGGTATTTATCGATTTTGGTTGCGGCCTTGATTCCGCTGGCCATTGCCCTGACAACGAGCGACGCACCGCTTTCGGCGTCTCCGCAGACGAACACGTTATCGGCATACTGCGGATGTTGCGGCTTGAGGAATCCCATTGCGAGGAGCACGATCTCAGCCTTGATGATTTCTGGTTCTCCTTTCTCCACCATCAGCGGGCGGCCGCCTTCTGGATTGGGCTTCCAGTCAATCTCCTGCACCCTGACTCCTGTCAGCTTTCCGTCTTCTCCGATGAACTCCAGCGTGTTGATATTCCATCTCCTGATGCATCCTTCCTCATGGCTGGAGGTGGTCTTCAGCGTGCGGGGATAGTTTGGCCATGGGTTCTGCGGGTCCACCGGACCTTCCACGGGCTTTGGCATGATCTCAATCTGCGTCACGCTCTTGCATCCCTGGCGGTGGGCTGTGCCGATGCAGTCGCTTCCGGTGTCGCCACCGCCAATCACGAGCACATGCTTGCCTTTGGCCGTGACGCGCTCATCTTTGCTGAACTCCATTCCTCCTAACACGCGGTTTTGCTGAGCGAGCATCTCCAGGGCGAAATGCACTCCTTTCAACTCGCGGCCGGGAACGTTGAGGTCGCGTGCGGTGGGGGTTCCCGTGGCGATGACGACCGCGTCGTACTGGCTGGCAAACACTTCGTCGCATTCCACGGCCTCATCATAACGGAACGTGATGCCTTCTTCTTCTAATAAACGAAGACGACGGTCGATAATTGCCTTGTTGAGTTTGAAGTTCGGGATGCCGTAGCGCAGCAGTCCTCCTGCAGCCTCGTTCTTTTCGAACACCGTCACCTCATATCCTTTCAGGTTGAGACTGTTGGCTGCAGCCAGTCCTGCCGGGCCGGCACCGATGACCGCCACCCGCTTCCCGTTGCGTACGGGATGATGCAGCGTGACAAATCCCTCGCGGAATGCTCCTTCCGTGATGGCGCATTCGTTCTCCCGGTTGGTGGTGGGCTCGTGCTCGATGAGGTTGAGCACGCATGCCTTCTCGCACAGAGCCGGACATATTCTTCCTGTGAACTCTGGAAATGGGTTTGTGCTGTTGAGCAGGCGGTAGGCCAGCTCCCAGTCCCCTTTGTAGAGCGCGTCGTTCCATTCCGGGGCTTTGTTGCCCAGCGGGCATGCCCAGTGACAGAACGGCACACCGCAGTCCATGCATCTGCTGGCTTGCAACTTGCGCTCGCGTGTGTTGAGCGTCTGCTCCACCTCGCCGAAGTCGTGTATGCGGTCGTGCACCGGACGGTAGCCTGCCTCCTGACGATGGATTTCTAAAAATGCTTTCGGATTTCCCATATTTTTGATTTGCTTTTTTCTGTTGTTATGTTTTATTTGTAGGGACTTACTTTATGCATGTCCGCCAGTAGGGACTTACTTTATGTATGTCCGCCAACCGACTTTCTGACTAACTTTACTCTAAACTCTAAACTCTAAACTCTCAACTAATAGTCCCTCTGCATGTCGGCGATTTTCTTCTTGAGCTTGTTCATCTGCTCTTCCTGCAGCACCCGCTTGTACTCGATAGGGATGACTTGGATGAAGTCCTCCACGTAGCGGTTCCAGTCGTCGAGCATACGTCGGGCCAGTTGCGAGCCGGTGTAGAGATAATGCTGGCGGATGAGTTCGTGGAGCTCCTTGCGGGAGACACTGTCCTCCAAGAGGTTGATCTCCACCATGTCCATATTGCAGAAGTAGTCGAAGTTGTGATGCTTGTCCCATACGTAGGCCACTCCTCCCGACATACCAGCCGCAAAGTTACGCCCTGTCTCTCCCAGCACCACGACGCGTCCGCCGGTCATGTACTCGCAGCAGTGGTCGCCGGCTCCTTCCACCACGGCGATGGCTCCAGAGTTTCTGACACCAAATCGTTCACCCACCTTTCCATTGATGTACAGCTCTCCAGAAGTGGCGCCGTAGAGTCCGGTGTTGCCGGCGATGATGTTGTCTTCTGCTGCGAAATTACTACGTATCGGTGGAAGTATGGCGATGCGTCCGCCACTCAGGCCTTTGGCAAAATAGTCGTTGGTGTCGCCTTCCAGTTTGAAGCTGATGCCGTGTGAGAGGAAGGCTCCGAACGACTGTCCGGCCGAGCCTTTGAACTTCACGTTCACCGTGTCGGACGGCAGTCCTGCCAGTCCGTATCTCTTGGCCACCTCTCCCGAAAGCATGGTGCCTACGGCGCGGTCCGTGTTCTTGATGGCATAGTCGAGGTTCACTTCCTCTTCCTGCTCCAGGGCCTTCTTGGCTGCTGAAATCATCTGCTGGTCGAGCACGCTGCCCTGCATGCCGAGCGGGATGTTCGGCTGGCTTGGATCGCCCGTGAAGTGCAGGACTCCCTGTTCCTGATGGAGCAGGCGTGTGAAGTCGAGCACGGACGGGGCGGTCTCGATCAGGTCGGTCCGGCCGATGATGTCGTCGAGTGAGCGGACGCCCATCTCAGCCAGATATTCCCTGACTTCCTGAGCCAGGAAGGTGAAGTAGTTCACGAGATATTCGTATCTGCCGATGAAATGCTTGCGCAGTTCGGCGTTCTGGGTCGCCACGCCCATCGGGCAGGTGTTCAGGTTGCATTTGCGCATCATCACGCATCCCAGCACGATGAGCGTAGCCGTTCCGAATCCGAATTCGTCGGCTCCGAGCAATGCGGTCAGGATGATGTCGCGTCCGGTCTTCAGCTGTCCGTCCACCTGCAGTCTCACGCCTCCCCGCAGTCCGTTGCGTACGAGCGTCTGCTGCGTTTCCGACAGTCCGATTTCTGGTGAGATGCCAGCAAAGCGCATGCTGGATGCCGGGGACGCTCCGGTTCCGCCTTCTGCACCCGAGATGACAATGAGGTCGGCTTTTGCTTTTGCCACGCCGGCTGCGATGGTTCCCACACCGCTCTCCGCTACCAGCTTGACAGACACGGCGGCACGTGGGTTGACGTTCTTCAGGTCGAATATGAGCTGGGCGAGGTCCTCGATGCTGTAGATATCGTGGTGGGGAGGGGGAGATATCAGCGAGATGCCGGGGATGCTGTGACGTGTCTTCGCTATCACTTCGTTCACCTTGAAGCCGGGCAGCTGACCGCCTTCTCCCGGCTTTGCGCCCTGTGCCACCTTGATCTGAATCTCCTCCGCGTTGACGAGATATTCCGTGGTCACGCCGAATCGTCCGCTGGCCACCTGCTTGGTCTTGCTGTTCAGACTGATGCCGTCCACTTCGGAGTGAAACCGGGCTGAGTCCTCACCTCCCTCGCCTGTGTTCGACCGGCCGCCAATCTTGTTCATGGCCAGGCAGATTGCTTCGTGTGCCTCCTTGCTCAATGCACCGAACGACATGGCACCGGCCACGAAATGCTTCATGATGGCCTCCACGGGCTCTACTTCGTCCACGGAGATGGGGCTCTTTTTCCAAGAGAGGAAGTCTCGGATGAATATGGGTGATTCCTTGTGGTCGGCCAGTGCTGTGAACGCCTTGAACTTGTCGTAGTTGCCTGTTCGGGTGGCGAGCTGAAGGGTGGCGATGGTCTCGGGGTTCCAAGCATGCTTGATACCGTCTTTCCTCCAATGGAACTGTCCGAGGTTCGGAAGGAACGTCCACTCGTCCTGTTTGTATGCGGCGGTGTGGAAGGAGATGGCGTCGGCGGCGATTTTCTCCAGCCCGATGCCTCCGATGGTACTCACCTGCGTGCCGAAGTAATTTTTGAGCAGGCTCTCGCTCAGGCCGATGCTCTCGAAGATTTTCGCACCGCGGTAGCTGCGGATGGTGGAGATGCCCATCTTCGCCATGATCTTGAACAGGCCTTTCTTCACCGCCTTGATGTAGTTCTTCTCAGCCGTGGCATATTCTTCTTGGATTTTGTGACGTTTCACCAAGTCGTCGAGTATGGCGAAGGTCATGTAGGGGCAGAGGGCAGAAGCGCCATATCCCAGCAGCAGTGCAGCGTGCATCGTCTCGCGGATTTCTCCCGACTCCACGATCAGCGCAGTCTGCACGCGCTTGCCTACGGATATCAGGTAGTGATGCACTGCGCTGACGGCAAGCAGGCTGGGGATGGCTGCGTGCGTGGCGTCCACGTCGCGGTCGGAGAGGATGATGTAGTTGTACCCCTCGTCCACTGACCGCTCTGCGTCCTTGCATAGTCTTTCGAGAGCTTCGCGGAGCCCTTCGGTTTTTTTGTCCACTTCGAAGAGCATCGGCAATTTTATTGTGTTGAATCCTTTGTAGCGTATGTTGCAGAGAATGTCCAGCTGCGTGTTGTTCAGGATGGGGTGGGGCAGCCTCACCATCTTGCAGTTGGTCTCGTCGGGAGTCAGAATCCCGCTGCCCACACGGCCGATATACTCTGTGAGGCTCATGACCAGCTCCTCTCGTATGGAGTCGATGGCGGGGTTTGTCACCTGGGCGAACTGCTGGCGGAAATAGTTGAAGAAGGTTTGGGGTTTCTCGCTGAGCACCGCCAGCGGTGTGTCGTTACCCATGGAGGCGGTAGGCTCCTGCCCGTTGACGGCCATAGGGATGATGGTGGAGGATACGTCTTCCTCTCCGAATCCGAACAGCAGCTCTTTCTGTATGAGGTCTGTCATGCCGTTTTCCACGTGACGTCCCGACTTCAGCTTTTCGAGCTGGATGCGGTTGGTGGAGAGCCACTCCCTGTAGGGATGCTCGGCTGCCAGCTCTTTCTTGATTTCTCCGTCGTAATAGATTTTTCCCTCCTGTGTGTCGATGAGCAGGATCTTGCCTGGCTCGAGGCGTCCTTTCTGGGCGATCTCGGACGGTTCGAAGTCCATGACTCCCACCTCGCTCGCCACGATCATCGTGTCGTTTTTCGTGATGGTGTAACGGGCGGG
>CAMOTI010000143.1 GCA_946625675.1 uncultured Prevotellaceae bacterium | reverse complement strand
ATATTGATAAAAATGTTTATCAGACAAAAAGGAAGATTAATCAGTCATATGAAAAAAGAGTGGAAAAGCAGGTGGTTTTTGCTCCCAGACTAGGAAAATGGAACTATCTTATTAAACCCGCAGAATGAGGCAACTTATTTTTTAAACATTACTTAACTAATCAAAAATGTGTGGATAAGTAGGAATTTGTATAGATTTTTCGTATAAAAGTGTGGAGTTTTGTGTGTTTTTACAAATCTCCACACTGTTTTTTTAATTTTTTATTGGCATTTTTGTTAAATTCGCAATGTCAAAGGGAATAATCGCCAAATGATTTTCGGCTTTGATTTTTAGTGTCAAACTAAATCATGTTAAACAAATCACTTTTTGTAAAAATGAAAAGAATGTTCATGATGGCATTGTCGGTCGTGATACTGGCTGCTTGCACAGGGTCAAGCAAGACTGACGGTGACAGTTCTTCGAAATCCTCAGCTCTTTCTTTGGATTCCATTGCAGATTCTGTATGTTTCAAAGTGAAAGGTCAGGATGTGTGTGTGAAAGCCAATGTCGTGGTTCCATCTAACAATGAAAACGTCAAAAAAGGTGTGACAGAGATTTTTCGACAGTTAGGCCAGGATGACGATTTCACTGGTTATCCTGACTCGCTGAAAGTGGATACGAACGATGTCCGCTCATTGGTGAGGTTTCTGCTTGAAAGCAAAGCTGCATGGCTCAAGAGCGACGCCGAGGACCTGACAGGAGACCTGGAGACACCCCTGTCCTATACCCTTGACATGTACCAGCTGGAGGAGACAGGCAATCATGTGACATTTGCCTTTACCGAGGAGAGTATGTTCAGCGGCCCCCATCCATATTATTCCTGCCTTGGCGTCAGCTATCTCATGCCATCAGGCCGGAAATTGACCATCGCGGACTTCTCATCCGACAAGACGGATGAAATCAGGAAAGAGGTCCAGTCCGTCGTCAAACGCAACCTCACGGAGCTCTCGAAAGGAGAAGACGTGGATATCGATGCCGCCTTGAATCTTAAAAACGAAGATGGCAGCGACCGCCTGCTTGAGTTGCCTGAAAACGGCTTCTATCTCCTGAGCGACAGTATGGTGTTCACCTACCAGACCGATGAGATCTGCTCCTATGCCTTTGGTATGCCTGAGGCAAAGATTCCTCTGAAGCAGATGAAGGAGAAGGGATGGCTGGGAAAGGAATTGTCAGACCTTGTGAAATAAACTGAAAATACAGATATTATGAAAAAAATTATTCTATTCCTGGCTATTTTGTTTGCCAGCAGCATCACTTGCAGTGCTCAGTTGCTGAGCGGTGTTGTGAATGACCCAGACGGATATACGAATATCCGTACCAAACCAACAACGAGTGCTCCTGTTCTCTTCAGATACGACTCGGGCGACCTCATCTTCTACTCCCCCATGAAAAACGGCTGGAGCAAAGTCTATGAGCAGGACGACGTGTCCACATTCCTGGGCTATATGAGCACAAGCCGTATCAAGCGAATCAACATCAGCGAAATGTCTGATCCTCCAACGGAAGCACGTCCCACATATCGTCGCGGTGTGCTCGTGGATCCCGTGGACTCCTACGTGAATATCCGCAAGGGTCCTGGCACCAATTATGCCATCGACGGGAGGCTGGATGTCGGTGAAAAGGTGTTGTACATACCTGTAAATAGCAATTGGGTGAAGATTTACAATCAGTACAATAAAGAATTTATTGGCTATGTGGCCAGAAGCAGAATTAGATAAATAAAAGGCTTTGTGAATTACTAAACCATTAATAACTATAAGATTATGAAAAAGATAGCTTCTTTTATATCCCTGTTTTTACTGACTGTGTCAACCTTGTCGGCACAGTCTATCTATGGCACCTGGCGCGGCATGCGCGAGGCCGACGAGGAGATGTCCACCTGGATGTATATTGCATTCATTGAGGAGGACAACGCCTTTGCGATGATTTCCCAGAACACGTTTGCCAATGAGGATTTGAGTTTTGAAGCCAATATTCGTGGTTATGGCTTATTCAGTTTCGATGGTGAGCGCCTCAACATGATGCTTGACGGAAGCAAGACTACCGCCTCGCTGGAAGAAATAGTTTTCAGTGACGAGATGCAGAAATTGTTCAGAAAGGACCGTACGCTAAAAGCCAAGATGCAGTCAGAAGTTCAGAAAACGTTCAGTGGAACCAAGAGGGACCTTCAGAACGCCTTGAATGAGAAAGCCGAGCAGTTCCGCCATTGTAAGGTGGTGGGTCTCACTCCTACCAAGCTTATCATCCAGTTCGGACTGGACGACGACGACCCTGTGGAGATATTCGAGCGTGACGACGACTATGCGTTGGAGTAATTCTTATTAAATGAAATGATAAAAGGCGAATGATTATGAAGAAATTGCATTTGTTGCTTGTCGCTTTTTGCGTGATTCTGCCATTCTGTTCTTGTGACTCAAATGCTACGAAGACCAGCGATAAAACGGACAGTGCGGAGGACGCTTGCCCGTCGACTCATAGTGGCGATAAGGCCATTGAAACTCCCGACCTTACGCTGTTCGGGCTCAAAGGCAATGTGAAGTCCGTGACCGACGAAATCGGCGGAGTCTATAATTTCACGAATGACGGCAAGCTGGATTTGGCTGAGTCTCAGGTGCAACGTGACGACAAGGGCCGGATTGTCTCTTACACGATTGACGAGCTGACGACAGACGTAGTCTGGGATAAGGACGGCCATGTTGCTCAGCAGAAAGTGCCAGGTCAGACCACAAGCTACACCTACGATGACCGCGGCCTGCTTCTTACTTCCTACACAGAGGTTGACACTTGGGAACTCAGCATCTACAAGTACCTGAAATTCGACGACAAGGGCAACTGGGTGGAGCGTGAGCGTTCCTGGCTTGGATACAGTGCAGGTGTGGAAGAAGGTGAAGACCCTATCTACAGGAACAAAGAAGTAGAGAAACGTACAATCAGCTATTATTAATCATCCAGGAATAATCGCATTTTGTTGATGAACGTACATTCAGGTTGTCTTTACGGGCTATCTTATAATAGGAACATTAAAATATCAGCAGAACTCCATTATAGTAAATAATTATCAATTGTTTTAACATAAAATAATACACAGACAACAATCAATTAATTATGAAAAAAAGTTTATTTTTGTTGCTCACATTGGTGACGACCGGGCTGTACGCTCAACAAAAATTTAATAATCCACCATGTGCACGTAATGCACAGGGATTAATTACATTGGAAGACTGTCCGACAGAACATCCGCAGTTGTCTGTGAAGATGAACGATGAATGCAACCATGTTACCATCTATCTTAATGGTCAAGTGATGCAAGAGCTGAAAAGTGAAGAAGAATTTGTTTCACCTTCTGATGATAAATCTGTTCATTTTTTAGATGCTAATTTTGATGGTCATTGTGATATTTTCATAGGTCCCGGATGCTCTCGCACCTATAGTTCGCTTTTTCTCTGGAATCCTAAGAACGGAAAGTTTGAATGTGCTGTTGGAGAAAACAACAATCCTCATCTTCAGAACTTCATGATTGACCCTGCAACCAAGTTGGTTTATGACGGTGGAAGTTCAAGTTTCTGCGAAGAGGATGCTTATAAAATGAAATGGAACGGCAACTGTCTGGTGACATTGGAAGAACTGAAGGTGATTACCGACCCGAAAGAATACCGCGCAAATGGTGTGAAATATCATTATACCGTAAAAAATGCGAAGACTGATAAACTCATCAAAGCCACTAACTACAAGCAAAACC
The DNA here is from genome assembly GCA_946625675.1 of uncultured Prevotellaceae bacterium. Taxonomy (GTDB): domain Bacteria; phylum Bacteroidota; class Bacteroidia; order Bacteroidales; family Bacteroidaceae; genus UBA3839. Next base: position 32,483 of record CAMOTI010000143.1, on the reverse strand, counting down.
TACATTTATCCTGGCAAAAGTATGTCAAGACAATGGATTGGTAGGCTTTAGTGTTTAATAATATAACCAATATCAAATTAATCATGAAAAGAAATAGTATGTTAGTCGTTTTGTTTGCGACTGTGGTGACAGTTTGTCTGTCATCCTGTAAAAATGGTACGTCATCCGACAAATCTGATGAGAAAGCCAATGTTGAGGCGAGCACATCTGAAAACGGAGCAAACCAGGAAGCTGGTGCCCCTCTGCTAAACGCAACCGACCTGATGGCCGTTTATGACAATCTGGAAGACACCACCTACTTCAAGAAAAACTTAGCTTCCAAAGGTTTCAAACCGCTGCTGTTGCAGCCTCAGCTAAACGAAGAAGGCGTTAAGGTGGGTGATTGGTTCACCGAGATCTGGGGATACAATTTCACGTTGGATCCAAAAAACGAGTCGTATGAGTTGGGATTGACAGCGGAGACCGACGACGCCATGGCAGTCATTGTACAACACATGGACGATGCCACAGCAACCATCTATTTCAAAAATCCAGCCTATATGGAAGTGTATCAGAAACAGCTGGAGGACATGGGACTCAAGCACTACACTGCCGACGAATATGACGCATGGGCAAGAGAAGGCTATAAGCCCGGAGAGGATGTCGAGAAAGTGTTCTATCTGAGGAAAGACCCGTATAACGACAAGCTATATTCTCTCACCTACTCTTACGATGTGTAAATTATCAGACTGATTCCCTCCGGCACTTCGGTTCCCTTCAATAGGTTGAGAAAAAACACAAGAAAGGCGATGTGAACAACGACGGATTTGTGGAAACTCAGATTGGGGCGGCGACTATCGAACTATAGACAGGTGTGTCCGGCCAGTGGCTAAATAAAAACCATTTTTTTATTATACATTTCCTTTCAAAAAATCTAAGAGTATGTGTCTATGTAAAAAAGTTTTATTTCCTTTGTTGCTGCTCTCCGTTTCTGCGGTTTCCAATGCTCAGAACGGAACCATAAGGACATTTGATGTCAAAGGACAGAAATTCAATATGGTTGAGATTGAAGGCGGCACCTTTACAATGGGTGGTACAAAAGAACAGGGCAACGATGCCGATGCTGACGAACAGCCGGTCCACAGTGTGACTCTCTCGGCCTTCTGTATGAGTCAGACAGAGGTGACGCAGGAGTTGTGGGAGGCTGTGATGGGCAATAATCCCTCCATCTATAAGGGAAAGAAGCACCCAGTTGAGAACATCATGCATTCCGACGCCCTGCAATTCATAGAGAAGCTGAACAATCTGACGGGTAAGACTTTCCGTCTTCCTACCGAGGCGGAATGGGAATTTGCTGCACGTGGCGGCACTTTGAGCCAAGGCTATAAATATGCCGGCAGTGATGATATCAATGCGGTGGCATGGTATGGTGCAAATTCTTATGACGGCAAGGAGGAGACCGACCCTGGCTATGGTTACCATGATGTAGCCACCAAGGCACCCAATGAGCTTGGTCTTTACGATATGTCTGGCAATGTGTGGGAGTTTTGTCAGGACTGGTATGGCGACTATACGGATAAAGCCCAAACCAACCCAAACGGTCCTGCTGAAGGCACCGACTATGTGGAGCGGGGAGGCAGCTGGACATGTGTAACCGAATATTGCCGTGTGTCGCATCGTAACTACGAGAATCCGTTCGGACATGGCGACACAGGAATCAGACTGGTGCTGGGACGATAGTTTTTTTGCACGACAAGGCTGATTTTCTGTTCCAACATAACGTTTTTTTTTTTTAGCTAATGTTGCTGCAGAAAACAAAAATATCCAGATGATGTTTACAAGCATGGTTTTAAAAAATCAGAATTTTATCATTACTTAATAACATTATTTATATGAAAAAGATTGCGATTATTGGAATGCTGGCTGCAGTGCTGCTGCTGTTTGCCCAGTGCAAGAACGAACAGAAGAGCGAGCCGAAGAGTGGCGAAGCTCAGGTGGAGAACCAGGACAAGGCTGCCGCTGAAGGCGATGCAGCGGCAGAGAACGTGGCTGAGCCGGAGTCTGACGGAGAAGGCGAGGAAGGTGGTGCTGATATCCAAATGCCATTGTCTTTCAGTGGTGACCAGCCTACGGTGAAAGATGTGGTCGCCGCCCTCCCCGGTCAGTTCAGTCCGGAAGTGCTTGGCGAAGAAGCCGAGATGGAGAATCCCGGGTCGACCTATGAGGCCATGGCAGCTGCGGTGAAGTCCGGCAAAGGTGCTGAAGGTGAGGAAGTGAAAGTCGACGAGGAGAAAGGAACCGTATGGTTCAAGCAGACGTATGGTGAGGAAGCCACGGTGATCGGTGTGAAACTGGCAGGCGATAAAGCGATAGTAGATTTCAGGCATCTTATGAACGGCAAGTTGAGTCCTGCCCAGTTCGACGGCATAGAGGTTTACAAGGTTGACACAGCCAACAAGAAGCTGATATATGAGAGCCAGGAAGGCGAGGCCCTGATTGACGACAAAGGAAACCTGAAATAAAGAGGAAACATGGATGTTTATCCACTAATATTGTAGTTCTATTCGGTAGGGCGGCGATGGACTTTTCTGAGCCATCGCCCCCTTTTTTTTGTGATTCTTTTGCGGATAGGAATAAAAATCCTAAATTTGCACCAAATAATGTGGAAAAATGTTGTATGCGCTTCATTTTTCTACATGTTTTAATTTTTTATGAATAGAAAAAATGAATGTGCAAGACCGTTATCGTAAGTTTGGAGACTGGCTGACTGATTGGGCTGGCGAGAAGGTGCAAAAGATCTCGGTGAATGCCGGTTTCACCTGCCCAAACCGTGACGGCAGGGTAGGGACGGGTGGTTGCACCTACTGCAACAACCAGACGTTCAACCCCGCCTATTGCGCGACTGAGCGGACAATCACGGAGCAGCTGGAGGAGGGCAAGGCGTTCTTCGGACGGAAATACCCGCAGATGCAGTATCTGGCCTATTTCCAGGCATACACGAACACCTATGGCGACACGTCTTCGCTGATGGCGAAATACGAGGAGGCACTGCGAGTGGATGGTGTGGTGGGACTGGTGATTGGCACTCGTCCCGACTGTATGCCCGATGGCTTGCTTGACGAGTTGGTCGAGTTGAACCGCCGTTGCCTGCTGCTGGTGGAATATGGCATAGAGAGCACGGATGACGGAATCTTGCGGAGTGTGAACCGCGGTCATGACTTCGCTTGTGTTCGTGATGCCGTGGAACGGACTGCAGGACGTGGCATCGCGGTGGGCGGACATATCATACTGGGCCTGCCGGGCAGCGACCGTCCCGACTATGTGGAGACGGAGGCTCGGCGCCTGTCGGCATTGCCCTTGACCACCTTGAAAATCCATCAGCTGCAGCTGATCAGGCACACACGTATGGCAGAAGAATATCGTCAACACCCAGAGCGTTTCCGCCTCTATGGTGTTGACGAGTATATAGACTTGGTGATTGACTTTTTGGAGTATTCGCGTGAGTCGCTGGTGTTCGAGCGGTTTGTGTCGCAGTCGCCACCCGAGTTGCTGGCCGTTCCTGGCTGGGGACTGAAAAACCATGAGTTCACAGCCAAACTTCAGAAGCGGATGGACGAACGGGACGCATGGCAAGGTGGCAGGCTCCAAATTGAACTTTAGAATATGTCTCCATCCCACAGCGACTTTAAAAAGTCTATGACATAGATGAGTTCTATGTTCTCTGATTTTCTTGTGATTGGGTCAAGCGACACTAGAATCAATCTGGAGGCGGGATGCTCTTCGTGGAATGCTTTGAGCCCTTTTTTGTGTCTGTTGTCCACACGTTCAGCTGACTTTATTTCAATCGCCACTTTGGCATCACCGATAATGACATCCACTTCCTTCTGGTCATACGTGTGCCAGTATGAAATAATGTCACGCTTTTCGTTGTAACCTTTAAATGCAATGATTTCTTGAATCACATAATGTTCAAAAGCATGCCCGTAATCTTCGGTGCCCCGCTTCAGTGAGTGACGTCCCATGAGGAAGTTGGCTATGCCCACGTCAAAATAGTAGAATTTAGGCGCCTGTATGATCTTTCGTTTGATTTCTTTCCTGTATGCAGGAATCTCATATCCGATAAGCGTGTCGTATAGAATTTGGAAATACGATTTGACCGTTTTTGCGGAGACTCCGCAGTCAGCGGCGATATTGGAATAATTCAGCATTTCTCCGTCGGAAATGGCTGCAACCTCTAAGAAACGTTCAAAGGCATTGAGTTCCCTCACTTCTCCTTCTTCCCTGATTTCTTCGTCCAAATATACTTTCACATAGCCTGAAATTCGCTTGGTTGCATCCTCTACCATATAATGACGTGGAATCATGCCGTTTTGCACAGCTTTGTCAATATTGAAGTCGGTGACCTCCGGCCATACAAGTGGAAAAAGCGTTTCCGGGATGGCTCTTCCACCAAGTGTGTTGGCTCCAGATTGCTTGAGCTTTCTGGCGCTGGAACCGCTGAGGATAAAGAACAGGTTTCTTTCCACCATGAGGGAATGCACCACGTCCAGCAACTCAGGTACTTTTTGGATTTCGTCCACAATGACCAGTGTGCCGGCTGGTTTATCCTGAAGGGCTTCCCAGAGAAAGTTGGGATTTTTCTTGAATGCCATTCTTACTCTCGGATTGAGTAGGTCATAGTAAATTGCTCCTTTAAAATGTTCTTTCAAAAGAGTGGATTTACCTGTTTGACGTGCGCCAAATAGGAACATCCCTTCGTCCAGTTTGTTCTCGATGTCGAATATTCGCTTGTACATAATACCCCTGAAATTTGTATTTATACTCCCGAATTTTATATGAAAATCGGGAGTGTAGTTCTGATTTTTATATGTTTTTTAGGAGTGCAAATATAGCTAATTTTTTTTAAATGAGCAACTTTTGTAAAAATATTTGTAAAATAGTTAAAAAATAATGTATGAGCATGGAGTTAGCATCTGCAATGGGGCTTGTGGTCAGAAGTTGACGGCTGCTCCGACGAGCACGGAGGTGCCGGGTGTGCGGTAGCCGTAATAGCAGTCGTATTTCTGATTGAGCAAGTTATCGGCCTTGCAGTAGACGGAGAGGTTGAGCGGTACGAAGTCGCGCGGAATCTTATAGGAGAGGGACGCTCCGAGATTTGACGTGGTGGGCCGCTCATAAGCTACGTAGTCGTCCTTCTCGTAGGTGCGTAGTTGGTAGTCCAGTCCTATTCGCAAACCAGTGATAGGCTGGAGCGTGATGTCGGCGTCGAGCTCGAATACCGGTCTCCATGCCGGTGTGCTGAAATAGTATCCGTTGTTTTTCTTGATGCTCCATCCGTTAAAGCGTCCTTTTGCCTCTGCCACGAAGAAGTCTTTGTAGTTGTATTTAGTCTCTGCGTCGAAGTGGACGAGGCTTCCATTGGCCGTGAACATGTCGTTGCGACAGAGCGCTCCTTTGGGCACGGTCATCTCCATGCGGTCCTTGGAATAGTCGTATCCGGCGTGGAACTTGGCGAACCATCCCTCCTTGATTTTCCATTTCACACCTGCGTCGGCTTCAATCTGGTTGAATTGCGCCTGCTGCTGGGAGAAAGGCAGGTTCCAGTAGGGGGTGAGGGAGTTCATCATGAAGAAATCGTTGAAATAGAGCCCTCCTCCGGCAGTGGCGAAGAGGTCGATTTGCGGGTTGAGGTGGTAGTTGACGGAAGCTTCCGGAGCGACATGGAATTTTCTTCTGAGCCCGGTCTCGAAGATGAGTTTTGCACCGAGCCGGAGGTCAAGCAGTTCGTTGCGGTAGGCGTAATGAGGCTTGATTTCGTATTTTGCCTGGCTCTTGTACGACAGCAGGTCGTAGGTGGCGTAGTCCACGGCGAAATCAAGACCGGCGGCATGCTGGTTGTTGATGTCGTAGTTGGAGTTGACTTCAGTGTTGAGGCGTATCATGTTGTTCGTCTCGTCGCCCATCTGTATGCCCCCCTCGTATTCGTTGTTGAGACGGTTTTTCCGCGAGAATCCTTTGAATCCTACTTTGCCGCTGAGCGTCCATTGGTCGAGACGGACGGGTGTGATTCCCGCCTGTGCATACCCGATGTAGTTGTGCTGCTTGTCGGAGGTGGGGGCGGGGAGGATGTGTTGGTAGTTATAGACCTGGCTGATGGCGTTCGCGTCTACGAAGATGGAGGCCGGGATATTGAGCTTGTGCTTGTAGTTCAATCCAAGGTCCGTCTGATAAAACCGTTGCTTCCACTGCTGGTTCTTGTCGAGGAAATAGTCCACTTTCCTGTTGTGTCCGCGCAGCGAGAGGTCGATGTTGAGGATGTCGCGGTCGGTGATTTCCCATCCGTAGGCACCGCGTGCCAGGATGTTGCCTCCGTTTCCTCCTGCCAGGGTGGCGAATCCTTTCGGGTCGCCTTTCTCCGCGATGTCGCTCGTGGCCGCCTTGGCCGGCTGGAAGACATAGTCTTGTACAGGCTTTGCTCCGGTTGCGTATTGCACGTCGTAGTGCTTCACGCTGGTGGGCTCGGTCTGCGGCAGCACGTTGATCTTATTGGCGTCGCGTACGGTGGGCTTGTAGGTGCTCTCCACCTCCACCACGTTGTCCATCTGGGCAGATGCGGTGGAGAAAGCGGTGAATGCTATGATGGGGAAAAGAAATGTTTTCATTGATGTTTTTTGGGGTTGAGAGTTTAGAGTTGAGAGTTTAGAGGGGGGATGTTTTTTTCTAGATGCTCTAGATATTCTAGATGCTCTAGATATTCTAGATGCTCTAGATATTCTAGATACTCTAGATTTTCTAGATAATCTGGCTGTTCTTTATTCATTCTTTCTTGAGTCGCTCCTCGATCATCTGGTTGATTTCGGCGTTTTCGGAGTAGTTACTCTTGAGTGAGAGGAGGTATTCGTGGGCTTCGATGTCGCGTCCGGTCTTGCTGTAGACGTCGGAGAGGAGGATGAATGCCCGTGCGAGCCAGTAGGGGTAGGGTGTTCCGTTGTCGATGAAGGTGTCGAGCCTTGACTCAGCCTCCTGGTATTGCTGTGTGTCGTAGAGATACTGTGCCAGTTCCACGGTTCCCTGTGCTCCGTAGACGGTGACGTTGTCGTTGGCCAGTTCCTTGTAGTCCTGGAGTGCCGGGTCGATGTAGCCGTTGGCCATGTAGTTTTGTGCACGGATAAGTCTTGCCTGCGACACCTTGTCGGGTGAGATTTTGCTGGTTCCGTCGAGGATTTTTGATGCGAACTCCAGCTCCGCCTCCTTGTTGCCGGCTTTTCCCGCCAGCTCGAGCCCGTTCTGCAGCGCCTTGGCCTTCATGTCCTCAGAGAGGGTCTGCGCGTCGATTTGGCGGTAGAAGTCGAGTGCTTTGGCATATTCGCCGTTGGCGGTGGCGATGACGGCGGCGTTCTCTGTCATCTCGTCGAGTTCCTCGGGCGAGAGGCTCTTTCCTGCTCGCTGTGCGATGGCGGCGTATTCGTTCACCTTGCCCTGTGCGTTGTAGATTTGCTTGAGGCTCTCGAGTGCTGCTGCCGCTTCCTCTGTGTCCTTATGCTGGTCGATGAGGGTGGTGTACTGTTGGATGGCGAGGTCTGTCTGTCCGTTCTCTTGGAATATCATTCCGATTTCGTTCATGGCGCGCCTGGCGTTGGTGCTGTTCGGGTATTTGGCGATGAGCGAGCTGAAAGTGTCCTGCGCTTTCTGCCTGTCGCCGCTGAGCACGTAGGCCCGTCCCTGCTCGAAAAGTGCGTTGTCGGCATATTCCGAGTTGTTGTAGGTGGTCTCCAGCTGGTTGAGCAGCTCCACCTTATGCTGGTAGTTGCCTTTCAGTCCGCTTATCATGGCCATCTGCAGCAGTGAGTAGTCTCCGTGGGTTTTGTCGGTGAGCAGCGACGTTCCGTATGCCTGGTCCGCCTCGTCGAACTTGCGCTGGGTGAAGAGGCAGTCTCCGATGCGGTTGTAGGCGTCGGCCTTGAGTTTTTTTCGGTCGGCGTTGGCTCCGTTGGGGCATCCGGTGAGGTAGTTGTTGAAGTTGGAGAGCGCTGCGGTGTATTTCTTGTTTTTGAAGTTGATATATCCGAGTCCGTAGTTGGCCAGTGCCTTGTTGCTGAGGTTTTTGCCGTTCTTGATGTAGGAGTTGTAGTCGCGTGCGGCTGCGGTGAGGTCGCCCAGCCGGTATTCCGACTCCCCTTTCCAGAAGATGGCCTCCGGGTTGGCGAGTGTTGCGTTGCTCTGGGTCATGAGTTCCTTGGCGCTGCGGTAGTCTCCGTTGGCGAATGCCTGTGTGCCCATGTTGTAGAGCACCTGCTGTTTGGCTGCGATGATGTCGGCCGACGGCTTCTTGATTTTGTTGATGGACTTGAGTGCGGCAGGGTAGTTCTTCGTTGTGAAATAGACCTCAGTGAGGTGTTGTGCCACGCTGCTGGCATACTGTGAGTTGGGGTAGTTGTTGAGGAACCGCTCAAATTCGGTGACCGACTCTCCGAATCCCATCTCGGCACCCTGGTGGAGAGTGAGCGCATAGTTGTATGCCGCCTCCTCCTTGGTGGCTGGGTCGGCGTTCATCTGTGCCGCCTGCTGGAATGCAATGCTGGCCTGCCGCTTGTTCTGCGTGGAGATGTAGGCCTTACCTGCGTTGAGCCATGCGCTCTGGGCCATGGCGTCGGATGCCACTCCGGCGCTTTTGCTGAGCATCTTCGCTGCGTCGGCATACTGCTGGAGGTGGAACTGGCTCATGCCGAGCTTGTAGAGGGCTGTGCGCTTGGGCTGCGCGGCTGAGGCTGCGTAGGTCTGCAGTGTCTCTGCTGCTCCGGGGTAGCGTCCGAGGTCGTATTCCGCCTCTCCTGCGATGCGCCGTGCCTCTGTCAGCATCTCGCTGTCACTTCCGTTTGAGGCAATCCAGGTCCTTGCTTTGTCGAGCGCATCCTGTGGTTGTCCGCTTTGCAAGAGGCAGTCGGCGATATATACGGGTGCTTTCTTTCCGTATTCCTTCGACTGCTCCACGGCGGTGAAGTAGTTGGCGGCCTCCTTGTAGTTGCCTTTCACGTACTGCGTGTAGCCGGCGTAGTAGTAGATGTCAGGCTGGTGGGTGGGGCTGTCCATGATTGAGGCAAGCTTGCGCTCTGCGGCGTTGTAGTCGCCGGTCTGGAGGCAGGCTATGGCGCTGTAGAGGTTTGCCTCGGTCTGCTCTTTCTGCGGCAGGTTGCCGAACTCCTCGCTCGTGGCGTTGTCGTAGATTTGGGAGGCGGATGCGTAGTCCTGGTTTTTCACCATGAGGTTGGCTTGCATCAGTCGGAGCCGTGTGCGGTCGGGGTGTATGGGGTTCTGCTGCAGCCACCTGCTGATGTTGTCGGCCGTTCCTGGTGTGTTGAGGTAGTAGTCGTTGATGAGGCGTGTGGCCTGGCCTGAGGCGTTGAGGTTCTGCGAACCGAAGTAGAACTCCTCGTTGGTCAGCCGCTTTGCTTCCTCTTTCCGTAGGACGGCACTGTTGGGGTTGGCAAAGTGCTGGGCACTGGCGCTGAGCGCAAAGGCTGCTGCGATGATGGACAGGATGGGTTTCATTTATTTTTTTAGTTTAGGGTTGAGGGTTTTTAGAGTTGAGAGGGGGAGTAATCAGAGTAATCAGAGTTCTCAGAGTCCTCAGAGTAATCCTATTTCCTTCAGGAATCGGCTGACAGTCTGCCTGATGGAGGTGAGACCGAAGCGGTCGGGGCGGATGTCGCTTGGTTGAGCCCAGAAGCATGATGCCACGTCGTCGTGGGCCTGGACTGGTGTGTCTGCCGGGATGATGATGTGGTAGAAGGCGTCGCAGGAGTGGATGGTGATGCCGGAATAGAGGTATGTGCTGGGCAGTGAGAAAAGGTATCTCATGCTGGCTTTTCCTTCTTTGATGAGACTGACGATGTCGATGCCCGTCTCTTCCTTCACTTCGCGACAGATGGCCTGGTCGGAGCTTTCGCCCGGGTCTACGAATCCTCCGATGAGGTCGAGCGTCCCTTTCTGCGGCTCTTCGGCCCTGACGGCCACGAGTAGCTCGTCCCGCTCGTTGGTGATGACGGCGGCACAAGCGGCGGCCGCGTTGAAGAAGAACGTGAAGCCGCAGTCGTCGCAGCGCCGCGACTTGAAGTCGTTGTCGCGGAAACGGCTGGAGCCGCAGACGGGACAGAACCGGAATTTGTCAAGATAGCCCAAGGTCGATATTCTTTTTGTTCGTTACAATCGTTTTTTTGTGGAAGCTTCAAATAAAAAGCCTATATCCACAATGAATTGCAAATATAGGCATTTTCTTTTATATAAAAATGTTGTGCTTTCTTTTTTCGTAACTTTTAACTGTTGTTTATGATTTTGTAACGGTTTGAGGGGGCGACAGTGAGTACGAAAAAGACTCTTTGAACTTCAAAACGATGCTGTCTGCACCCCTGACGTCTGCTGGTAGAGACGCGCCGTGGCGCGTCTTCATATTTTTTTAGTAGACGATTACGTTGTTTGGTGATGCAGGGAAAGTTACGGACGGCAGGATGGAGCAACCTGTGTGTGGGGGGGCCGGCGCCTCATGCGCTTATGGGAGGAATATGCAGGATGTTGCGTGGTAGGTTATTCCATCGCAATGCTGAAAGAGGCAGATTCTTGGAGCTTGGGCGATGTGACGTTAATGTTGACGATGCCGTTCTCCTCTTGTGGCTGTATGATCAGGAGTGCCTGCCCGCGGAACGTGGTGGGCGAAAGCGAGCGGAAGGACTGCAGGTCGTAGGGATGTCCTGTCCCGGCAACGGCAAGATGGCGTGCGCCAGAGGTCTTGATCTGAAGGGGTATTTCTGCGGTGGGGCAGGGGTTTCCGTCCGCGTCCACCACCCTGAGGTAGACGTATGCGAGGTCGTTGTGAGATGTGGAAATGACGGTGGACTCAGCGGGTTGCAGGCTCTGACTGCCCTTTACTGGCAGGAACTGGATGGCGGCCGGGGCACCCGAGGTGCTGAAGGTCACCTCTGCGTGTTTGCCTTTCACGGTCTCGGCCTTCAGCGTGCCGGGCTCGTAGGCCACTCGAAAAGTGGCGGTATAGTTCTTTGGATTGACATCCTGCTCCCCGATGACGCGTCCGTTGACCGACAAGCGGACGCGGGGCTCACGCGTGTAGACATTCACGCGGAGGGAGTCGCTGCGGTGGCCGTTGACATCGTGTACGACACCTGTTCTGAGTGTTGCGTTGTCGTATTTCTCGGGACGGAGGTCCACCGGCAGATATCCGCAGGCGTTGGGACCGTCGTAGTAGGCCTGGGCATGCCAGTTCCAGTGGTTCTCCTCAGCAGTCCAGCACCATCCCAATGCGTCCTCGTATTCTCCGTCGGTCACCGATGGCCGCACGGCCATGGCAATCGGCCGCTGGCCCCAGACGACATCGCGGTAGTAGGACTGGGGTTTCTTGGTGCCCGTGAGGTCTAGGTCTCCACACCAGGCGTTGAACCACGGCCAGGCGAGCAGCTGTATCCAGCGCCCATGGTCGCTGCGCTCGAGCGCGTGTCCCAGTCCGGCCTCACCGATGTAGTCGATGGCCGTCCACTCAAAGTCGCCGATGACGTAAGGGAGCCGGTCCACGGTGTTCCATATGTCGGCCACAGCGTTGGGGTAGGACTCAGAGCCATAGATGATGCGGTGGGGATATTTTGCATGGTCGCTCTCGTAGCGGCGCAGCTCGTAGTTGTAACCGCCCACTTCCACCAACTCAAAAGCCCTGGGCGAGTCCTTCTCCCACGTCATCTTCTGGGGCTGACGGTCCCAGTAGTCGTTCACGGCGAGGGTGGTAGGTCGGGTGGTGTCCTCGTGCTTGATGGCGCGGGTGATGGCATCGGCGATTTCCTTGCCGCGCGGGACGTCGGAGCGCTGAGCGATCTCGTTGCCTATGCTCCACATGATGACGGAGGGGTGGTTGCGGTCGCGGCGCACCATCAGGGCGGCATCATACTCGAAGTTGGTGATGCCCGTTCCCACGGGTTTTCCATCCTTGATAACCAGCTTCTCGCTGGAGAAATAATTGCTGTAGTCGTCACGTCGCTTGGCTTCCTCCCACTGGTCGAAACACTCGTCGATGACGAGCAACCCGATACTGTCGCAGGCATAAAGAAAGGCCTCGGAAGGCAGGTTGTGGCTGGTCCGCACAGCATTGAACCCTTGTGCTTTAAGCAGTTCTGCCTTGCGGACTTCTGCCCGGTCGATGGCGGCTGTTCCCAACAGTCCGTTATCGTGATGGACGCAGCCTCCCCGGAGTTTGGTGGGTTGTCCGTTGAGCAGGAATCCCCGCTCGGCAGAGAAGTCGATAGTTCGCACGCCAAAAGGGATGACCAGTGCGTCGTACTCTCCTGCAGCAGTGTGGAGGCTGATTCGTGCGGTGTAGCGGTAAGGTGAATCTACGGACCACAGGTGTGGGGCTTTCAATGTGAGCTCGGTGGTGGCTGCAGTCTGGCTGAATGGCTGGGTAGCGGTGGCCACCACGTGTCCGTCGGCATCGGAGACAGCCACTTGCATCTCGCCTGTGGCAGGAGTCTCATCCTCGTTGAAAATCTTGGCCGTGACCCGGACACGGGCATTCTTCCCCTGAACCACGGATGCGTCCACATAGGTGTCCCATTCGTCGAGATGCAGCTTGTCCGTGGTCTCCAGCCACACATGACGATAGATGCCGCTGCCCGCATACCAACGGCAGTTCACTCCTTCGCTGACGGAATGGACAGCGACAGTGACGAGCATCGGATCTTGCGGGTTGCGGTTCTCCGGTAGGCTGAGCACGGGATTGAGGTCCACCACGAAGGGCATAAATCCAAAGACATTCATCCCGGCCTTGATGCCGTTAACCCACACCTCGGCCTGATTGTACACGCCGTCGAAGCGAAGACGGAACATCTGTTTGCGTAGAGTCTCGTCGACGGAGTTGCCTGTCAGACGGAACGTCTTGCGGTACCAGCCGGATCCGCTGACTGTCTGCCCTGAGTCGGAGTCGCCGTTACAGAGCCGGGAGAATGGTCCCACCTGCCAGTTCTTCCATTCATCTGTCTGCTCCCGGTAGTCGTGGGTGTAGGCCACCGGCTCCATGCTGAAGTCATGGGGCACGATGACTTGGCGCCACTTGCTGTCGTCGAAGTTCATAGCTTCGGCATTGATGACGGAGCCTCGATGAAAGCACCAGCCCTCGTCAAACGACTGTTTGCGCTGGGCGTTGACTGGGATAATGGAAAAGGAGAAGAATAAAAAAACGAAAAATAGTGAACAAACGGCGGTGTTCCATTTTTGTTCACGATGGTAAATTTTAGTCATAACTTCACGTTTGTGGTTGTTTCTTGGCCACAAAGTTACAATTATTTTGTGAATAATGACAAAAATTCAGGCTAAAATGAAAAATGAATGAAGGTATATGTAACCTATTTGGAAAAGTGGTTAACAGTCAGCTACCGTAATATATATACAAAGTTTACGATACCCCAAAAGATTGCTTGACTGAATCTTTCTTTGTCCATCAGTGTCGTTTCCTTTTAAAAATGTCTGTCTCTCCGATGAAATGAGATATGTTCATGGTAGAACTGGCGTGAATTAATCCTTTTTCAGAGATAAAGAAGATGGGAAATTTGAAATGACTGATATTCTGGATGACATAGAAGGAGAAAAACCCATCTAAATGGTTAATCTGGGTAAAAAAAAGAATGTGCTTATCAAAAACACATCCTCTTTTCTATGTTCCTTTTTGAAACTTGTCAAAAGGCGGAACTATTTGTCGTCGTAATGCCCATATGCGGTGAGCACAAGCACAACGACTTCCGTATCGTGGATTTCATATACCAACCGATGCTTTTTGGTAATTCGTCTGCTCCATTGTCCGCTACGGTCGCCTTTCAATGGCTCGGGTTTTCCCGTGCCGGTACGTGGATGATCCTTTAACTCCTGAATTAAAGCTTGTGCCTTGGCGAAAGCTTTTGGTTCATTCTTAGCCAATTCCACCAAGTCGAGAGTTGCTTGTTCTTTAAATTCAATGCTATACGTCATGACCAATCCGCCTTAAGAAAGTTTTCAAATCTTCATTTGGGAGCATCTTAAAGGATGGACCCTCTTTTGCTTTGTCCACCCGTGCATAAAACTCTTCCTTGCTCATCAGAGTCGGGTCTTCTTGTTTTCTCTGCGAGGCTAATTTTTTCACATATTTCAAAACCTTTGCCATCAGCGTGTCGTCATCTGCTATATCGCCTAATGAGCGGAACAATTCCGCAGTAATCTGTGATGTTGCCATATTTCAAATATATTATGTATGTTGGATGCAAAGTTACGAAAAAATATTTATAAATGATTCTGCGTTACAATTTTATTTGTGTCATTGCTCCGAGAGCAGCTGCTTTGCCGTCCGGTAGCCGATGTCGATCATCCGGCGGATTTTGTCGGTCTGGAAGTCGAGGGCGTCGTATTCGAGTGGGGGATTGAAATAGAGGTTGGCAGCCGCGACGTTGTCGTTGTATTTCTTCCAGTCGGGACGTGAGACGACCCAGTCGAGCAGTCCTCCGATTCCCCATGCCTCCTTGAGTGAGAAGTCGCGGCTTTCGTGCTTGTTCTGCGTGAGATCGATGGCGATGACGTATTCAGCTCCCATGTCTTTCACCACGTCGACGGGCAGGTTGTTCATCATGCCTCCGTCCACGAGGAGCATCCCTTTCATCCTGACGGGTTTGAACATGCCCGGGATGGCCATGCTGGCTCGCATGGCGAGTGGCAGGCTGCCGTTGCAGAGGATGGCCTCGTCCTGCGTCTTCACGTCCGTGGCCACACACCTGAAAGGTATGGGCAACGAGTCGAACTCGACGGAGTCAGGCTGGTTTGTGAGGCTGTCGAAGAGTGCGATGATCTTGTCGCCGTTATTAAGCCCGAATCCCTGGACGGGTGACTCCTCCCCGGACTTCTTCCTCTTCTTCTTTGCCTTGGCGGTGGTGTAGATGGGGAATCCGAAGGCGTGGATGACACCGTCGTCGTTCTCCACCAGCTTGTTGGTTTCTTCCTTGCGGTCGGTCATCAGCGTAAGCCACGACTGCGACAGGAACATCTCCTCGAGTTGTGCTGCCCGGAACCCGCAGCTGTAGAGTGCGCCGAGAATGCTGCCGATGCTCGTTCCGGCGATATAGTCGAACTCCAGTCCTTCCTCCTCCAGGGCTTTGAGCACACCGATTTCTGCGGCGCCTTTCGCGCCGCCGCCACCCAGGACGAGCCCGATCTTAGGTCGGTCTGGTCCTTTGAGCCTGTCGAGGTTTACTTGTGCTTGCATCGGGAGGGTGAGGAACAGGGCTGTGATAATCGAAATGAAACGGGAAAACATTGGTTTTTTTTGAATGAAAGATTACGGGAAACTCTAGACGTTCTTGAATATCTAGAGCATCTAGTTCTTCTAGTTTGTCTAGTTTCTCTAGTTCTTCTAGATAGAGCATATAGAAAGACAATGAGTTTGCGTTGTGGGGGACGTGATTAGTGATTGATGATGTCGAAAAGTCCCTGCAGGATGCCGTTGACCTCGTTGCCGTAGCCTGTGATTTTTCCTTTCACGCCTTTGTAGACGTAGCCGGCACACTTGCCTTCGAGCTCACCGATGTACTGTTTCTCTTGTGATGTGTAGTCGTACTTGTTGATTTTCTTACGGATGCTGGTGAATTCGTCGGCAGCCTTCTCCCAGTCCTTGAAGGAATAGAATTCGCCGTTGTCACGCAGTTCGTAAGAGAAGCGTTCGAGCCGGCTGATGGCACTCTGTTTCGTGGAGCATGAGCTGGCAAACAACATGATTATGCCAACAAATAATAATGAAAAGATTGATTTTCTCATAGTTCTAAGTTTTTGTTTGTTTAATTTGATTTTGTCGGCAAACTTACGCAAAATAATTCATTTATGCACTCTTTTTTCCTTAAAAATGATGAAATCGGGGATTTTCTCGTCAAAATGGTGGGAAATCTCCCTAAAAAGTAGTAATTTTACCCATTCGAATTAGGGAAAACAATTCTGAGAGATGAAAAATTTTTCCCAACTTTGCAGCAGATAAGAGAAAGCTCCCCCATGGGAACACTCTTACGAGAGAAACTAAAAAAAGTAAAAACCTATAAATTAAGATTGTTATGAAGAAGTTTTATCTCATCCTGATGATGCTGGCGGTGACCCTCTCCGCTTCAGCCTTGTCGAAATCCAAGTCGAAGAGGTACAGCCTCTACTTGTCCGACAAGATGGCCTACGAGCTGGACCTGACCGAAGACCAGTTCGAAGCCGTGTATCAAATCAACTACGACTATTTCCGCTCCATCTATACCCAGCTTGACATCGACATGTACTGGCCGGAGCGCGACGAGAGCATGTACTACGTGCTCGACGACTACCAGTATGAGGTGTACACCTGCATCGACTACTTCTACGATCCCATAGAGCTGATCAGCAACTCGTGGTCGCTGCCGGTATATACTTACTATATCGACACGTCGCTCTACTACAGGCCACGTCCGTCCATCTACTACTCCTATCGTGGAGCATACATCTCCAACCCTAACTACTACCGTACCCGCACCTATGTGCTGCCTCCTCATCACGAGAACATGCGCCCGTCGCACCGTCCGATTCCAGGCCAGGTGAACAACCGCGTGGGACGTCATGGCAACACACCACGTCCGAACCGTCAGGGCAATGCCGGCGTGGGCCAGCCAATCCATAACAACGGCAACCATGGCAACACCGTGGGCCGGCCCAACAACAACGGCCACAACGGCAATGTGTCCCGTCCGACTGGCAATAATAACAACAACGTGAGCCGTCCGAACGTCAACAATAACAACAACGCCCGCACTGGCCGCGACAACAACCGTCCGAACGTGAACAATAACAACAGCAACAACAATAATAATAACCGCACTGTGGGACGTCCCGACCGCAACGGCCGTTCGGTCAGCCGCCCAACCAGCAACAACAATAACAATACGAGTCGTCCGACAACCGACAACAATCACAACACGAGCCGTCCGGACAACCATAATGGCAACGTGACCCGTCCGACTTCCAGCGGTAACAACAACGGCAACGTGACCCGTCCGACATCGAACGACAACACGAGCCGCCCGAGCGTGAACACAGGCAGGAACACCCGTCCGGCCTCGAGCAGCAGCTCCACCCGCACGTCCTCCTCTTCGAACGACAACAACCGGAGCACCCCCAGCCAGCGTACGGTTTCACGTCCTACCGTCGACCGCTCTTCTGTCTCCCGTCCATCGAGCAGCTCGAGTTCCAGCAGCTCCAGTCGTCAGAGCGTGTCGAGGCCGACTTCCAGCTCCAGCAGTTCCAGCTCAGCACCTACCGTAGGACGCCGTGGCGCAAGACGATAAGCTGAAACGCAGTCTGACATTCGATTTCATTCTTCTATACAGGCAGGGTGGAGGTAATCCATCCTGCCTTTTTCTGATTTACCGGGAGAACCCGGAAATCCTGGATTTTCCGGACAATCTGGAAAGCCCGGAAATTCCGGAGAACCCGGAAACTAAAAATCTGAGAGATAATTTTGACTGACTTCAAGCAGATGCACCGATTATTCTTGTTTTTGATCTTGGCGGAATTGCTTACGGGCGTTCGTGCCCAGGAGCGGGTGATGCGTTATTTCCCCGACGGCCGTGACATTGTCTGCCTGAACGGAGAAAACCGCTATACGCGCGCATTGTATGGCTCTCCGACCTTATTCCGACTGGAGACCAGCGACAGGCCCGTCTTCGCCACTTACGACAAAGACCGCAGCCGCAATATCAGCCTCAAGCTCGTCTTGCCCGACGGCACCTCGTTCCCGCTCGACAGCACCGACTATTGCGAGTCACGCTTCCAAGGCGGACTCCGCAGCTATGTGCTGCGCGACCACCGCTGGGAGGCTGGCAGCGAGCTGCGTGTCAGCGTGATGTGCGCTTTCAATGAAGAGGCCGTCGTATGGCAGTTCCTGTCGAAAGGCTTTCCGAAGGGCACGCGCCTTTGTGCCACTTCCTGCCGCATTGCCCATACCAAGATGAAGCGGGGAGGTGACCTCGGCATTGACCCGCGCGGCAATTTCGAGGCTGACCCTCAACGCCGCTCTCTGCAGACCTGCCAGTGGGACGGAGACGAGGAGTCATATCTTTATTATGCCAATCCCGACACCCTGCAGTCAGTTGCAAAAGAAGCAGGACGACATTGCTTTCAGTCAATTGAATCTGAACGTCAACGCAGGATGGGCCTCGTGGAGTTCACGACCCCAGACCCGTTTGTCAACACACTCGGTACCGTGCTGATGCATGCCGCCGACGGCCTGTGGGACGGAGAGAGCTGGCTTCACGGCTGCATAGGCTGGCGCACCCAGCTGGCCGGATGGCGTGCTGCCTATGTGGGCGACGTGGTAGGGTGGGGCGACCGCTCCCGCCGACATTTCGAGAACTATGCCGCCAGTATGGTGATAGACGTTCCGCCCACACGTCCGCATCCCACGCAGGACCCAGACAAGGGCATGGCCCGTGCACTGAAGGAGTGGGGCACGCAGATGTACTCCAACGGCTATATCTGCCGCAGTCCGAACAAAACGGACGTGATGCACCACTACGACATGAATCTCAACTACATCGACGAGCTGTTATGGCATCTGCAGCACGATTGCGACACCGCCTTCATCCGGGCGTTCTGGCCCAAGATGAAACTCCATCTCGAGTGGGAGAAACGGAATTTCGACCCAGACGGCGACCATCTTTTCGATGCCTACTGCTGCATCTGGGCCTCCGACGCCCTTTACTACAACAGCGGTGCGGTGACCCACAGCTCGGCATATAATTACCGTGCCAACCGGCTGGCGGCACGGCTGGCGGAAATCCTTAACGAGGACCAGGAGCCTTATGCCCGTGAGGCAGACCAAATCCTGCGGGCGATGAACAGCCGCCTCTGGATGGACGAAGAAGGACACTGGGCTGAATTCCAAGATTTCATGGGCAAGAAACGTCTCCATCGCAGTGCTGCGCTCTGGAGCATCTATACCCCCATCGACTGTGGCGCCTGCGACGGCCGCCAGGCCTTTCTCGCCACACGCTATGTGGACGAATGCCTGCCCCACATCCCCATAGACTATGCCGTGGACACGGCAGCGCTGAGCAAGCTGGGATTGAGCGGCAGTCTGCCTGACTTCCAGCCACGCGGTTATTTCACGCTCAGCACCACCGACTGGATGCCCTATGTGTGGAGCACGAACAACGTGGCGCATGAGGAGGTGGCGAACATGGCGCTGGCCTATATGCTGGCCGGCCGGAAAGACATGGGATTCCGTCTGCTGAAGAGCGACCTGCTCGATGAGATGTACCTGGGACAGTCGCCCGGCAACTTCGGACAAATCAGCTATTACGACGCAGCCCGACAGGAAGCTTACCGAGACTTTGGCGACAACGTGGGCATCACGGCCCGCGCCCTCATCAACGGGCTGTTCGGCGTCCGGCCGCAGGCGCTCGACGGCCTTTGCGTGCTGCAGCCGGCTTTCCCCGACAGCTGGGATGAAGCATCAGTACGCACACCTTATCTTTCTTATCGTTTTCACCGCGAAGGCGGGGATGACGTCTATGAAGTGGAACAGCAATTCAGGACTCCGCTTCAGATTGTGGTGAGGCAGAGCCTTGGGGGCGGAGAATGGACTGAAGCGGCGGGCACGGCAGCCCGTCGGCAGACCATCCGCATCCACCGTGGTCCGAAACCGGATACAGGCGACAGCAATATCCGTTATGCAGGCCGTCAGCAGATGGACGATCCCCAATTCATGCACTCTATGGGGCTGGACGACATCACCCCCGACGCACAGCAACGCCACCGCTATGTTTCGCTTGAGGGGAAATACAACTCGAATGTGTCAGACATCTTTGAACAGCAATACCTCACGCCCCGCTCGCCCTACACCACATTGGAAATCCCCGTGCAGGGTATGGGCGATTGGTGCGTGCCCGGTCTGAAAGCAAAAATCAGCGATACGGGATTGCGAGGCGCCATCGGCACAGATGGTCTGTTCGACACAGGCCTCGGACTTCGTTTCTCGCTGCCGAAAAGCGGACATAACGTGATGTTCACCTCGCTTTGGGACAACTACCCCGACTCCGCCTCCGTGCCCCTTTCCGGCAACGCCTCTTACGCCTATCTGCTCATGGCCGGGACGACCAACAACATGCAAAGCAGGATTGACAACGGGCTGGTGGTTGTGGAATATGTCGACGGAAGCTGCGACACGCTCCATCTGGAGAATCCCGTGAACTGGTGTCCCATCGAGCAGGACTACTATTACGACGACTATGCTTTCCGGTCGGCCCCTCTTCATCCCTATCGTGTCCATCTCGGCTCAGGCTTCACGTCGCGCCATTTGAAAGCTGAGCTGAACGTGGAGGACGACGGGAGCGGTGTGCATACTTCCGACCTCACTGACGCCTCCACACCGATAGCCGCCGGGATGGGCATCCCCGATGGTGCTGCCCAAATCCTGAAGATGCCCCTTGACTCTGACAAGCCTCTCCGCTTGCTGAGGCTGGTGTGCCTATCCAACGATGTCGTCATCGGGCTGATGGGAATCACGCTTGAAGAATAAGACAGCAGATATTTACCGAACATGGTTTTTCTCTTTGTCAAAATGATCAGAATCAAACTTGTTTGAACTCTGACATGACAAAGAGAAAAATCATGAGGTAATCTTTCCGAATACGTTTTGAACGAAAATTTAGGGATTAGGAAAGAATTTTTTTTATTTTTTTTGTTGGTTCATGGAAAAAGATTATATTTGCACACGAATATTACAAACCCTTTAAAACCTTGGTATTATGAAAAGAGCTATTTTTGCAATCCTGATGATGGTTTCCGCACTCACAGTCAGTGCGCAGAAGTATTATGGCCGTGTTTCCGATCCTGACGGCTATACCAACATCCGACGTGGTCCATCCACAAGTTCTCCGATTGTACGCCGCTACAACTCAGGAGAATACCTTTACTATACACCTCAAGGCAACGGGTGGAGCAAAGTGTATTCCGGCGCAAAGAGCGGCACCTACATGGGCTATATGAGCACGAGCCGCATAGTCCGGGTTAATCCCAACAACTCGAGCGATGGCGCGCCTGTACGTAACCTTATGTCGGGCTATATCACTGACCCGAAAGACGGATACGTGAATATCCGCAAAGGGCCTGGTACGAACTATGCCATCGTCGGGCGACTGGATGTGGGCACCTATGTCTATTACTCGGCTGGCTCCTCCAACTGGTTGAAGGTCTATGACCGTGGCAGGAGGTTCCTGGGCTATGTTTATTATGACCGCATCTATTGAGAGTAGAGACGCGTCGTGGCGCGTCTGCATATCTATGTAAATCATCTGAGATGCTTCTATAGGTGTCTCATTAAAAATAAGAAAGGAAAATGAAGAAAACTGGATTTCATGCAATGGCCACTCTTGTGCTGCTGACATTCTTGTTTGCCGTGCTGACTTCCTTCGGAGGCTATCCAGCAGGGCAGCAGGAACCCGTGTGGGAAGACCTGGCCGGCAACATCGGACCATACAAGGTGTTCATGCATATTAACTGCACGGCTGATCCCGGCGAGAAATGTGGCTACTATTATTATAAAGACCGTCCGGCAAGCAAGTTCACGCTGGTGATGGTAAGCAATGAGAATGCCTTGGCTGGCAGTAAGATGACCGTGAAGGAACTCAGTCCTCAGGGTCGCCATACTGGCACGTTCAAAGGCTATTTCTCTACCCGAGGCATCAATTTCTCCGGTACGTTCACCAACACACGTACCAAGAAACAATTCAAGTTCGAACTGCTTGAAGCTGAATGACTATGAGGCGGATTTTTTGTGCAATGCTGCTGGCCGTCCTTGGTATGACAGCCGGCGCTCAGGGATTTGAACCCCACGAGGGGTTCGTGTTGGTCCGGAACTATGTGCCCGACGTGATTGAGGATATCCGCTATGTCACCACCAACAACTTTACTGGTGGTCAAGTGGCCGGATACCAGGATAATGCCGCCATCTTGTCTAAGCAGGCAGCCAAGAAACTGAAGGAGGCAGCCGACGAGTTGCGCCAGATGGGGTATGTCATCAAAATCTATGATGCCTACCGCCCCCAAAGCGCAGTCGACCATTTCGTGCGTTGGGCGCAGGGCCCCGACCAGAAGAACAAGAAGGAGTATTATCCGACGATAGAGAAGCGCAACTTGTTTCCACGTTATATCGCCCGTAAGTCAGGCCATAGCAAAGGGAGCACCGTCGATTTGACCATCTGCTACAAGGACACGAAGAAGGAAGTGGACATGGGCAGCCATTTCGACTATTTCGGTCCGCCCTCCCACACCGCATATCAGGGCGCTTATCCGGGCGGCAACGTCAACAAGACACACAACAAGAACCGGATGCTGCTCAAGCGCGTGATGGAGAAGCATGGATTCACGAATTATGCCAACGAATGGTGGCATTTCACCCTCGACAACCAGCCCTATCCCAAGACCTACTTCAATTTCCCGGTGAGAGACCACTAGGTAGAGATGCGCAGTTGCGCATCTTCTGACAAAACACCTCCTATAAAGTGTGTCGTGGCACGTCTTCGTATTTTTTCAGCAATGGGAAAAAGAATGAAGACGCGCCACGGCACGTCTCTACTGCATGAAATAATGTCACTTTTCATGAAATATTGAAATTTCTCTGACAAAAACGCACGAAATTATAGTTTTTTTTGTAATTTTGCTTTCAAATTTCAAAATAACACTAAAAAACATATCGCTATTATGGCAGAATTGATGGACTGGTCGAACCTGGGGTTCGGCTATCACAAGACAGATTACAATGTGCGGTGTTACTACCGCGATGGTAAATGGGGTGAGATTGAAGTGTGCAGCGAGGAGACCATCCCTCTCCATATGGCCGCCACCTGCCTTCACTATGGACAGGAGGCCTTTGAGGGCTTGAAGGCCTACCGCTGTCCTGACGGCAAGGTGCGTGTGTTCCGTCCCGATGAGAACGCAGCACGCCTGCAGTCGACTTGCCGAGGCATCCTCATGCCAGAGGTCCCGACAGAGCTCTTTATAGAAATGGTGAAGAAGGTGGTTCGGTTGAACGAGCGTTTCATTCCACCGTACGAGAGCGGTGCTACCCTGTATGTCCGTCCGCTGATGATCGGAACAAGCGCCCAAGTGGGCGTTCATCCGTCGCAGGAATATCTCTTCCTGATTCTTGTCACTCCCGTAGGACCTTACTTCAAGGGCGGTTTCGCATCCAACCCTTACGTGATAATCCGCGAACACGACCGTTCGGCGCCACTGGGCACTGGTATATATAAGGTGGGCGGAAACTACGCCGCTTCACTCCTGGCCAACAAGAAAGCACATGACAAAGGCTATGCCTGCGAGTTCTATCTCGATGCAAAGGAGAAGAAATATATCGACGAGTGTGGAGCCGCCAATTTCTTCGGAATCAAAGACAACACCTATGTGACTCCGAAATCCACGTCCATCCTCCCTTCCATCACGAACAAGAGCCTGATGCAGCTGGCTGAGGACTTCGGACTGAAAGTGGAGCGCCGTCAGATACCAGAAGAAGAGCTGTCCACCTTCGAAGAGGCCGGCGCCTGCGGAACGGCTGCAGTCATTTCTCCGATTTCGTATATCGACGATCTGGAGACCGGCAAGCGTTATGATTTCGGTGAAGAACCAGGACCGGTGAGCCGCAAGCTGTTTGAGCATCTGCGTGGCATCCAGTATGGCATCGAGGAAGACAAGCACGGCTGGACCATGGTGGTGATAGATTAGTTGAGAGTTTAGAGTTTAGAGTGATGTTACTCCTTATATGGAGGAGTCCGCATAGCTCTGAAAACTGGCAACTGGAAACAGGTAGCTGAAAACTGAAGACTGGCAACTGAAGACTGGCAACTGAAGACTGATAACATCATATGGGAAAAGGTAAACTGGCGAAATTTGCTGAAATGGAACAGAACCCTCTTGTCGTTCAGTGCCCGTTCTGGGTATTGAAACAGGAGGGGTTCGGCATGAAAGGCAAGTGGAATGCCGACTTTTTCCACAACCCTAACCCCATCGTGCTGGAGCTGGGTTGCGGAAGAGGCGAGTATACCGTGGGACTTGCCCGTCGCTATCCCGACAAGAATTTCATCGGCGTAGACATCAAAGGCGCCCGTATGTGGCATGGAGCCAAGACGGCTTTGAACGAGGGGCTGACGAACGTGGGATTCCTCCGCACCAGCATCGAGTTCATCCATGAGTTTTTTGGCGAGGGGGAGGTGAGTGAGATATGGCTGACCTTCAGTGACCCTCAGATGAAGAAAGCGACGAAACGCCTCTCCAGCACTTATTTCATGGAGCGGTACCGTAAGATGATGGTTGACAACGGACTGATTCATCTGAAGACCGACTCCCCCTTTCTCTACACCTACACCAAGCTGATGGCTGAGCGAAACCGCCTCCCATTGCTTGCAAGCACCGACGACCTGTACGGCAGGTCGGACGAAGGCTGCGAAGACTCCTCTCTGCGCGAGATACAGACCTACTACGAGCAGATGTGGCTGGAGCGCGGCTTCTCCATCAAGTATCTTTGTTTTCAGTTGCCGAGGGAAGGCACGTTGGAAGAGCCCGACGAGGAAATCCCTGTCGACGGCTACCGGTCGTATCATCATGAGGTGCGGTCTACCAGGACCACAGCGAAGTGATTTTTTTCTAGATTTTCTAGATATTCTAGAAGTCCTAGATATTCTAGGATTTCTTAAAAAAAACACAATACGGGCGCAACACCAATGTGTTGCGCCCGTATTGATAATGTCAGTCAAACGGACATTATTTTCCGTGATGCTCGCTTGAAACGCTCAGCTTCTTGCGGCCCTTCTTGCGGCGGCTAGAAAGAACCTTGCGTCCGTTCTTTGTGCTCATGCGCTCGCGGAAACCATGCTTGTTCACTCTCTTGCGATTGTGAGGTTGGAATGTTCTTTTCATTGTTTCTAATTATTTAATTGTTTTTATTTCTTCTGATTCTTACATCATTGGTGGCGGATGTTTCTTGGCCGAAATACAACCCATTTTTCAGCCGATTGACGTCTGCAGCACCAAAATGAGTTGCAAAATTAGTGATTTTATGTAAAATAACAAAAAGTTATGCCCTTTTTGAGCCACTTTTTTTGTCATTTTATGAAAAAAATGTAATTTTGCACAAAATTTGGTGCTTAGATTTTACAATCGGGTGAAGAATTTGAATAAAATCGCAATCGAAAACGAAAACTTATTAATAATTAAAAAAAAGAAGCTAATATGTTAGCAGGTGACATTAAGAAAAATGTTTGTTTACGTCTTGACGGTCGAATTTATGTAGTGATTGACTTCTTGCACGTGAAGCCAGGTAAGGGAAACACAGTGATGCGTACGAAACTTCGCGACGTGCAGGACGGTCGTGTGCTTGAGCGCACATGGATTGTGAGCGCCAAGCTGGAGGATGTGCAAGTTGACCACCGTCAGTTCCAGTATCTCTACAAGGAAGGCGACGACCTTGTGTTCATGAACAACGAGACCTATGAGCAGGTGAACATCAGCAAGGACGTGATTGAGGGCGTTGACTTCCTGAAGGAAGGTGAGAACGTGATGGCCTCCATCGATTCAGCCACAGATACCATCCTGACTGTGGAAATCCCTGTGAAGGTGGTGCTGAAGGTGACTTACACTGAGCCAGGTCTGAAGGGCGACACCGCCACAAACGCCACAAAGCCGGCAACGGTTGAGACCGGTGCCACGATTCGTGTTCCGCTGTTCATCAACGAAGGCGACATGATTGAGATTGACACGCGCGACGGATCATACGTAACACGCAAGTAATTATCTCTTTTCCATCATAAAAAGCAATGTGCAGGTTTGTGCATTGCTTTTTTGGTTTAAGGCAAGTCGGACAGGTCAGACCAGTCGGACAAGTCAGACAAGTCGGACAGGTCAGACAACCCATTTCCTCTCTAAAAACACCAATATATCAATTCAAGAAAACATGAAGATTGCAGTCATTCAGATGGATATTGTATGGGGCGATCCCGAACGGAATATCCGAAACGCAGATTACCAGATAGACCATGCGGGCCGTGCCGACCTCTATGTTCTGCCAGAGATGTTTTCCACTGGTTTCGTCATGCAGCCAGAGAAATATGCGGAGATAGAGGAACGTTCGCTTGCCTGGATGAAATCAAAAGCACGTATAGTCTCCGCCGCTATCTGTGGGAGTGTCGCTGTGGCCGACCGTGGCAAGTATTTCAACCGGATGTACTTCGTCAAGCCCGACGGGAGCGTTACCACTTACGACAAGCGCCACCTCTTCACCTACAGCGGTGAGCACGAGCATTATCAGGCGGGGAAGGAGCGTGTGATTGTGGAATGGCGCGGCGTACGCATCCTGCTGCAGGTGTGCTACGACCTCAGGTTTCCCGTCTTCTCCCGCAACCGCAAGGATTACGACATGGCCGTTTACGTGGCGAACTGGCCGGAGAGCCGTCGCCAGGTGTGGAACATCCTCTTGAAGGCCCGTGCTATTGAGAACCAATGCTTTGTCGTGGGTGTCAACCGCATCGGTGATGATGAGATGTGTCATTACGACGGTGGTACCTCCATCATTAGTCCTTACGGCACCGTCCTGGCCGAGACCACCGACAATGAGCCTTGCATATCCGTTGCCACCATCGACATGGAGAAACTCATGGCTTTCCGTAAGAAATTCCCTGTGCTCGACGATGCCGACGCTTTTGCCTTGAGATCCTGAGCTCCATATTCCTCAGATTGATTTCATGCGGGAACGTATAAGCATTATAGAATTTATATGTTCCCTTATGTTGTTATGCAGCCATCAGAACAAGGCCATTCAGCTGCTGTAAACACACTTTTCACTTTCCACTTTTCACTATTCGCCTCAATCATTCGTTAATTGTCATCTTTTTTTCGTAACTTTGCACGGAATTATGCTCAAGAAGATTGACAAATACGTATTGAAGAACTTCCTCACGCTGTTTGTGGGCACATTCGTCATCAGTATATTCATATTGATGATGCAGTTTTTGTGGAAGTATATCGACGATCTCGTGGGCAAAGGCCTGGAGATGGACGTACTGGCGAAGTTCTTCTTCTATGCCGGCGAGACCCTGGTGTCGCTGGCACTCCCCCTTGCCATTCTTTTAGCCTCCCTCATCTCCTTCGGCAACATGGGCGAACGCCTGGAGCTGCTGGCGATGAAGGCAGCCGGAATTCCGCTCGTGCGCATCATGCGTCCGATAGCTGTCTTCATGGTGGTGATGACCGGCGTGTCCTATTATTTTCAGGACTATGCCGCCCCCTACGCCCAGAAGATGCTGTTCCAGATGCTCTATTCCGTGCGTCAGACCTCCCCGACGATCGACATTCCGGAGGGCGTGTTCTACGACGGCATAGACGGCGTGAACCTCTACGTGAAGGAGAAGGATCCGAAGACCGACATGCTTTACGAGGTAATCATCTATGAGTTGTCGGAAGGCGCAGCCAATGCCCATATCATCCTGGCTGACTCCGCCATGCTGGAAACTTCGGCCGACAAGGAGCACTTGCTGCTTCATCTGTTCAGTGGGGAGCAGTTTGAGAATCTGCGCACCAACGCGATGGCGACGAACAATGTGCCATACCGGCGTGAGACATTCGTTGACAAGCATTTCATCATCGACTTCAGCACCGACTTCTCGATGACCGACAACGACTTCTCCCAGAACGCGAAGACCAAGAGCATGGGAAGCCTTCTGGATGGTGTGGACTCGTTGCAGGAATATGTAGACAGCACCGCGCTGGCCTACTACGATGACATGAAACGCGGAACCTTGATGGTCAGCGGATTCACGAAAGCACAACTGAACTTCATTCACCGCCGTAACCGCATGGTGGAGCGTCAGCACCTGGTGATGAACGGACAACGACCGGACGCAGGACGCCAGATGTTCCGTCCCGACACCGTTGCGTCTGACACGTCGGCATCTGCCATAAGCGCGTTAGAAAGGACCTCTAAGCAAATACGTCGTTTTTTTACTCAGTCGAAAGAACGCCAGCAGGAAGACTCCCTGTATGCCGCCACGCAGGCCGAGGCCTCCAAGCTTATGGCCGACCGCGCCAAGCTCTCGCGCGTGGATGCCGACTCCCTGTTCCAGACAATGAAGGAGAACCGCCAGTCGCAAGTGGTGCATAACGCTCTTCAGAAAGTGTCGCTGGCTGCCAGCGACATGGAATTCCGCGCTGAGATGATGAAAGCCATCCAGCGCGACCTGCGCATGCACAAAATCCAGTTCTGGCAGAAAATCACGCTCGCACTCTCCTGTCTTGTCTTCTTCTTTATCGGAGCACCCCTGGGCGCCATCATCCGAAAAGGAGGTATGGGCATGCCTGTGGTCGTTGCCGTGATTATCTTCATATTCTACTACATCATCAACTCCTTCGGGTCGAATCTCGCTCATGCCGGCACTATACCGGTGTGGCTGGGCATGTGGTTCAGCACACTGGTGCTGGCACCGATAGCCTATTACCTCACCATCAAGTCGAATAACGACTCAGTGGTGTTCAATATCGACACCTACCGGAACTTCTTCCGCAAGGTGTTCGGCATCAAGACGAAACGCAGCATCTTCAGGAAAGAGGTGATCATACGCGACCCTCAGTACGGCCTTATGCACGACGAGCTGCTCGACATAGCCGACAAGGCCCAGGCCTACCGCCGGACGAAGCACCTCAACCGCTTCCCCAACTATATCAAACTCTTCTTCGGCAGCACGCACGACGACGAGGTGGCTGCCATCAGCCAGAAACTGGAACACTGCGTCGAGGAGCTCTCCAACAGCAAGGACCGCTATGTGCTGAATCATCTGAATGTGTTCCCCATCCTCGATGCCGACGCCCACACGGCGCCGTTCAAGTCGCCGAAATGGAACAAGGCCGTAGGCTATTTCTTTCCGGCCGGTGTGTTCTTCCTCTTCCGTGTCAGCCGTTTCCGCCGCCGTCTGAGCCGTGAGCTGAAAGTGGTGATGAACACCGCCAAGTCCATAGCCAAGCGTTGTGAGGAACTGGAAGGCGCCCAGCCCTCCGTAGCCACTTCCACATGGCAGACGGCTCAAGATGACGGGCGGGAAAATGCAAAAAAAGAATAAAAATTAAAAATACTTCATAGTTTGGGCGTTAAAGTCTGAACTTTTCACTAACTTTGCACTAATGGATAAAAAGATATTTGCTACGATAGAACAAGCCATTGACGACTTCCGTCAGGGCAAATTCGTTATTGTCGTGGATGATGAAGACCGCGAGAACGAAGGAGACTTCATCACAGCTGCTGAGACCATCACAGCGGAGAAAGTGAATTTCATGCTGAAAGAAGGGCGTGGCGTGCTTTGCGCACCTATCACCACCAGCCGTGCCCGCGAGTTGGAACTGCCTCATCAAGTGGAGGAAAACACGTCGATGCTTGGCACCCCCTTCACCGTGACCGTCGACAAGCTGGAAGGTTGCACCACCGGCGTCTCAGCCCACGACCGTGCCGCCACGATACAAGCTTTGGCTGACCCCGAGTCCACACCCAAGACCTTCGGCCGGCCAGGACACATCAACCCTTTGTATGCCCAGGACAACGGCGTGCTGCGCAGGGCAGGACACACCGAGGCCGCCATCGACCTGGCCAGGCTGGCAGGACTCCGTCCCGCCGCGGCGCTCATCGAGATCCTCAATCCTGATGGCACGATGGCAAGAATGCCGGAACTGGTGAAAAAATCCGAGGAGCTGGGAGTCAGGCTGATACAAATCAAGGACATCATCGCCTACCGACTGCAGAAAGAGTCGCTCGTGGAGAAAGGCGAGGAAGCCGACCTGCCCACAGAATACGGACATTTCCGCATCATCCCCTTCAGGCAGAAAAGCAACGGACTGGAGCATGTGGCCATCTTCAAGGGAACATGGGCTGCCGATGAGCCGGTGCTTGTGCGTATGCACTCCAGCTGTGCCACCGGCGACATCTTCGGATCGAAGCGCTGCGACTGCGGCGAGCAGCTCCACCGCTCCATGCAGCTGATAGAGAAAGAAGGCAAGGGCGTGGTGGTCTATCTGCTTCAGGAAGGACGAGGCATCGGCCTGATGAACAAGATTGCCGCCTACAAACTTCAGGAGCAGGGTCTCGACACTGTGGACGCCAATATCCACCTCGGATTCGACCCCGACCTTCGCGATTACGGCGTGGGCGCACAGATTTTGCGCGCATTGGGCGTGGGCAAGATTAAACTTCTCACGAACAACCCCGTCAAACGTGTCGGGCTGGAGGGCTACGGACTTGAGATTGTGGAGAATGTGCCGATAGAGGTGACACCTAACAAATACAACGAGCGCTACCTCCACACCAAGCAGGAACGAATGGGGCATATCCTCCATTTCAATAAGTAGGGAAAAACCGGAGCCACCGGAATATCCAGTTCCTCCAGAAAATCCGGAATATCCGGAAAGTTAGAGCATATTCAAAATTTTTAAACATAATCGGGTTTATGAACAACTACAGCAACTATCAGAATGGCCAGCAGCAGTACGGCTCCCAATATGGTCAGTCAGCATATGGCCAGCAGGGCTACACACCTTATGCTCCTGCAAACACCCAGGCGGTGGCAACCGCATTCGGAGTGCTTATGAGAAAAGTATATGTGTGGATGACATTGGCATTGGCCGTGACCGGCCTTGTGGCTTATGGCGTGGCCAACAGTTACACGATGATGGAGATGATTTTCTCTAACCAGGCTGTGTTCTGGGTACTTGCCATTGTGGAAATCGGTCTGGTCATCGGACTCTCCGCTGCCATCAACAAGTTGTCATTCACTGCGGCAGCCATCATGTTTATTGTCTACTCAGTGGTCAACGGACTGACCATGTCAGTCATCTTCCTGGCTTATACAGCCACATCCATCGCCACCACATTCTTCATCACGGCTGGAGCCTTTGCCGGACTCGCGCTTATCGGCTACTTCACGAAGAAAGACTTGTCGACGATGGGCAAGTTCCTGCTCTTTGCCCTTATCGGCGTGATTATCGCATCCGTGGTCAATATCTTCGTGAAGAGCTCAGGGCTGGATTTCATCATCTCCATCATCGGTGTGCTTGTGTTCGCAGGACTTACGGCCTACGACTCCCAGAAAATCAAGAACATGTTCCTGGCCTATGGCGACGAGGTGAACGACACGACTCAGAAGCTGGCCATCCTCGGATCGCTCACACTCTATCTCGACTTCATCAACCTCTTCCTCTATCTTCTCCGCTTTCTCGGGAAGGCAAGGGAATAGCCTGTTCTTGATTTCAGATTAGTCCGACCAGTCCGACAGGTCCGACCCGTCTGACAGGTCCGACCAACTCTAAACTCTAAACACTAAACTCTAAACCCAATAAACAATGCAGAATTTATCAGACCGTTTGAACCGTCTGGCTCCCTCAGCCACGCTGGCGATGTCGCAGAAGAGCAGTGAGCTGAAAGCCCAGGGTGTCGACGTGATTAACATGAGTGTCGGCGAGCCCGACTTCAACACCCCCGACCACATCAAGGCAGCCGCTGTCAAGGCCATAGAAGAAAACTGGACCCGCTACAGTCCCGTCCCCGGCTATCCGTCGCTGAAGGAGGCTATCGCGAAGAAACTCAAGACGGAGAACGGCTTAACGTACGCACCTTCTCAGATTCTCGTGTCCAACGGTGCAAAGCAGTCAGTATGCAACACGCTCATGGCCATCGTGAACGCTGGAGACGAGGTGATTATCCCCGCCCCTTACTGGGTGAGCTATCCTCAGATGGTATTGCTGGCAGAAGGTACGCCCGTGTATGTGGAGGCCAAAATTGAGCAGGACTTCAAAATCACTCCGGAGCAGCTTGAGGCAGCTATCACACCCAAGACACGTGCGCTGATTCTTTGCTCGCCTTCCAACCCTACAGGCTCAGTCTACAGCAAAGAAGAGCTGGAAGGACTGAAGAACGTGCTGTTGAAGCATGAGCGCGTCATCGTCGTGGCAGACGAGATTTATGAGCACATCAACTATGTGGGCAGCCATGCCTCCATGGCTCAGTTCGACGATATCAAGGACCGCGTGGTCATCATCAACGGCGTAAGCAAGGCCTATGCGATGACAGGCTGGCGTATCGGATTCATAGCCGCTCCCGAGTGGGTGGTGAAAGGCTGCAACAAACTGCAGGGACAGTACACCAGCGGTCCATGCTCCGTAAGCCAGAAAGCCGCAGAGGCAGCCTGGAACGGACCACAGGAGTGCGTGGAGGAGATGCGTCAGGCATTTGAACGCCGCAAGAACCTTATCGTCAAGCTTGCCAAGGACATTCCCGGACTGGAAGTGAACGACCCGCAGGGAGCCTTCTATCTTTTCCCCAAGTGCTCGTCTTATTTCGGCAAGAGCGACGGCAACCGCACCATCAACAACTCCACCGACTTCGCCATGTACCTGCTTGAGGTAGG
>CAMOTI010000142.1 GCA_946625675.1 uncultured Prevotellaceae bacterium | reverse complement strand
GAGTTCCACGATTTCCTGGTCAACAACCTCCAAATCACCGTGCCTCAATGCGAAATCATCGAAGACGACAATTTCCAGGCGGACTTCGTCGTTTGCATGGGAGGTGACGGAACGTTCCTCAACGTAGCAAGCCAGGTGAAGGACAAGGAAATCCCTATCATCGGATTCAACACCGGACGGCTCGGATTTCTCGCGTCTTTCTCTCCCGAGAATATAGAGGACACCATCACCGACATTTGCAATGGAAACTACACCGTCAACAACCATGCTGTACTCCAGGCGTCTATGAAGGGGGCGGAACTCGGACTCGTGCCTTTCGCGCTCAACGAGGTGGCACTCCTCAAGCACGACATCTCATCGATGATAAGCATCCACACCACCATCAATGGGGAGTACCTGACCACATACATGGCCGACGGGCTCATCATCGGAACGCCGACGGGCTCTACGGCATACTCTCTCAGCGTGGGAGGACCGATCGTCGTACCGGACGGCAACATCATCACGCTGACACCCGTGGCACCACATTCGCTCAACATGAGGCCGATTGTGCTCACTGACTCATCGGAGGTGGAACTCACCGTGCAGAGCAGGTCGGGCAGCTTCCTCGTGGCAATCGACGGAAGAAGCCAGAGCTACCCCGACAACATCGTCATTTCCGTCAAAAAGGCGGACTATGTCGTCAAGGTGGTCACTAAGCAGGGGCAGAGCTTCTTTTCCACGCTCCGCAGAAAAATGATGTGGGGGGCCGACAGCAGAGGGTAAGGAATGAGATTCAACAAGACAAAATATTCCACACGGACGCTTGTGGCATGGCTATGGAAGCACCACAAGGGATGCCGCCTGCAGGCCATCATCAACGTTGTCATCGGATTACTCCAGGTGGTTCTCGGACTCTATGGAGTCGACCTGCTCAGGAGGCTCACCGACGCGGCTACGGCCGGGACGGGAAACCTCACCATGCTGGCCGTAATGTTCGGACTCGTGCTGCTCTTCGAGATGATTCTCAACATCATCAAGACATGGGTCAGGGCAGTCCTCGGAGTCAGGACGCAGAACATCATGCAGCAGGCTTTCTTCTCCAGACTCCTCCACGGAGAATGGAGGGGGGTGGGGAAGATGCATAGTGGCGACATACTCAACCGGCTCTTCGGCGACGTGTCCGACATCGTGTCGCTCATGACCGAGGTCGTCCCCTCTGTCGTCATCATCACCGTGCAGTTCATTGCCTCATTCGTCTATCTCTACAGGATGGACTCTGCGTTGGCGCTCATTCTTGTCGTGGCGGCGCCGCTCCTCATGCTCCTCAGCAGATATTATTTCAGGAAGATGAGGAGAATCGTCCGTAAAATCAAGGACAGCAACAGCGCCCTACAGGCCATCATTCAGGAGAGTGTGCAGAACAAGATGGTGGTCAAGGTGATGGAGCAGAGCGACAACCAGGTGGGAAAGCTCGAGCGACGGCAGGCGGTGCTGAGGTGGCAAATCAAGAAAAGGGCTCGCTTCGCCATCATATCCAAGACCATGGTCAATGTTGGATTCGCCGGCGGATACCTTGCAGCGCTTATCTATGGACTGTTTCAGCTCTACAACCGTGAGCCGGGGGTCACCGTCGGAGTCATCATGGCATTCACCCAGCTGATCGGACGGATTCAGAAGCCGATGCTCGACATCGCACGCCTGCTGCCTACTTTCGTCAACAGCCTCACGTCGGCTGAGCGTCTCATCGAACTCGAGGTGCTACCAGTCGAGGACGACGCACGTCAGCATCATCTCAAGGGTACGGTGGGCGTCAGGCTCGATAATGTGTCGTATAAATACACCGACAACGGACGCGAAGTCTTGCGGAATTTCTCCTACGACTTCAAGCCGGGCACCTTCACGGCCATTCTTGGAGAAACTGGGGCGGGAAAAACCACCGTCATACGCATTCTACTCGCGCTCATCAAGGCGAACGAGGGGAAGACTACGATTTATTCCGACAGCGAGCAATGCGAGGTGGATGTATCCACCAGGTGTAACTTCTCGTATGTCCCGCAGGGCAACTCTCTCTTCAGCGGAACCATACGCGAAAACCTTCGATTCGGAAATCCTAACGCCACCACAGAGCAGATGAAGCAGGCCCTGCACATCGCTATGGCGGACTTCGTGTTCGAACTTCCCGACGGACTCAACACCGTCTGCGGTGAGGGGGGAGGCGGACTATCGGAGGGGCAGGCGCAGCGTATTGCCATCGCCCGCGCCATCGTCCGCCCGTCGAAGGTACTGTTGCTCGACGAGGCTACGTCGGCTCTCGACATCGACACCGAGCGCGAGCTCCTTCTGCGCATCAAGCAGCACTACCACGACGCCACCGTCATCTTCGTCACCCACAGGCTTGCCGTCGTCGAGTTCACCACCGACAACCTACGTATGGAACGAAATCATTGACACGAAAAACGGAAGCCACCTGTGTCTGCTCTCCCCTCCGCTGGCTAAATAAAATATAAAAATTAAAAAATAAATTGTAAATCGTAAATTGTCAAATCGAAAATACTAATCCCATTGCCCGTTGTGTGGCGAGCGATACCATCGCGAGCGTCCCCTCCGCATGGCTCCCTAAACTCTCTATAGCCCCTCAACCTTCAGTGTGGCAGAGCCTTCCATAGCCCCAACCACGTTCCCGGTGTCGGGTGTCCATTGCGTTTTCGTCAGCTTTGACCCTACGGGGCCTCAGGCTGGCATCCGCCTCCCCCCCGCCCCGCAAACCTCCCCGGTGTTGAGTGGATATCTCCCGCATGGCTCCGAAAACAAAAAAACTGCCTCTCATTGCCTGTTGTGTGGCGAGCGATACCATCGCGAGCGTTCCCCCCCCGTCCGCATGGCCAAATAACAAAATATCAAAATACTAAAATAAATAGGAAAACTTTGGAGCAGCGAATACAGAGCCAAGCTTGCTTGAGCTATGTTGAGTCGTGACAAAGTTCATGTAGTAAATCGTAAATAGTAAATCGTAAATCCCAATGATAGAATACGTTTCTGGAAAACTTGATGCCCTCACTCCTGCCACGGCTACCGTGGAATGTCATGGGGTGGGATATCTGCTGAATATTTCCCTCAACACCTTCAGTGCAATTCAGGGAAAGGCGGAAGTTCGCTTATATGTCTACGAGGCTATCAGGGAGGACGCATGGGTCCTCTTTGGCTTCGCCACCATGCAGGAGCGGCAGCTTTTCCTACAGCTCATCAGCGTCAGTGGAGTGGGTGGAAACACGGCACGTACAATCTTGTCGGCTTTCACCCCCGCGGAACTTTGCAATGTCATCCTCAACGGCGACGAGAAAATGCTCAAGACTGTGAAAGGATTGGGCTCCAAGACGTCTCAGCGCATCATCGTCGAACTCAAGGACAAGGTGGCATCGCTCGGCATCACTCCCGAGGCGACTCAATCGGGCGACGAACCGGCTACGGCACCGTTCAGCAAGCAAGTCTACGACGATGCCACCGAGGCACTCAAGGCTCTCGGATATTCGCCCGCCCCTGTGGCGAAGGCGGTCAAGGCCATCCTAAAGGAAGAGCCCGACGCCACAGTCGAGAAGGTCATCAAGCGGGCTTTCAAAATGCTGTGATAATCTGTGCCAACACAGAATGTGCAGAAAAAAGCCTCAAAATCGGGCTGTCCCGTACGCCGCGTTACCATCGCGGCCTCAGTAAAGAAGGTGTCTTCTATGCCGCATTATCAATGCGGCCAATCATAAAAAACTACTTGACTTATGAATAATCCTCCCGTAAAAAAAGAACAAATTCTCGTCAGAATCACAGGACAGGACCGTCCCGGCCTTACTGCTTCTGTGATGCAGATTCTTGCTAAATACAATGCCCATATCCTTGACATCGGCCAGGCCGACATCCACAGCACGCTCTCGCTTGGCATTCTCATCAGAATGGACGAGGCGCACTCGGGACAGGTCATGAAGGAGCTGCTCTTCAAGGCCACGGAACTGGGAGTCAACATCGGATTCTCTCCCATTTCCGAGGATGAGTATGAGGACTGGGTCAACCGACAGGGAAAAAACAGATACATCCTCACTTTACTCGGACGTCATCTCTCTGCAGCGCAGATTGAGGCGGCCACCAAGGTCATTGCCGAGCAGGGACTCAACATCGACGCCATACGGCGTCTCACAGGTAGGCAGTCCATGCGAAATCCGGAGCGAAACCACACGCGTAAATGCATCGAATTCTCTCTGCGTGGCAACCCTAAGGACCGCGTGCAGATGCAGGCGGAGCTCATGCGACTCTCGGCCGACATGGGAATGGACTTCTCACTACAGCTCGACGACATGTACCGACGTATGCGACGCCTCATCTGCTTTGATATGGACTCCACCCTCATTCAGACTGAGGTCATCGACGAGCTGGCCATGAGGGCTGGGGTGGGCGACAAGGTCAAGGCTATCACGGAGAGTGCTATGCGAGGGGAAATCGACTTCAAGGAGAGCTTCACGGAGC
This sequence comes from uncultured Prevotellaceae bacterium, assembly GCA_946625675.1. GTDB lineage: Bacteria > Bacteroidota > Bacteroidia > Bacteroidales > Bacteroidaceae > UBA3839. The sequence goes on along the minus strand of CAMOTI010000142.1, from coordinate 11,124 downwards.
GAGTGGCGCTGCTCAAGGGGCTGGACGTCAGCGTTATGAAGGAAATCGCAGAAAACCTTCCCATCACTGAGGGAGTCGATCGACTGATGTACGTGCTCAAGCGATATGGCTACAAAATCGCCATCCTGTCCGGTGGATTCACCTATTTCGGAAAATATCTGCAGGACCGCTACGGCATCGACTATGTATATGCCAACGAACTGGAAATCGATGAGAACGGTAAGCTCACGGGCCACTACCTCGGTGAGATTGTCGACGGAAAACGGAAGGCGGAGCTCCTCAGGCTCATAGCACAGGTCGAGAAGGTGGACATCCGCCAGACCATCGCCGTGGGCGACGGAGCAAACGACTTGCCTATGCTCTCCCAGTCGGGACTCGGAATCGCCTTCCACGCCAAGCCAAGGGTAGTGGCGAACGCACAGCAGTCAATCAACACCATCGGAATCGACGGAGTGCTTTATTTTCTTGGATTCAAGGACTCCTATCTCGACGAGAAGGGCAACGCATAGTGGCTGTGGAGAAAGTTTCTCATATCAGGCCGCTCATCGCACTTGGCATTCCCATCGTCATCGGGCAACTCGGTACCATCGCACAGGCGTTTGCAGACACCATCATGGTGGGACAGTTTGGAACTCCGGAGCTCTCAGCTTCGGGGTTCGTCAATAATGTGTTCAATCTCATCGTGTTCTTCCTCTTGGGATTCTCTTACAGCACCACGCCTATCGTAGGGGCTTTCTTCGGAAGAAAGCAGAAGGACGACTGCAGCCGAACGCTCAAGGAGAGCCTCTTGGCTAACCTGTTGCTATGCGCGGCGGTCATGCTTTTCATGCTCTTGCTTTATTTCAATCTCCACATCCTCAATCAGCCGGAGGAGCTCATGCCGCTCATCAGGCCTTATTACATTATTATATTATTGTCGCTGCCCTTTCTCTCGGCTTTCAACTCCATCAAGCAGTTCTGCGACGGGGTGGGCGACACCAAGAGCCCGATGTACATCATGCTGGTGGGAAACGTGGCCAACATCATCGGGAACTATCTGCTCATCTACGGATTCTCTATCCCTTTCTCGTCCTTTGCCGTTCAGTCTATGGGACTCAACGGGGCGGGCATCGCCACGCTCCTATCGCGGGTGCTTATGGTGGTCTTAATTTGGATTGTGGTACGGAAAAACCGGCATTATGCGGAGTTTAGGGACGGATTCAGGAAGAAAATCACAAAAAGGGGATTCTGGCATCTTGCGAAAGTGGGGATGCCCATCGGGCTGCAGCTGGCGCTCGAGGCGGCGTCGTTCAACATCACGGCCATCATGATGGGATGGCTCGGAGCAACGGCGCTGGCGGCGCATCAGGTGATGTGTACCATCGGGACGCTCTGCTTCATGTTTTATTACGGTGTGGGGGCGGCAGCGGCTATTCGCATCAGCCATTTCAAGGGGAGGGGCGAAAACGGAGAGGTGCGCAGGATTGCATTCACCGCTTATGCCATGAACCTGGTGGCGGCTGTTGTCCTCACGGCAGCCATCGTCATCGGATTCCAGCCGCTATGCTTCTGCTTCACCACCAGCGCGGACGTCGTGGCCATGACTGCGACTTTGCTCTTGCCCTTCATCATCTACCAGCTCGGCGACAGCACACAGATTCTCTTCTCTAATGCCCTGCGCGCCATTCAGGATGTCAAGCCGCTCATGATATACGCGGCCATTGCCTATCTCCTTGTCTCCATTCCGGCCAGCTATTTCTTTGCTTTCACCCTCGGTCTCGGACCGCAAGGTATATGGTTCGGATTCCCCTTCGGACTCACCACTGCAGGAATCCTCTTCCTGCAGCGATTCTGTAGAAAAACATAAGACATTCCGTTTTTTCCGGCTATTCCGGTTTCTCCTGATTGCCCGGTTATTCCAGGCAATTTGGATTCTCCGGCTCTCTCATCTTTTTTCCTATTGGAACGGGTTGATAGAGCTGTATTTCTCTTTGATTTCCTGTTCCAGGTTGGCTTCTTTGTGTTCGGCCACTTCTTCTTCGGCTTGGAGTTTTGAGGCAAGGGCTGCGTCTTCTGTGGCACCGTCTGTATCGCCGAGCGCCTCCTTCAGTTCTTTTCGTGTCAGGATGATCTGTGCGTACTCGCCGTTCTGCTCTATCGCGTCGTTGATAGTCGTCTCGGCGTCCTCATATTGCTCCTGGCGAACCTGAAGACGGGCTATCCTCACGTAGGCGGAGCGCATGAACGGATTTTCTGCCACCACTTCCCGGTAGCTATCCATGGCTGCGGAGTCCTCTCCTGTCGACTCCAGCAACTCTCCGCGAAGCAGCAGCACCTCGTCGCTCGTCTGCCCTTCGCTTTGCAGATATTCCAGGTCGGCAAGGGCTTCCTTGTACTTTTGCTCTTGCTGATACACGCGGGCACGGAGCAGGTAGCTGTCGTAAGATTCGGGATGCAGTGATATGGCGGCGGAGGCTTCCTGCTCGGCTTCTTCCAATTTGCCGGTGGCCAGATGCTTCTCTGCCAGCAGATAGTGGCCTGCAGAGCGGCTCTCGTCAAGGCTTATCCCGCGAACGCAGGCCGACTCCATCTCGTCGTACCGCTCCAGCTGATAGAGTAGCTGGGCCAGGCTCAGAGGGTGGTTGGCATTCTCGGGATAGAGCTCGCAAAGCTCCTTTGCCACCTCAGCCGCACTCTCCAGGTCGTTGTCGCGGATATAGGCATTCACCAGCATCGTGTGCGCCTCCTCGTCCTCTTGGATGTCGAGGGCGTGAGTCAGGTAGGTGATGGCGTGGCCTGTCTTGCCCATCCTGAGGGCCTGCAGACCGTTATATTTCAGTGTGTCGAAACTGTTTGCGTCGCGCTTCTGCTCACGCTCTTCCTCGCTCGGCTCTTTCCCGCCGAATAATTTCTTGAAAAATCCCATTTTTATGTTTGTTTTGCTTTATTCTGTTTGTTTTGTCCTCTCCGAATCCTCGAAATCTCAAATTATAAAGTCCTCGAACGAAACCGTCCGGATGGCTAATAAACCTCAATTTTCGTGCAAGCGAGAGCAGAATGAAGCTTGCTTCAATTATGCCGAGCGCAGCCGAAAAACATGTCAATAAATTTCAAACCTCAAATTTCAAATTATAAAGTCCTCGAACTAAACCGTCCGGATGGCTAATAAACCTCAAATTTCAAACCTCAAATTTCAAATTATAAAGTCCTCGAACTAAACCGTCCGGATGGCTAATAAACCTCAATTTTCGTGCAAGCGAGAGCAGAATGAAGCTTGCTTCAATTATGCCGAGCGCAGCCGAAAATCATGTCAATAAATTTCAAATCTCAAATTATAAAGTCCTCGAACTAAACCGTCCGGATGGCTAAACCTCAAACCTCAAATCTCAAACCTCAAATTTCAAACTTCAAACTTCAAACTAATCTGATCATCCCCGTGTCCAGTTCCAGCTCTTCTTCGCTGACCATCTCGTCTATCAGGGCGTCCAGTTGCTCGCGGTTCACGTTCAGTGTATTCAGTTCCTTCAGACTGTGCCATTCGCCGTCGCCCAACAGACTGTCTATTTGTTGGCGGAGGCTGGGCGGAGCGGTCTTCTGCTGTTTCTTTTTCTTGCGGCACACATCGCACAAGCCGCAGTCCTTCGCGTCTTTCTGACCGAAATATTCCAGCAGCATGCGGCTGCGGCAATGGCGTGTGGACGAGGCGTAGCGGATCACTTCCTCTATCCGGGTCGTGTAGTCTGTCTTGCGGTCGGCATAAACCATGTCCGACAAGTAGAGGTCTTTCCCTTCCACGCGGCCCTGGCTGAAGGTGATGGTGGGTTCATTGCTGCGGGGGATGTAGTCGATGATGCGTTGCTGCGCCATGGATTTCAGCTCTTCGTAGATGGGCTCCACGCCGATGCCCGTCAGGTGGGACATCTGAAGCTCATCGATGTAGACGTAGTCGGCAAAAAGGCCGCTGTAGGTGCGCAACAGGCAGTTGATGAGGGTCTCGCGACGCTGGCTGCCTTCGTGCAGACGGTAAAGCTCTTCCTTGCTTAGGGCAAAGCGGACGCGCGACTTGAATTCCGGGTCGGTGCAGTATTCGATGTAGCCGGCGTTGTTCAGCAGGTGGAGTGAACTCTCTGTCTGCACCGGAAACTGATGGAACGTGCGGCAGAACTTCTCCAGACTGAATTTGTAGGTCCGGTTCTTGCTTTCGCCGATGCCGATTTCCAGGAAATAGCACAGGTTATCGTAGGTATCGCGGATGTAGTCGGCTGGGGGGTAGGTCTCGTCGATCCTGCGACGCAGCTTCCCCTGGTCCTGGTTGTTGTATAGCAGCACGGCATACGACCGTTTCCCGTCCCTTCCGGCTCGGCCGGCCTCCTGGAAGTAGGCCTCTATCGAGTCGGGTACGTTGTAGTGGATCACCAGCCGAACGTCGGGCTTGTCGATGCCCATTCCGAAGGCGTTCGTAGCCACCATCACGCGGCAGCGCCCTTTCGTCCAGTTGCGCTGACGTAGGTCGCGCTCGGTCTCAGTCAGACCCGCGTGGTAGTTCTCGGAGAGGATGCCGAATTCCTCCAGACGGTGGGCAAGCTCGCTCGTCAGTCTGCGAGAGCGGGTGTACACAATCGCGCTGCCTTCCTGGTAGCTCTGAAGGATATGGATCAGCTCGTCGTCTTTGTTCTCGGTCTCACGGACCACGTACACCAGGTTCTTGCGCTCGAAACTCATCGAGTACACGTTCTTCTCCGAGAAGTTCAGGCGCTCCTGGATGTCGTCCACCACCTTTGGCGTCGCCGTAGCCGTCAAGGCCAAAACGGGAACGGGGTAGTGGATGAGCTTACGCAAATTGGCTATCTCCAGATAGGCGGGGCGGAAGTCATATCCCCATTGTGAGATGCAGTGGGCTTCGTCCACGCAGATCATGCAGATGTTGCGCATATAGCGCAGCTTGGCCTGGAACAGCTCGGTGCCCAGTCGCTCAGGCGACACGTACAGGAACTTGAAGTCGCCGAAGATGCAGTTCTCAAGCACGCGCTCTATCTCGCTCCGAATCATCCCGGAGTAGACGGCCTCGGCTTTGATGCCGCGAAGACGAAGCTGCGACACCTGGTCTTTCATCAGCGCTATCAAGGGAGTGACCACGATGCACATTCCGCCCATCGCCAGCGTAGGCACCTGGAAGCACACGCTTTTCCCGCCGCCGGTGGGCATCAGTCCCAGCGTGTCCCTCCCGCTCCCTATCGAGCTGATGATTTCCTCCTGGATACCGCGGAACGAGTCGTAGCCCCAGTATTGTTTCAGTATCTTCTTGTAGTCTGCTGTCTCCAACGTCTTCTGCCTCTTTTTATCATCGTCTGGAAATCTCGAACTTTTGAATCCTCAAATCTTCGTCGCCTCGAAAAACCGAATTCTCGAAAAGAAACTGTCCGGATGGCTAATAAACCTCAAACCTTTTCCGCTTTGATGTCCACGATTTGCAGTTGGATGTCTCCTTTCTTGTGCGTGTTGTCCTCCAGCGTATAGGCGATGTCGAACGACCGTTTCGTCTTGATATACCGTGCCTGCGAGCTCTGACCGAACGCGATGCCGTTCATCACGTGGTTCGAGTTCGTGTCCACCAGCTCCAGCTTGATATGCTCCTGGTCTTTCCCCACCACCTTGCTCGTACCGTAGTCATACACTTCTCGTGTCATGAACGTGGGTTTCTGGTTGTCTGGGCCGAACGGGCGCATCTTCTTCAGGTCGTTGAAGAACTTGTGGTTGATTTCTTGGAAGCGGAGCTCTGCGTCGATGTCCAGGTTGGCCTGTGTCTGGTGGTCGGCTATGTGGGTGCTCACGTATTCCTCGAACATCTCGCTGAACTTCTCCACGTTTTCCACCTTCAGCGACAGACCGGCAGCATAGGGGTGGCCGCCGAAGTTCTCCAGAAGGCTCGAGCAGTGTTGGATGGCTTTGTAAACGTCGAAGTTGCTTACGCTCCGGGCTGAGCCCGTGGCGATGTCACCCGTGCGGCACAGCACCACGGCAGGCCGGTAGTAAAGCTCGGTCAGGCGTGAGGCCACGATGCCGATCACGCCTTTGTGCCAGTCTTCCTCGTAAATCACCATCGAACTCTTTCCCGCCATCTCAGGCATCAGGTCCACCAGAATGTTTGCCTCTTCTGTCATGCGCTTGTCCAGTTCCTTGCGCTCCTCGTTGTATTCGTTGATGCGGGCGGCCTGCTCGCGGGCCTTCACGATGTCGCGCTCCACGAGCAGACGAACCGACTCCTTACCATTCTGGATACGGCCCGAGGCGTTGATGCGCGGACCTATCTTGAAGATGATGTCGCTCATCGTGATCTCGCGGCTCGTCATGCCGCAGATGTCTTTGATGGCCTGAAGACCCACGCATGGGTTGTTGCTCAGCTGACGAAGGCCGTGGTAGGCCAGCACGCGGTTCTCTCCCATGATCGGGACGATGTCGCTGGCGATGCTCACAGCCACGAGGTCCAGCAGCGGAATCAGTGTGTTGAACGGGATGCCGTTGCTGATGGAGAAGGCCTGCATGAACTTGAAGCCCACGCCACAGCCCGACAGCTCGTTGTAGGGGTAGGTGTTGCCCTCTCGCTTAGCGTTCAGGATGGCAACAGCGGGGGGTAGCTCCTTGTCAGGCACGTGGTGGTCGCAGATGATGAAGTCGATGCCAAGGCTCTTCGCGTAGGCTATCTCCTCCACCGCCTTGATGCCGCAGTCCAGGATGATGATCAGCGACACGCCGGTCTCCTTGGCGTACTCTATTCCCTGGCGCGACACGCCGTAGCCTTCGTCGTTGCGGTCGGGGATGTAGTAGTCCATGTTGGAATAGTACTGCTGGAGGTAGCGGTACACCAAAGCAACGGCCGTACAGCCGTCCACGTCATAGTCACCGTATATCAGGATGCGCTCCTTCCGGCCCATCGCTTCGTTCAGCCGTTCCACGGCCTTGTCCATGTCCTGCATCAGAAACGGGTCGTGAAGCGCGTGAAGCTGCGGACGGAAGAACGACTTGGCATCTGCCGCCGTCGTGACGCCTCGCCTCAGCAGAAGCAGGCATATCACTGGGCTCACGCCTATGTCCAGCGACAACTTAGCCGCTGTCGCCTGCTCTTCGGGTGTGGGTGGGGTGTAATTCCATCTGTAATTCATTTTGTATTTTGTTTTTTTTATTTGGCTGGTCGCGAATATGCGGTTTCTTTATGCCTGTCCTGGTAATTATATCATGCCTGTCCTGCTAATTTCATTACGCCTGTCCTGGTGAAAAATCATGTCAAGATTCACGAAAGATTAACGTCCGAAAAAATCATCACCAGAATATCTTCACTTTTCACTTCAATACATGATACAACCGCATATTATGTTCCAAAATTACAAAAAAAAATCCAATTAATCCGTATTTTTCCTGTTAATAATGTGAAATTGTCAAAAAAATGTTCGTCTTTCCCCCTTTTTCCTGTCTCTCCTCCGTTTTTTTCTGTCTCTCCTCCGTTTTTTTTATCTCTTTTCCATTGCTTTCATGTACGCCGCAGTTTTCTGCGGCACTTAAGGCCGGCGAAGCACGGCCCCCCCCTTATATTGTAGAGGTAGGCGGAACCTCGTGTTCCGCACATCCGGCCAGCGAAGCAAGGCCCATTCCTCTCCCTGTGATTCTCTCCAAATACCACCAAAAATTATTATACCCATGGGCAATCACTTGCCTATGGGTATAAAAAAAGGGGAAACGCCTTTCCCCAATCTTGTTAACCTTAAATCTAATACTATGAAAAACACATTGCAAAGTTACGGCTTTTCAGCCAGCCTGCAAGCATTTTTAAAAAAAATATTAAATTTTTTATGATTTTCTTGATTTATATCAAAGATTGTGCCAAATTTCGCACAATTCCAGTATTTTTTTGCTCACCTCCGCTCAAGATACGTCCAAAGCCCGTTTGCTAGTAGAGACGCCCCGCGGGGCGTCTTCAAACTTTTTCCGTCCGCATGGCCAAAAAAACACCTGCATGTCTCCTCCGTCCGCATGGAAAACACCGTTGGCATGTCTCCTCCGTCCGCAAGGAAAACAACCATCCGCAAGGAAAACAACCGTCCGCATGGCCAAATAATTGAATATAAAAATATCCAAATAAATCGTAAATCGTAAATTGTCAAATCGTAAATATCAATCACTTGTTCTTCACATAGTACTCCAGGCCGCGTTTCACGTTTTCCTTCACCGCGTTGCTCGACATCGTAGCGCCTGTCACACCGTCAACCTTCAGCTTCTGGGCGGCCTTCACGCTCTTCCCGTTCCACTTGCCGAGGATGCCGTCCGACACCTTCTTGAAGAACTTCGGAGTCTCCTTGTTCGCCAGCGCCTCTATCTTCACTACCTTGTCCTTCTTGATATAAATCTTCAGAGGGGTATTGCTCTGGTAGCCCTTCACGCCCTGCGACAAACTCGTCGTGTTCACTACATACGTGCCGTCAGCCTGTTTCGTCATGGGTTTCTCCGACTGAACCATAAAACTCATTGTCATCACCGTGAATGCGCAAACGGCGGCCGCTTTCATCATCTTTTTCATAATTAATGTCTGATTAAAAATTTACTAAACTTTGCGAAGTTAAGAAATAATCTCCATTTTTTCTTTCTTTTTATTTATTTTCTCAGCAAAATTAACTAATTTTGTGACTTCATTACACGAATGTTTGAATTTCTGCATTCCAAATGCGTTGTCTCTATATTATAGAGCACTCCTATGAATCCATAGGCATATTTCGTCCACACTGGGGGCATGGACGTCTCGTCCGTGCCAACCGTCGAGGGCTCGATGCCCGATGACGGTTGAACTCTCAACTCTCAATTCTCTCAACTCCATGGCCACTCTCAAATCTCATAGATTCTTTTTCTTCATCATCCTGTTTCTATGCTCTTTCTCTGCCAACGCGCAGATTCTCAAGAAGAGGGTAGAGAAGGTGAGACATAAAGCCGACTCTCTCTACACGCAGTATGAGGACAAGATCCTCGCCGCCGACTCAGCTCTGGCCGAACGCTACAACAAGGCTGACATCGACACAGCATACCTCGCACGCCCCACCGAGCGATGGACGTTCAAGGTGCGCACCAACGTAGCCGGCACCGACTTCCGTATCAACTCCACGCAGGACGGCGTACCTGTCAGGGCAGACCTCGAAGCCGACCACAAAGCCACGGCCAGCTTCTCCGTCTCATACCGTGGCATCACCGTCGGAGGTGCCCTCAACCCCGCTGCGCTCGCTGGTAAATACAAGGACTTCGAAATCAACCTCAACTCCTACACCAACCGCTACGGATTCGACATCATCACGCAGGATGCCAAGCGATTCGACGGATGGATCAGGGTGGGGAACAACCCTAAAATCAAGCCCGAGGACGGCTCCATACACGAACGCTCCTTCAATGTCAACGCCTACTATGTCTTCAACCACCGGCGCTTCTCCTATCCCGCAGCTTTCACGCAGTCATACATCCAGAAACGCTCGGCGGGAAGCCTCCTCGTCGGCTCCTCTCTCGAGTGGCAGAAACTCAAGCATACCAGCCAGATCGACCAAAGCTCATATAAGCTCAACACCTTCAACTTCGCCCTCGGAGCCGGATACGCCTACAACTTCGTACCCTCACGCCGATGGCTCATTCATGCCACCCTCCTCCCCACATTCGTCGTCAACGGCTCTCAAAAGCTCTCCGTCAACGGCGTCAAGGAGAAGATGCAGACCGCCTTCCCCCAGGTCATCCTCACAGCACGCTCCGCCGTCATCTACAACTTCAAGAACTACTTCGTTGGCACCAACATGGTATTCAACTACTCCAACATCGGAAAACCCAGTCATGTCGAGGTTCTCCACCTCAAATGGCTTTTCCGCGCCTTCGTCGGCCTCCGCCTCTGACACCGCTCCCTTCCCCGCGTTTCTCTTGTAGAGACGCCCCGTGGGGCGTCTTGTATCTTTCCCCCGCATGGAGCCTCCCATTCCGCATGCAACCTCTTATTATAATATAACGAATAGAATCCTGCGAAGCACAATCTGTTTTTTCGCATCCACGCACCTGATATGTACCCCAGCCCATCCTCACTGGGGGCATGGACGTCTCGTCCGTGCCAGCCGTCGAGGGCTCGATGCCCGAAGACGGCTGAAGATAACCGTCCGCATGGCCAAATTTCAATTTTCGTGCAAGCGAGAGCAGAATGAAGCTCGCTTCATTTTTTCCCGGCGCAGCTGAACATCATGTTCAAAAGTCTTGCTGTAGTGATTGATGTCCATACCAGCCTTATAGTTTAATAGCTTCATCCAATATGTTCATGTATGTGGAAACAAAGTCCTTCGGATTATTGCCCTCTGCATATACAGCATAAGAATAGATGGGCTCTCCGATGGGGAGTCTCTTCTTGATTGAATAGCCTTCTGCGTGCAATCTGTCCTCAAAAATCTTAACAATTTCGGCATTATATTTAAACACTCTAATTTCAAGTTCATAAGATTTGAGGAAGTATCTTACGGTATAGCTTATCTCTGTCTTATTTCCATCAATCATGATGGTACAGTGAAATCCATACATGGGGTAATTATGTTCAAAAGAACCTATAGAAAGGCCATTCCAGATCCCGCCAAATGGTTTGTTGTCCCAATGAGGGTCAGCATTTCGTTCTCGTCCTGATGGAAATACTCAGCAAGTTTTATAACTTGTTCGCGCTTAGCACGCCTATCGCTACGTTCAATCTTACTGAACATCGGGGTGTCTATCTCCAATAGTGCAGCCAACTGACGTTGCAGTACGCCAGCCTCATCTCTTAGTTCTCTAATCTTTTTTCCGAATAATATATCTATATCAATTTTATTTTTCTTCTTTCGTTGTAATCTCCCAGTAGCCGCCACGGTCAGCACCGACGCGCTTAATGATACCTGCCTCCCGAAGTTTACGGATTTGTTTCTCGACACCTCGTGCGGATATATCTATCTCCATGGCTATTTCGGCAGCAGATATTGTCGGTTTATTCTTGATTAAATCAAGGATCTTCTCCGAACTTTTTATGGTTTTCTCCGAACTTTTCTCCGAACCAAGCACACCTTTCTCCGAACTTTTTGTGTCGGTCCCCGAATCTTTCTCCGAACTTTTCTCCGAACC
>CAMOTI010000141.1 GCA_946625675.1 uncultured Prevotellaceae bacterium | reverse complement strand
AGTGTCAACGATGTCCTGATACAAAGTGTCAACGATGTCCTGATACAAAAGTGTCAACGATGTCCTGATACACGGCATTTAATGTTTAAAGAGGAGTTACTCTTCTTTGTTGAAAGCAAGGATATCCATTGGCATAACAAGCCTTGCTCTAAATTCTCAGCTCTAAACCAAATTCTCACTAAACTCCAAACATTCCACATTAAACTTTAAACATTAAACCTTCAACCCCAAACATTCCACATTAAACTTTCAACATTAAACTTTCAACAAAACAGTTATGGAGCACAAAGAATTCATGCGAATGGCTATCGCAGAGGCTGACGCCAACATAGAGCGCGGCGGCGGTCCGTTCGGTGCCGTGATTGTGAAGGACGGAGAGGTGATTGCCCGTGCCGGCAACAGCGTGACGCTGGACAACGACCCGACTGCCCATGCAGAGGTGAACTGCATCCGTCAGGCCTGCCGCAAACTGGGCAACTTCGACTTGAGCGGCTGCACCATCTACACGTCCTGCGAGCCGTGCCCGATGTGTCTGGCTTCCATCTACTGGGCACGTATCGGACATATCTACTACGGGAACACCCGACGGGACGCCGGCGACATCAACTTCGCCGACGACTTCATCTACGACGAGCTGTCGAAGCCCATGGAAGAGCGTGCCATACCCATCACGCCACTCTTGCGCGACGAGGCCATCCACACCTTCCAGGCCTGGACGGCCAAGGAAGACAAGACGGAGTATTGACCTCCTGCGCTTGAGATGAAGTAGAGGCAAAACCTCATCAGAAGACAACGCCCCTCCGGAACCATTCCAGAGTGGCGTTTTGTTGTACGTTGTGTTGGCGGATGTCGTCACATGGTGGCTGTGAGGAAAGTGGCGTTGCCGAAGATGTAGAGGATATTCTCGCATGCCGGCACGAGGATGGTCTCGCCCTGCCTGATATGGATGCCGTTGATGTTGGCTTCCCCCCATAGGCACATGACGACGACGAAGGAGTCGCACTTGAAGTCTATCTGCTGAGCCACCTGCACGACGACTCGGTGTACGACGAAATAGGGGCAGTTGATGAGCTGTGACGTCGGCTTGGTGGAGTCGTAGCTGCTGCGGTACTCAGGCCATACGCGGTAGTCGATGGCATCCTTTGCCTGCTGAACGTGGAGTTCGCGTGGATTTCCGTGTGCGTCTTTTCGTCCGAAGTCATAGACGCGGTAGGTGATGTCGCTCGTCTGCTGGATTTCGGCGAGGAAATTGCCGGCTCCGATGGCGTGGAGCCGTCCGGCTGGTAGGAAGAAGAGGTCGCCGTCGTGCGACTCATGGGTGGCGATGACGTCCTGCATGGGGTTCTCGCCTTCTTTGGTCTCAGCCGTGACCAGTCGCTCATAGTCTTCAGGGGAGATGGACTTTCGCATGCCTGCATAGATTTTGGCTCCGATGTCGGCCTTGATGATATACCACATCTCCGTCTTTCCGGCGCATCCGTGGCGCTCCATGGCCAGACGGTCGTCGGGATGCACCTGCACGGAGAGGTCCTGTCGCGAGTCGATGAACTTGATGAGCAGCGGAAAGGTTCCGCCGAAACGCTTGTAGACTTTCTCGCCCACGAGCAGTCCTTTGTATTTGTCGATCAGCTGCGGAAGCGTGAGCCCCACGTCCACGTCGTCGACCAGTCCACGCTCCACTGCCACACTCTCATGGCCAGGCACGCCGCTGATTTCCCAGCTCTCGCCGATATTGGGCTGAGCCGTGTATATTCCTTTGAACGGGGCAATCTGATAGCCGCCCCACAGGGTTGTCTTCAGATAAGGTGCAAATTTGTAAGGTTTCATCTTTTTTAAAGAGGGAGTAGAATTGGAAGTAAGTAACAATTAAAAAATAAGTTGCCTCGTTTTGATGAAGACAAGAAGAAAGGAAGACGAGAAGACAAGACGATAGTCAACTGAAGGACATACATAAACGGGAACTCTGAACCATGGACGGACATACAGAAATTTTCGAACTTTTCAGATGAGCAGAGCTAAGCTTGCTTAGGCTATGCCATGAAAAGGAGAAAATCAGCAGAGCTAAAGTAAGTCCCTACAGTCAACTGGATGGTGAGGCAAGTTATTTTTTTCACATCACTAAAAGAGGAAGTAGAAGAGGAATTTTGTTGCAAATTTACAAATTTTTCTGTTATGTACCGAATGAAAAAGCTAAAATGGCATCAAAGTGCAAAAAACGGATAAAATAATGTTTAAAGGGCATAAGCATTTTCCTTGAGGATGTCCATCAGCTGTCCCACATAATAAAACGGCACATTAATCAGCCGATAAGGCTTGGAGTCAGGTGCAGGGGTCCTGGCATCCTGCACAAAGAACTCGCTGCTCCAAGATTTCACTATTCACTTTTCACTTAAACTCTTTCTCCATCAGAAACCGCAACTGCTGCTCCAGCATCTCGAGTTTGGTCATGTGGAAACCTGCCTGCCGGGCGATGGCGATGGGACGGGAATAGATATACTCAATCTCCATCGGCCGATGGTAGTCATAGTCCAGCTTCATGCTGGGCGAATAAGGCGTCATGACACGCGTCATCGCCATCATCTTCTCCACGAAGGGCTCATCCACATGATGGACGCCAAGTGCACGGGCAGCCCCCACCACCTCCATCATCATATCGCGCACGAGGCGCTCGGTGGCAGGATTGGCCAGGAGCTGGTCGGTCTGCGTGTCGAGGGCGACGGTCAGTCCGTTGAACGGCATGTTCCACACAGCCTTCTTCCAGCGCGCCTCGTGGTATTCCACATTCGCCGCCTCGATACCGGCAGCATGGAGGTCGTCCAGCACGGCATCGACACGACGCGGATCCTGACAAGAGAAGTTCCCGATATTGATGCTGCCGTAGCACTGGTGGTTGACATGCCCCGGCCCTGCCTTGGCAGAGCAGATGAAAGCCAGTCCTGCCGCCAACGCGACATCTGGAAACCACTGCTGCACGTCCTGCTCCACGCCTACCCCGTTCTGGATAAGCACGATGAGGGTGTCGTCCTTCAGCAGCGGCGGCAGCAGCTCTTTCAGCAACTGCTCATTGACGGTCTTGAGGGCGACCAGCACAACGTCGCACTGAGGCATGTCGGCGGCCCTTTCGTAGGCGTTGACATGGGGCAACAGGAAATCGCCGTCACAGGAGTCCACTCTCAACCCATGCTCCAGCACATATTCGTAATCACTATGGAAAAGGAAATGCACGTCTTTCCCAATTCTCGCCAGTTTACCACCATAGTAGCCGCCAACGCCGCCAACACCGATAACTGCATATCTCATAACTTCTAAATTCAAACGATAATAATTCTAATTTTTTTTAATTGTTAGGCCGTGCTTCGCCGGCCGGTTGTGCGGGCGAGACGCCCACTATCCCAGCCAAGACCAATGGAGTGGTAGAAGGAAAACAGCACATTTTTCTGCGAAGATACAAAAAATGCAGTGAATGATAAAATATTTTCCACAAATTTCACGGATTAAAAAAATATCTTTTTGTCCATTGACACATGATATGACCGTATTTCAAAAATAATTATTCTTTAAAATTTTGCTGAACAGTATTTTTTACATAAATTTGCAGAAAGATATCAAACCCCTTTAAAATAACAACTATGAATACGATTTACAAACCCCAAAGCAGACTTCAGACAATACATTTGTTTGCGTTACTGTCCTTGTTGCTCAGTCCACTGACCGTAATGTCACAAAGCATAGAGCTGGCCTATCCCATCGAAATCCAGGGAGAGTGCCGAGCCAGCGAGCTGCAATCCGACTGTAGGATCAAGCTGACCGGCAACACCACCCTCATCGTGGACAAGGACTACTACGTACGTGAGATCACCGCATCCAGCGACCTCTACGACCTGACCATCAAAACGATGAGGACGGTCAACCAGCAATACCCCAATGGCAAGACCTACACGCTGACCGTGGATCAAAACAATAAGAACACTCCAGCAGTGAAAGTGAGAAACCTGACCATCACCGGCGACGGCAACACCGTCATCTCCGGCCGCGACATGGGCGTTCAGCTGAATCAAAACGGCAAACTGACATGTTCCTACACGAAAGCCAATATCAGTTCGCGCAACGACGGATTCGCCATACAAGGCCTCCGTGGCAACAGCGTGCTGATTGAAAGAAGCATCGTCAACATCAGCTCCGAGAGATACGCCTTTGCCGGATATATGACGGATCTCTACAGCACCCCAGAGCTGAAGTCATTCACCGTGAAAGAAGGAAGCGATGTGACGGTGAACGGCTCGATCGGACTGCTGTTCCCCACTTTGGTTAGCAGCAGCAACTTCAGTCTTGGCGAGTTCAACGTGGAAGGAGGAACGGTAATCCTGAACAACCGTCAAGGCATGACCACCCTCTATGCCGACAAAGTGAACCTCACCGGCGGCAAAATCACGGTGAACCAAGGCGGAAGCTTCAGTCTGCACGATTTAGATTCCGGCATCAACGCATTCGAACTCAACGTAAGCAACTGCGAGCTGAACGTGAACACCAACTGGCACGGAATCATCGCGTACTCTTTCAACATCGACAACGCAAAGGTGAACGCTCACGCCGGCACGAAGTCGGAAGCCATACGTGTCCGCAACAACATCAAGATCCTGGGAGCACAGACGGAGGTCGAGGCAGTGGGCTACACATGCGGAATCAGCGCGAATAATATCGACATCCAATGCAAAAAACTCTACGCCTCCGCAAAGAATAAAGGATCGCTTGGACTTTATGCCCGCAACAAACTCAATATCGACCTGCTTGACGCGAACAGTTATTATCAAATAGCAAGCGCCAACATGAACCCCTGCCATGCCGAGGGCGGCATCTTCATGAAGAAGCCGTGCGACATCAGCGTGAACAGCGCCGAGGCCATCTACCATGAAGGCGAAAAAGAGTTCGAGCGCACGATGGTGATCGGATACGGCAATGTGCTCACGATGATGGCTCCACAGGCATGGAAAGCGTTCAGCATACCGGTACAAACAGAAGTGGTCTATGTGGGCGACACCCGGAAAATCAGCCTCGGCAGTGCGAAGGACAAGATCACGTGGGAGAATCCCTCCATCAATTTCGCATTATGCCGGGGTACCACCCTCGACGACGGCGTCCTCTATACCAGATACGACGGAATCAGCCCGACTTGGCAGCAGGACTACACATTCCTGTCTGGAGACGCTGGCTACACCTACTATGGAATGTTCTCCGTCGACCCCTGTCTGGGCTGGGCATACGCCGGCTGGGCCTACGATGTGAGGAAACGCGACAACACGTTGGCTCCGCTGGCTCCCAGTCTCGCTTACAGATCTGGCAGCCTGTATATAGACAACCCTCACCACACCACAACGGAGGTGAACGGAAAAAGCGTGGAGCTGCGGCAGGAATATCTGATGTTCACGTCGCTCCAGGATGCGTCGAAGTTCACGGAAGCCGACTGGGCCAACGCAAAGACACCTGAACAATTCAGCTCCGCGTACAAGATGGCCTCAGTCAGCAGCGGGCAACACTTGTATGTCTATACACGCTACAAGGCAAACGACTACTTCAATGCCGGGAAAGTGGTCGCTTACAAAAGTATCAGAACAGGTACGCCCGGAACAGAGATGACAGGCATACAGCTGGAGGCCGCCGGAGTGAACAACAAGATCCAATTCGACCAGAACGGTCCGCTCTTGGCCTACATCGTGCCCAAAAACACCATCGTCAGGGTGCGGGAGTATCCCGAGCCCGTGAATGCTTCCGACTTCGTAGGCACCAGCGGCGCATTCTGGGTGCTGGCTCAGGATGGGATAAAAACCTTATACGAAGATGAGTCACTGACGAAGGAAATTGTGAAAGACGACTCTCATTTCTACAAGGAGGTCTATTTCAAGGCCGAGAATGTGACCACCAAGTGGAACGACACATACAGAGTGAGTGTGACAGACAAAGATTATACGACGGTCTATTTCGTCGTGACGGAAGACGAGACCACCGTTCCCCTGCTCGACATTATCAGTCCGACAATGATATACGTCAAAGCGGGTGAAATCAAGGAAGTGCCACTCGACATCTTCCCTGCCTCCACCACCCAGGAGCTGAGCGTCAGCCAGCTGTCCTCTATGAATGTCACAGGTAATGATCAGGGACCGTCGCCCCAGTTCACCTTCAACACGGAGAAGAAAAGCGTCACCATCGACTGCACGCAGGTGAGACCGGGATATGCCGCCCGAGTGATGTGTAATTCCGTAGCCCCGTTCTACGTCTATGTGGTAGCCTCGGAACAGGACGGCCTTGACGTAACCCCCCGGCAGGCCATGATAGACCCTGCTGACGGCAGTATTCAACTCACCGCCAGCGTGACACCCTCCACCGCCGGAACAGTGGAGTGGAACTTTAGTGGGGGTGATGGACATTTAGTAAGTCCCGTATTCACCCCCTCCTCAGCCACAGGCATCAGCTGGAAATCCAGCGACACCCGCATCGCCACAGTCGACGGGAACGGTCTTGTCACCCTGACTGACAATCCTGACATACTTGGCAAGAAAGTCACCATCACCGCCACGTGCAACGGCTTCACCGCTTCGAGCACGCTGACCGTGGAAGGACAGAAGTACGACCTGTGGGTAGGGGGCATCCAGGTGACCACCGTCAACCAGAATGACATCCTCGGCGACGGAACGGCATCGTTCGCCGGCAACACACTGACACTCAACGATGCGACAATCAATGCCGCCGGTGCTGCCCTGGCCATCCAAAGCACCTTGCCGGAACTGAACATAGAACTTCACGGCAACAACACACTCACCAGCCAGAACACCATCGCGGCCGTGGCGCTGGACAACGCCACCATCTCCGGAGACGGAACCCTCACAGTGGAAGTGCCTCAAAGTTCAGCAGCAATATGGGTGGGCAACTGCACGCTCACAGAATCTGTCACCGTCAAGGCAAGAGGACAGGCTGCGGGCATCTTCTCCATAGCTGGAACTATCGCCGTCAACACCCCCGAGGCAACGCTTCATTCATGGGGAGGCACTTATAGTCTGGCCGCGTTGAATATTGTGGGTGAGGTGGTTGAGCCCGAAGGCGCCATTATCACAGTCATAGAGGGAGAGGACGGCTCCAGCAGCGTTGTGACCGATGCCTCCGGCACACCTATCGCCAACCAGTGGGTGGTGGTCAAAGGCTCCGAAGGCGTAGACAACCACTTGAAAGGGGACGTGAACGAGGACGGAAAAGTGGACATCTCCGACATCGTGGCGGTGATCAACCAGATAGCCGGCACCGCCACCTACCGCTATGCCGACGTGAACGAGGACACGAAAGTGGACATCTCCGACATCGTCGCCATCATCAACATCATCGCAGAACAGTGATTAGTTTGAGATTTGAGGTTTGAGGTTTTTTGGACAGCCGTCTCGGGCATCGAGCCCTCGACGGCTGGCACGGACGAGACGTCCATGCCCCCAGGGTGGACGGGCTCGGTACGGTTGCACCAGTGGGCGAACTCGGTACGTAACTGGGACGTAGGTGCGCAGAAAACAGATTTTTCCGTTCCTACAGCTCAGTTGCACCGGTAGACGGGCTCGGTACGGTTGCAGGGCGGATGAGTTTTCTACTACTGTAAGTTGTAAATACGGACATCCCCGGACTGCATTGCAATGTAGTCCGGGGATGTCTTTTTATGATTATTGACTGTCGGTTGAAAAACGTTTTCAGCTCATCCAAGCCAACATTGAACAGAATGCTAATAACAGAAAACTATTTCAACGAGTAGACCACGTCCATGATTTTCTTTCCGATTTCATCAGCTTCCTGTTCAGTCTGAGCCTCGGAATAAACGCGGATGATGGGCTCGGTGTTCGACTTGCGCAGGTGTACCCACTTCTCCGGGAAGTCCAGCTTCACGCCATCAATGTCGTTGACCTCCACGGCAGGGTCGGAAGCATACATCTCCTTCACCTTGCAGAGGATGGCATCCACGTCGGTGGTCGGCTCGAGGTCGATACGGTTCTTCGCGATGGCATAGTTCGGATAAGTGGCACGCAGCTCACTCACCTTCTTTCCCTCATGAGCCAGATGACTGAGGAAGAGGGCGATACCCACGAGCGCGTCGCGGCCGTAGTGTGCCTCCGGATAGATGACTCCTCCGTTGCCCTCACCACCGATGACGGCACCCGTCTCCTTCATCTTCGTCACCACGTTCACCTCACCCACAGCAGCGGCATTGTAGTCCTTGCCATACTTGCGGGTGACATCGCGCAGGGCGCGTGTGGAGCTGAGGTTGCTCACCGTGTTACCCGGCGTATGCTTCAAGATATAGTCAGCCACAGTCACGAGCGTGTATTCCTCGCCGTACATCTTTCCGTCCTCCTGGATGAAAGCCAGACGGTCGACGTCGGGATCCACCACGAACGCCACGTCGTGCTCGCCTTTTGCCATGAGCGACATGATGTCGGAAAGGTTTTTCTCCAGAGGCTCCGGGTTATGCTGGAAGTCGCCTGAAGGGTCGTCGTAGAGAGGAGTGACCGTCTCCACCCCCAGCTGCTTCAGCAGTTTGGGCAGGATGATTCCACCCACGGAATTGATGGAGTCGAACGCCACCTTGAATCCCGCCGCCTTGATGGCCGGCACGTCCACCAGCTTCAGTCCGAGCACCATGTCGATATGCTTCTGGTCGTAGGTGTCGTCCTCGCGGTAATGTCCCAGATGATCCACGTCGGCATAGTCGAAATCCTCCGCCTCGGCGATTCTCAGCACCTCATTACCCTCAGCGGCATTGAGGAACTCACCGTCCTGGTTGAGCAGTTTCAGCGCGTTCCAGTGACGCGGATTATGGGATGCAGTGATGATGATGCCGCCACAAGCCTGCTCCATCGTCACGGCAATCTCCGTGGTAGGAGTCGAGGCAAGGCCGATGTTCACCACATCAAAGCCCATACCCATGAGCGTGCCGCAAACCACGTTCTTTACCATCTCGCCCGAAATGCGGGCGTCGCGGCCCACCACAATCTTGTTGGTCGTCACCTTCGTGGTACGACGGATAAGCGTGGCGTAAGCCGACGTGAACTTCACGATATCGAGCGGATTCAGACCCTCACCGGCACGACCGCCGATGGTTCCTCTGATTCCGGAAATTGACTTGATTAAACTCATCTTATTTATTTACGATTTAACAATTTACTATTTACTATTTATTTTTTATTTTTTTCGATTTTTCGAGGATTCGATATTTCGAGGAATCGATACTTCGATATTTCGAGGAATCGATACTTCGATATTTCGAGAAATCGAAAAATTCACCTTCCAGAGTGACTCTAAACCTCAAATTTCAATTTTCCAATTTCAAAGTAGTTTATTTTCCCAACTCATAATAGATGTCGTAGTAGTACGGGAGCACATAGTTCGACGCATTGGTCGTGCCGGATGAATGGGGAACGATGAGCCTGACATGAGCCTGACGTCCGGCATAGCGGGAGAGACGGATGAAATCCAGCGGCTTGAGCCATCCGGAAGGCACGTTGCCACCATAATAGGCTTTCATGTAGCCCTCTGTGAACGAAGCCGAATAGGCACGGCCCTGATGCTTGTAGGTGCAGAGCATCTTGTCGACGATGGTGGGCGTATAGAAATTGCTGTGCGTCGTGTCGGAGTTCTCGATATCGTACTCCAGGAAGCGGCACAGCAACACCTTCGAAATCGTGCTGTCGCTCTGCTCCTTCGCCATCTCCACCATCCGCTGGCCTTCGCCCTTGCGAACGATCTGCATGTAGATGCCGTCCTCGTTGAACAACACGAACTCGTTCGACACCGTGTCGGTCAGCGAATCCTTCGCATAGAAGGCAGACTCGCTTATCACCTTGATTGGTCCGCACATGTCGTTATCCTTAATAAACTTGTTGATGGCCTTCTTCTCCTTGTCCTTCATTTCGGCATAGGTCTCGCCGTCGTTGCAAGAGGAGAAAAAAAGCGGTGAGAACGCAATCGCAACTATGGCGATGCTTGCAAAAATCAATTTTCTCATATCTGTGATTGATTTTGTTTTTTGAAGATACTTTTTAAAAAACGTGGCAAAGTTAGTCAAAATAATCGACATATTTAAATTCAGCGGGCAAAAAGTTGTTAAAGTAGGCATTATGTTTGCATAAAACGGCAAGAATCGTTAAATTTGCAAGTTAATGGACACTGCCGAACGACAGTGGCACCAATCTTTTAATCCGATTATTAATCCGATTCATTCATGTCCGAGGAAAAGGAAACCCAATCGTCATCAAAGCAACCGGCCCAGAAGCAGAAAGGCTGCCTGCATCGCCTGAAGAAGACGGCGATGTGGCTGCTGATAGCCCTGCTGGTCCTCATCATACTCATCCCTGTGCTTGTCTACCTTCCGCCGGTTCAGCGGTTCGCCGTGAACAAAGCGAGCCAATGGCTGTCGGAAGAGACGGGGATGGACGTGAGCGTGGGCGAGTTCCGACTCAAATTTCCGCTCGACCTGAGCCTGGGCGACGTGCTGGCGCTGCAGGACGGCGACACGGCCGTCTTTGCCAAAAACCTGGACGTCAGCCTGGAGATGCTGCCATTGCTGAAAAGTCAGGTAAAGGTGGCTGAGGTGGAGCTGGGCAACGCCGTGCTCCACACCAACGACCTCATCCCGTCCCTGAAACTCGACGGGCGGGTGGGCACCCTGTCGGTAAGGGCCGACAGCATCGACCTGAAGCAGGAATACGGCATCGTCAACCGGCTGAAACTGAAAGACACCGACCTCACCATCACGCTGGCCGACAGCGTGCCGCCCGACACGACGGAGAGCGCTCCAACGAAATGGAAGTTCGACCTCGCCGACGTGCAGACAGAAAATGTCAACCTGACCATCCTGCTGCCTCCTGCCGCCGACAGCACACACGTGACGGCAAGGCTGGGCGACGGCCATATCAAAGGCACACTCGACCTGGGCAAGTCCATCTTCTCCTTCCCTGAAATCAAACTGAAAGACTCCACCCTCGGCTTCAAGGCGGGCAACGACACAGACATCAGCGCGACCTTCGACGAGCTGACCACCAGCGCCTCGCTCGACCTGGACAAAGGCAGATACAAGCTCTCCGCCCTCAAGTTCGACGACCCCGACATCGCACTCGGACTGGGCAAGGACATGGGCCTGAGCGTGAAATCGGAAGCCCTGCGTCTCAACGGCGACATCGACGTGGGCACCAACCAGTTCCAGTTCTCCGACATCGCCTTCGACGAAGCAAGTATCCGGCTCGACCAAAGCCCGGACATGACGCTTGCCGTGGATGCCGAACGGCTTGCCCTCGACGCCACGCTCGACCTGAACACCTCCGACTACCACCTCACCGGCATCGAGCTGGACGAGCCTGACATCAGGCTGAAAGACGGAACGGCGCTCGACCTCGGCGTGAAGATGCAGAAAGCACAGCTCGACGGGCATCTCAACCTCGACGCCTCCGACTTCCAGCTGAACGACGTCTCTCTCCAGAAGCCGACAATCGCCATGAACGACGGCGGCAGCATGAACCTCGACATCCAGATGGAGCAGGCCAAGCTCGACGGACGCCTCGACCTCGCCAAGTCGGGCTACAACTTCAGCAACGTGGAGCTCTCCCAGCCCGACATCAAGCTGAAACAAGGAGACGACCTCAATCTCGACGTGCAGATGGACAAGGCACAGCTCGACGCAAACCTCGACCTGAACACATCACGATACAAACTGAACGACGTGGCGCTCAGCCAGTCATCCGTAAGCCTCAAACAAGGCAAGGACCTCGACCTCAACGTGGCCGTGGACAAGGCGCACCTCAAAGGCGACATGGACATGGCAACATCCGTGTTCGACTTCAAGGACATCATACTCCAGCAGCCCACAGTCGGGCTGCGGCAGGGCGACGGCATGACCATGGACGTGAAGAGCGGTAAGATGTCGCTCGACGCCAATTTCGCGCTCGACCAGTCCACCTATGCGTTCAACGACGTAAGGATGGCGGACTCGGAAGTGCACCTCAAGACCGGCGACGGAATGGCTGTCAAAACCAATATTCCCAAGGGCGTGCTCAACGGCAAAATCGACCTTGACAACGAGCGATTCTCCTTCAGCGACATCGCACTCGCCGGAGCCGACGTGAGCTACGACGCCGACGGAAAAGCACCGGCGCAGGGCCTCGACCCCTCGCACATCGCCATGAAAGGGATGGACGCCGACATCAAAGCCGTGGAATACCGAGGCAACGGATCCATGAACATGGACATCGCGCACCTCTCGGGCAAAGAACGCAGCGGACTCACGCTCAAAGACTCGCGGGGCAACTTCGCCATGGACAGCAAAGGGATGAAGCTCGACGACTTCTTCGTGCAGACCCCCCACTCCGCCCTCAGCCTCGACATGGCGATGGACAACAACGCCTTCGACACGCCGGCAGCGGGCAGGAAGCCCGGGCAGTTCAGCGTCAAGATGGACGGAAACATCGGCCGCGACGACCTGGCGATGGCACTCCAGAACATACGGCCTGACATCGCACACAACCTCCCGAACAAAAGCCTCAAAGCCAAGGTGGACGCCCACGGCAACATGCAGAGCCTGCAGGTGGACAACCTCGAGGCACACATGGACGGAGTCCTGAACGTGAAAGGCAAGATGAAAGCCAGCGGCCTGAGCGGCAACAGCCCCGCCATCGACACGCAGTTCACGGCCAAAATACCAGACACCCGATTCCTCAGACCCGTGATGCCGGCCGACATCCAGCTGCCCAAGTCCATCGACCTCACGGCCGACACCCGATATGACAGCAAGGGAATTTACGCCAAGGCCCACGGCACGCTGGGCGACTCGAAAGTCAACATCGACGGAAAAGTCGGGATGCAGAGCGAGGACTACGACTTCGTGGCCGACCTCAACAACTTCAGGCTGCGCGACTACATGCCCAACGGAGAGCAAATCGAGCTCACCGGCTACGTGGCCGCCAAAGGACACGGCTTCGACCCTTACGCCCCGACCACCAAGACAAACGCCACCCTCGACATCAAGCACATGAGATACGAGGACCTCCAGCTTGAGAAAATCAACGGAAGCGTGGCACTGTTCAGAGGAGACTTCGACGCCAACCTCAGCGTTGACGACCCCAAACTCCAGACCGTGTTCACAGCGAGAGGAAAGATGCTGGAACCGAAGATCGGTGTCAACGCCGACCTCGACATCGACCTGCGGCATGCCGACCTGCACGAGCTGGGGATGTATGACGGAGAGCTCAAAGCCAGCACGAAAGGAAAGTTCAAGCTCCAGAGCGACCTCGACCGCAACTACCTCGCAACGGCCAACGTGGACACCCTGCACCTCACGCTCGACGGACAGCAGATTGCCACCGACCACACCGACTTGTACGCACTGACAAACGAAGACACCACGCTCGTGACACTACATTCGGGCGACATGGAGCTCGACATGCAATCGCCTGAGAACCTCTTCTCGCTCATGGACAAGTACGGACGGACAGCAGAGCTGGCAACACGGTTCGCCAAACGGCACGAGCTCAACATCAACCTCCTCAAGCGCCACTTCCCCAAGGCCAACCTCAAACTGAACGTTGGAGAGCACAACCCGCTGATGAAGATCATGCAGATGCAAGGCATCACGCTCAAGTCGCTCGTAGCCGACCTGCAGACGGACTCCATCGTAGGCGTGCAAGGCGACGCACACCTGCAAGGACTCAAGACCGACTCCATCAAGGTGGACGACGTGGCACTGAAAATCAAGCAGGACACCACCGCCATCCGGTTCGACGCATGGGCCACCCTGCCCGACCATCCAAACTTCAAGGGATTCCGGGCTGAAGCCGCCGGATTCATCAAGACCGACCAGATCGAAGCCGAAGTGAAACATTTCAACAAGGCCGGAGAGATGGGAGTGGACCTCGGATTCAACTTACATTTCGCCGACAGCGGAATGACCGGACACTTCCTGCCCGAACGGCCTACACTCGCATACATCCCCTTCAGGCTCAACGAAGGAAACTACATCAGGCTCGACACCCTCAACAACCTGTTTGCCGACATCAGGATGGAGTCGGAAGAAGACAGCTGCAAAATCGAAGTATCGGCCACCAACGACTCCACCAGACAACACATACAGGCGGACATCAGCCAGCTCGACCTGTCAAAGATCGTGCCGCTCGCCCCGGGACTCATACCGGAGATGGAAGGACTCATGAACGTCAACGTCAACTACTTCAGCGAACTGGGAAGATACAACATCACCGGCAAAGGCACCTTCGCCGACTTCGTCTTCGACGGGACCAACGTGGGAGACATCGGCGCCGACTTCTCATACGAGCCGGAGGGTGACAGCATACACGTCATCAGGGCCGACATCACTAGCGGAGACTCCGTGGCCCTGGCTGTAGACGGCCAATACAACTCGACAGGAGAAGGAAGCATCGAAGCCGACGTCAAGCTCAATGAGTTCCCCCTGTCCATGACCGCGCCGTTCATCCCCGACCAGCTGTTCGTGCTCGGAGGCACCCTCGCAGGAGGGCTCCATGTCAGCGGCGGAGGCGACCACTACATCATCACAGGCCAGCTGATGCCCGACAGCGTCAACGCCATCTCCGACATTTACTCGCTCAACCTCAGATTCGAGGACAAGCCCATCCTTTTCGACAACAGCAGAATCATATTCGACGACCACCAAATCTTCAGCGTGGGAAGCAACCCGCTCACACTCAGCGGATGGCTCGACATGACTGACATCAGCCTGCCCGAGATGAACCTGAGCCTCTACGGGAAGAACTTCACCTTCATGAACGCGCCGAGAACGAGGAAGTCGCTCGTGTTCGGAAGGATGGACGGAGACATATTCGCCCGCGTACACGGCAATCCCAACGACATCAGCATCAGAGGCATGGTGAAGATGCTGCCCACCACCGACATGACCTACATCATGGCCAACACCCCGCTCTCCGTTGACTACAGACTCTCCGACATCGTCACGTTCGTGGACTTCAACCGGCCGCCCGACGAGAACGAGAGACGGGAGAGACCCGTTTACACCAACACAGAAATGCTCGTCAACCTCATCGCAGACAACGGAGCAAAATTCCATTGCGAGTTCTCGGCCGACCGCCAGAGCTATGTGGACGTCGTAGGAGAAGGGTCGTTCAACCTCTCATACACACCGGCAGGAACACTCTCGCTCATCGGACGATACACCATCGACCAAGGCAAGATGAAATACACACTGCCTGCCATTCCGCTCAAAACCTTCGACATCGTCAAAGGCAGCTACGTGGAGTTCACGGGTGTGCCCGGCAACCCCACCCTGAACTTTGCCGCCAACGAACAGACAACAGCCACGGTCAGCGAGGAAGGCATGGGAAGCCGCAGCGTGAAGTTCAAGACCGGACTGGAAGTGAAAGGAACACTCGACGAGATGGAGCTCCTTTTCACCATCGACGCGCCAGAGGACATCAACGTGAAGAACGAGCTGGCCAGCATGAGCCCTGAGGACCGCAACAAGCTGGCAGTGGCCATGCTCTGCACTGGAATGTACCTCGCCGGTTCCAACTCTTCGGGATTCGACTCCAACAACGCCCTCAACAGCTTCCTCGAGAACGAAATCAACAACATCGCAAACAAGGCGCTCAGCACCACGACCGTAAACGTGGACATGGGCGTGGAGCAGACGACACGAGACGACGGCTCCACCCGCACCAACTACTCCTTCAAGTTCTCGAGACGCTTCTTCAACGACCGGCTCAACGTCATCATCGGAGGAAAAGTCAGTTCGGACGACAGCCAGTACGAGAACGAGTCGGGAGCATACATCGACGACGTGTCGCTTGAATGGCGACTCAACGACAGCGGAACCAGCTACGTACGCCTCTTCCATGAGAAAAACTACGAGAACCTGCTCGAGGGCGAGCTCATATCCAACGGCGTCAGCTACATCTTCCGAAAGAAATACAACAAGCTGTCCGAAATCTGGAAACCCATCAAACTGAAAAAACCGGAAACGAAAAAATAGGGAAAGACCCGGAATATCCGGAAAACCAGAAAACCAGAAAAATCTGGAAAAACCGGAATACCCCCCCAAAAAAACAATCCAATCCGCATGCTCAAAAAACCACATACCTATTCTTATCTGCTGCTGGCCTGCCTGCTGCTGGCCAGCGGCTGCTCCACCGTGGACAACCTCCCGGAATGGGAACGGCTCTACACCGGCATCAAGAAAATCGACATTCACGACCAGAAGAACACCTACGACGAGAGCGTGGCTGTGTCGGAAGTGAAGGGAGCCCTGGCCTACGCCCCCAACAACGCACTCTTCGGAAGCTCCTCGAAAAGAACCCCACTGCCCATCGGACTATGGATCCACGACAGCTTCCAGGGGAAGGAGAACCCCTCTGGATTCAGCAAATGGCTCAACCGCGCCTTCGGGTCGGACTATGTCACCATCAACGCCGTGAACCCCAAGCTACGCACCCAGGTGGCAACCAACCTGCTTCAGAACTACGGCTATTTCAACGGATACGTGAACTACGAGCTCATAGACCAAAATAATCCGAAAAAGCAGAAAATCAGATACGACGTGCATCTCGGCGATCCGTACAAATACAATAAGGTGGACTACCACTTCGTAGGACTGCAGGACAGCATCGTAAAGGCCAACTTCGACAAGCGCTACATCAAGGAGGGCGACCAGTTCTCCACCGCAAGCCTCGAGGAGGAACGGACCAGACTCACCAACGACATGAAAGACAACGGATTCTACTTCTTCCGCGACGACTACATCGGATTCCTTGCCGACTCCACCCGAAACCCCAAACAGGTGGACCTGCTCGTAGGCACACCGCCCGACATCCCCGAGCAGGCACAGAAGCAGATGTACATGGGAAAAATCAAAGTCTACCTGCGCGACCAGCAGGCCTCTGACCGGGGAGCCAGGCAAGACTCTGCCCGCACCTTCCGCTCCGACTCAGCACGAGAAGCAAGAAGAAGGCAGATGATGAAATTCGACGACAGCCTCACGGTGGGACGGGTGCAGTTCTACTACAACGGCAAGAAACCGCCCATCAGCGCAAAGGTGGTCAGGAGAAACATCAGGCTGCGCCCCCAGCGACTATACCAGAAGACCCTCGTCGACGAGACCACCCGCAACCTCGTCAACATGCAGGTGTTCAGGTCGGTGAGATGGAACTTCACACCACGCGACACCTCCCTGACTTGCGACACACTCGACGCCTCCATCAGCCTCAGCATGGAGAAGCCCATCGACCTCGAGGCGGAGTTCAGCTTCACCCAGAAGAGCAACGACCAGGTGGGCCCCCACGGAAAAGTGTCCATTTCCAAACGAAACGCATTCGGACACGGAGAGACATTCAAAGTAGACCTCATCGGGTCGTACGAGTGGCAGACCAAGTCCATCAAGAAGCAACAGGAGACTCCGCCAGACTCCTATGAGGCGGGACTCAGCGCATCACTCACCTACCCCTGGCTGGCGGCACCCTGGCTGTCGACCAAGCGGTTCCGTTATCCCACATCCACCACATTCAAGGCAGACATCGACCACCTCAACCGGGCTGGCTACTACCGGCTCCTGTCGTTCGGACTCGAGGCGGCATACAACTTCCAGACGTCCAAATACGTCAAGCACCAGTTCATGCCGCTCACGGTCAAGTACAACCACCTGCTGCAGACATCGGAGGAGTTCGACTCCCTGGCCGTCGACAACTACAACATCTACTACTCCATCGACGACATGTTCACGCCGGCCATGCAGTACACCTTCACATTCGACAACTCCACGAGGCCGCTGTCGAGGGTCATCACCCACTTCGACGTCACGGTCAAAGAGTCGGCCAACATCATCAACGCCATTTATGCCCTGTGTGGCAACGACTACAACAAGAAAGAGAAGAAACTGCTCAACAACCCTTACTCCCAGTTCCTGAAAATTCAGGCACAACTCATCAACTACTTCAAACTTACAGAGAACACCACACTCGCAACCAGGCTCAAGGCAGGAGTGATCTGGAACTACGGAAACTCCGACTTCGCCCCCTTCAACGAGATGTTCTATATCGGAGGCGCCAACTCGATCAGGGCCTTCACAAGCAGGTCGATCGGCCCTGGAATGTTCAATTTCCCTTATTTCACCTTCCTCCAGAGAGGAGACTTCATGCTCGAGGCCAACGCGGAGTACCGCTTCAAAATCATGAGCAACCTCTACGGCGCCACCTTCCTCGACGCGGGCAACGTGTGGTATCTCAAAGACGACTGGATGGGCAGAGAGACAACGCTCACCGGGGCGCCTTTCTTCAAGTCGATTGCGCTCGGCACCGGAGTGGGCCTACGCTACGACCTCAAGTTCCTCGTGCTGCGCCTCGACCTCGGCGTCGGCATCCACGCTCCCTACGAGACGTCGAAGAAAGGCTACTACAACTTCGAGAAATTCAAAGACAGCCTCGGACTGCATTTCGCTGTGGGATATCCATTCTAAAGTCTGAGGAATCGGAGGAATCTGAGTACTCCGAGTACTCAGAATACTCAGAATACTCCGAATACTCCGAGTACTCCAATAAAACAAAATAAAAACAATGAAAGAAAAAACCTCATACGTATGCAGTGCGTGCGGCTACGACTCGCCGAAATGGATTGGAAAATGCCCATCGTGCGGAGAATGGAACACGTTTCAGGAGTTCCGCGTGAAAAAGACGGCGGCCAATGCCAGAGTGTCGGCAGGTGCCGACGGCTTCAGCATGAGCAGCGGCAGCAGTCCGCTGCGGATGAGCCAGATCAAGACGGAGGACGACCCACGCATCAACCTGCACGACAACGAGCTGAACCGCGTGCTGGGCGGCGGACTCGTGCCTGGTTCGCTCATCCTGCTGGGTGGTGAGCCCGGTATCGGTAAGTCCACGCTCGTGCTGCAGACCGTGCTGCGGATGACGGACAAGAAGGTGCTCTACGTGAGCGGAGAGGAGAGCGCCAGGCAGCTGAAGCTGCGTGCCGACCGCATCATGGAGTCGCCCCTGGCTTTTCCCGCCGGAGAAGCGGTATCCCCCAGCCGCGACCCGTCGGTGATGGTGGTGTGCGAGGCGATGATGGAGACCATATTCAAACACTTCGAGAGCGAGCAGCCCGACATCGTCGTCGTAGACTCCATACAGACCATGGCCACGGAGAACCTGGAAAGCTCGCCAGGCAGCGTGAGCCAGATTCGCGAATGCGCCGCCATGCTGCTGAAATTCTGCAAGGAGAGCAACACGCCTGTCATCCTCATCGGGCACATCAACAAGGAAGGCAGCATAGCCGGTCCGAAAATCCTGGAGCACATGGTAGACACCGTGCTTCAGTTCGAGGGTGACCGCCAATATATGTACCGCATCGTCAGGGCCATCAAAAACCGATTTGGAAGCACAGCCGAACTGGGCATCTACGAGATGGTGCAGAACGGGCTGCGGCCAGTGGCCAACCCCTCGGAGCTGCTGTTGTCTGACCTCGACAACAGCGAGGGCCTGAGCGGAGTGGCCATCGCATGCGCCATCGAGGGCGTACGTCCGCTGCTCATCGAGGCCCAGGCGCTCGTCAGCACCGCCGCCTATGGCACGCCGCAACGGCTCGCCACCGGCTTCGACACCCGCAGGCTCAACATGCTGCTGGCAGTTCTGGAGAAACGAATCGGATTCAAACTGGCTCAGAAAGACGTCTACATGAACATCGCCGGGGGCATACGCGTGACCGACCCTGCCACGGACCTCGCCGTCATCTCAGCCATCCTGTCGAGCAATGTCGACGCCGCCATCGACCGAAAGACCTGCCTGTGCGGAGAGGTGGGACTCAGCGGAGAAATCCGCCCTGTGAGCCGGATCCTCCAGCGCATAGGGGAAGCGGAAAAGCTGGGATTCCAGGACATCATCATCCCCCACTCCAACCTCCAGGCTGTAGACACCGCAAAATTCAGCATACGCATACATGGTGTCAGAAAAGTGGAGGAAGCTTTCCGCGAGCTGTTCGGATGAGGGGAATTCTATAGATTCTATAGGTTCTATAGATTCCATAGGTTTCATAGAAAATCTAATATTTCTGGCATTTTCCGCAAAAAATGTCATTATTTCTTTTGGAAATTAAAAAAATTCCGTATATTTGCACTGATTATAGACCAACACAAATTTTATTAACCCATTTAAAAATTAAGAGACATGAGAACAATGAAAAACAAATGGTTGACAATAGCACTGCTTTTGTTCGCCCTATCCACTATTTCCGTTGTGGCACAGCCCAGCATTCCGCGCCGCGGACAGCGCGCCAACCGAGGCTACCGTCAGGCTCCAAGACGCAACAGCCGTGTGGCATGGGGAACGCAGTACGACTGGCTCTCACAACGCCGCGCCACCTACCGCGACGTGCAGTACAAGGACCGCGGACAAGTACGCGTGCTCCTGAACTCCATCTACGCCCGCCACGGACGCTATTTCAAAGACCCTAACCTCAGCGACTACTTCTATTCACAGAGCTGGTATCGCCCGTTCCGCAACGAGGTGCCGGCCAGTTCGTTCAACTCCATCGAGCAATACAACATCAATTTCCTCTCGAAATATGACTAAGAAAGGATATATGCTCTGCAGCGCCATAGCAGTGGCAACAGCCCTGCTGACGAGCGCCTGCGACAAGAGCAACGCAAAGACGACAGACTCAGCCGAGCCTGTCGCCGTTGCTTTAGAGAAACCCGCCACAGAATCGCCCGCCGACGCCACCCCTGATGCCGACATGCCGAAAGGGGCTCAGATACTGATGAAATGCTATCCCGACTTCGTGAAAGGCTACAAGGACGGACGGCTGCAGATGAGCGACGGAACCACCATCGTCTACGACGACGGCCGCAGCAAGACCTTCGAGCAGAAACTCGACGACGCCGACCCTGAAGATATGTTCGCATTCAAGTACGACCGCACGGCCAGCAAGCCGGAATACCTGCAGGATGCAGGCCGCAGCCGCTGCGAGGCGCTGTTCAAGAAGATGTACGGAAACACGGCAGCGCAGGTGCAGTCAAAACTGGTCAGCGTGAAGTGGTTCGACGCCAACGGCAACTACGGAGGATCGACCGTGAAGTTCACCCCGGTCAACGGAGCGGCCGACCACCTGAAGGCCGTGGCAGCCGAGCTGGCGAAAATGCCTCAGTTCAAGAAGTACTACAAGTCGGAAGGCACGTTCTACTGGAGGCAGGTGCGCGGAGCCAAGCGACAGAGCGCCCACTCCTACGGCATGACCATCGACATCGGAGGAAACTTCAAGACTTACTGGCTGTGGTCCAACCCCGGCGCGAAGGAGACCACCCGCATCCGCTACGAAAACAAGATGCCGATGGAGATTGTGGAAGCCTTCGAGCGCCACGGATTCATCTGGGGAGGGCGATGGTACCACTACGACACGATGCACTTCGAATACCGGCCTGAAATTCTCATGGACAATCCATAGTCAGCGGATTTCACATTCAGCCAGAAAGTGTGCATTTTACAACTACTTAATTTTTAGGTTTTTAACAATATTTTATAAAAGTGAGTGCAATTTTATTTGTTGCATTCACTTTTTTATTTTAACTTTGCAAAATAATTTGGGAAAAAGCGATAATGCTACATTAATTTTTGATTAAGACATGGCAATATCCAAGACAAGAAGCACATTGATAGACTGCGCCAGGGTTTTGTTTGCGAAACACGGCCTGGAAGGCACCACGATGAACGACATCGCAGTGGCATCGGGTCGTGGCCGTCGGACACTCTACACCTATTTCAAGAGCAAGGAGGACATCTACCTGGCAGTGATTGAGACAGAGCTGGAGCGGCTCTTCTCCAGGCTGGAGGAAGTGGCAAAAAAGAACATCACCCCAGAGGACAAAATCGTTCAGCTGATCTTCGCACACCTCGAGGTGATCAAGGAGGTGGTGCTCCGAAACGGCACGCTGCGCGCTGAATTCTTCCGCGAGATATGGAAAGTGGAAACGGTGCGCAAGAATTTCGACCGTACAGAAATCGCCCTCTTCCGGCGTGTGCTCAACGAAGGAAACGACGACGGTGTATTCGACATCATGAACGTGAAGCTGACGGCCGAAATCATGCACTACTGCCTGAAAGGCTGCGAGGTGCCGTACATCTTCGGCCGTTACTCCGGACGAGGCCCTGAAGACCTCTATATCTACGTCCGCACGATGGTGACCCGCCAGCTGCAGAACAAGCACACCACCCTCACCATCAACAGCTAACCGAAGCAAATCACCAGGAATTCCAGCCTACCCCCCGGAATATCTAGAGAATCTAGAACATCTAGAATTTCTAGAGAATCTAGAACATCTATAATCACTCTAAACTCTCAACTTCTCAAAACAAACTCTCAATAATAAAAACTATAAACAAAAGAAACATGGGTTTACTTACAGGAAAGACGGCGCTGATCACAGGTGCCGCACGCGGTATCGGAAAGGCTATCGCGCTGAAATTCGCGCAGGAAGGCGCAAACATTGCATTCACCGACTTGGTAATCGATGAGCTGGGTCAGGAGACCGAGAAAGAAATTGCCGCCTTCGGTGTGAAAGCCAAGGGATATGCGTCGAATGCCGCTGACTTCGCACAGACCGAGGAGGTTGTCAGCAAAGTGAAGGAAGAATTCGGCTCAATCGACATTCTCGTGAACAATGCCGGCATCACGAAGGACGGCCTGATGCTCCGCATGACAGAGGCTCAGTGGGACGCCGTGATCGCCGTGAACCTCAAGTCTGCATTCAACTTCATCCATGCCTGCACACCGATCATGATGCGTCAGCGCGGCGGCAGCATCATCAACATGTCGAGCGTGGTGGGCGTACACGGAAATGCCGGACAGTGCAACTACTCTGCCTCAAAGGCAGGTCTGATTGCCCTCGCCAAGTCCATCGCACAGGAGATGGGTGCAAAGGGAATTCGTGCCAACGCCATCGCTCCGGGATTCATCGAGACGGCCATGACAGCTCAGCTGCCTGACGACGTTCGCGCTGAGTGGGTGAAGAAGATTCCGCTCCGCCGTGGCGGCACCGTGGACGACATCGCCAACACAGCCGTTTACCTCGCATCCGACCTCTCCAGCTATGTCAGCGGTCAGGTTATCCAGGTTGACGGTGGTATGAACATGTAAGCCGAAGCATCAATTCTGAAATATCAAAAAAGGAAGACAGGGAGGCGCAGCCACTCTTCTTCCTTTTTTGCAATCTACTTATTCCCGTAAAATCCGACGTTTTTTACTGCCACATCTACTTTCACTTTTACTTCCATTTTTACTCCTTTTTTTACTCCCTCTTTCATAAAAACATGGACATCATCTACGAAGACAATCATATCATCATCGTCAACAAGGCGCCGGGCGAGATTGTGCAAGGCGACAAGACGGGCGACCAGCCGCTGTCCGACCTGGTGAAAGCATATATCAAGGAAGCATACGCGAAGCCTGGCGAGGTATTTCTGGGCGTGGTCCATCGGTTGGACCGTCCGGTAGGAGGTCTTGTGGTTTTTGCACGCACAAGCAAAGGCCTCACGCGCATGAACGAGCTGTTCAGGAAAAGCGAGGTGAAAAAGACCTACTGGGCCATTGTCCCGGTGTCGCAGAAGGAGTCGGAGCGTCCTCCGCTCCACACGCCCGTCCGTCTGGAGCACTGGCTCGTGAGAAACGAGCAGCAGAACAAGTCATACGCCTACGACCGTGAGGTGCCGAAGAGCAAGAAAGCCGTGCTGGACTATCAGTTCATCGGTCTGGGCGAACGATACGGTCTTGTGGAAGTGAACCTGCACACAGGTCGCCATCATCAGATCCGGTGCCAGCTGGCGAAGGTAGGCTTCCCCATCAAGGGCGACCTGAAATATGGAGCGAAACGCAGCAATCCAGACGGCAGCATATCCTTGCTGGCCCGCAGCATCGACTTTGTCCATCCCGTATCAAAAAAGCAGATTCATGCGGTGGCCCCCCTGCCGGAAGGGCTGTGGCAGTCGCTGGCCGGAGAGATGGCTTAGAGAGACTGGAGAAACTAGAATGT
The DNA here is from genome assembly GCA_946625675.1 of uncultured Prevotellaceae bacterium. GTDB lineage: Bacteria > Bacteroidota > Bacteroidia > Bacteroidales > Bacteroidaceae > UBA3839. The sequence continues at coordinate 7,259 of CAMOTI010000141.1, read as the reverse complement.
CTAGAGAATCTAGAATGTCTAGAGAATCTAGTATTTCCGGCTCCTACTCAAAATAGAATGTGATGATGATCATCTTCGACTTTCCCTTGTCGATGGAGTTGGTGAAGATGAGCTGGTCGGGGTTGGTGAGGTCGTTTCGCTTCTTGTTGATGATGTTGGAGAGTCCATAGGCGAACTTGATTTCCGGGATGAACTTGAAGAAAGGCCCGTAGAAATCACAGCCGAATCCCGCTTCCAGATAGCAGTCGAAGCGGTTGAGCAGCAAGTTTTTCTGTTTTTTCACGGTCAGGTCGTACATCGGGTTCACCCCCACCACGGCATAAGGACGGTAGTTGTTGAACCGCTCGCCGGCGATTTTCAGGTCGACGGGCAAAGAGATATAGGTGGACTTCACATTCTGGATTTCCGTCTCAGCGTTGAGGTGGTTGATGAACTTCACGTCCTTCGACCCGAAATGCATGGAAGGTATGACACGCAGCGAGAAGTTGTTGTTCAGGCGGTATTCCGCCAGCACGCCCACGCTGAATCCCGGCTCGTAGTTGGGTGCGTCGGCATACCAGTTGTTGCCGTTCTCGTCCACGAATCCGTTGTTCACAAGCTCGATGTCCTGGAGATGGACTCCGGCGAAGAATCCATAGTGGAGCTGCCGCTGGTCAATATACGGACGGTTCATCACCTTTCGCTTCTGGGCGTAGGCAGAAGGCAGCACCACAACGAAAGCGAGGGCTGCCAAAACCAAGGTCTTCCAAAGGCGCGACAAGCGATGGAAGCCAAGGTGGAGAATATGTGAAATTGATGTCAAATGCCGTTGATTTTCTTTATTTGATATATTTTTAAACGTAAGAACTGCATTTTTATTGCAAAAAAATTGGGATTTTGCTTGTTTACTCATTTTTTTACATTATCTTTGCAGACTGAAACAGGGACGGTGGCCTTTTGGTCATGCCGTCAACGAATATGGTAATTCAACATTAAGTAATTCTAAAAACAAAAAACTATGGCTTACGTAATTAGTGACGATTGTGTAATGTGCGGCTCTTGCGAGGCTGAGTGCCCATCAGGCGCTATCTCTGCAGGTGACAGCAAGTATGAAATTGATCCGGACGCATGCGTAGACTGCGGCACTTGCGCAGACGCTTGCCCTTCTGGCGCAATCAACCCGGGCGAATAATCACCCCGAGTGAAGATAAACGTCGAAAAAAAGGTGTGTCATGCGTGACACACCTTTTTTTATGTTTTCCAGAGGGGGATTTCGAAGTTTAATATTCCGAATTATCGAACCTTCCCCGCCCAGCTAAAATCTCATTCAACTTTAAACTTTCATCTTTAAACTGAAAAGAAATCACACAGCCGGCACCATCTTCTCGTTGTTGTAGAAGACGGACTCGGTGTATCCGATGGTGGGCTTTGCGATGATGGTAGGCTCGTCGTCTATAATCTTGCAGAATCGCACGATGTCGAGGAAGCTGTACTTCTCCTCGCTGATGAACTTGAAGTGGTTGGGCAGCGCGCCGCTGATGATGGACTTCTGGCTCTCGTTCACTCCGACCACCATCCAGTCGTAACCCATGATATTGGCACCCTCCATCATCTCCATGCAGATGATGCGGATGTTGCCTTTTCCCTTCGGCATGGAATAGAGGTACATGTCCTCGATTTCCTGTCGGAAGACGATGGCCTGCTCCACGATGGCCATTGACAACTCGCTGCGTCCGTCTGTGCAATAGCGGTTCAGCGCGCGCTTCACTCTCTCCTGTGCGTCGACATCGAAATAGGATAAGATACGTGGGATGTCGGTTTCTGTGATTTTATTGAAAGGTACCATATAATTTCTGTTATTTTTTGCTCATTTGTAAAAATTATGTGCAAATATAAGACTTTTTATTGCACACTTCCAAGTTTTTTGTGAAAAAAGTTAATAAAACTGAAAAAAAAGCGACATTTTAGTACAAAATGGACAAAATAATGCAAATGTATTGCATGTTATATTTCCCGAAAAGGAGTTGGAGACATTCATCCTAATCAAGGTACTACATATAACGAAAGGAAGATTCCGAAGGACTCATACAAAGAGGACAACCGCATATACGACCTGTCAGGACGTATCGTTGCGAAAAATGGCTCTCCAACGGAAAAACTTCCCAAAGGTGTCTACATCCAGAACGGAAAGAAAAATCACAGTCTCTGGTAAGAGGCTGTAAGCCAGAAAACGATGATGGTGTGCCTGCAAAAAAGCAGACACACCATCATTTTTATATACAGAACCTCTTGGTCAGAGTTTCGACACGATGTTGAGGGTGTCGGTGGCGATCATCAACTCCTCGTCGGTAGGGATGACGCATACTTTCACCTTGCTGTCGTCGGCAGAGATGGTCATCTCCTTGGCGCGGCAAGAGTGGTTCTTCTCCACGTCCATCTTCACGCCCAGGAACTCCAGTCCGTCGGTAGCTCCCTCACGCACCTCCCACTGGTTCTCTCCGGCACCACCGGTGAAGACGATGATGTCCACACCGCCCATGGCAGCTGCATACTGTCCGATGTACTTCTTGATGCGGTAGGTGTACATCTCCTTGGCCAGACGTGCGTGGTCGTTGCCTTCCTCGATACCCTTGAGGATGTCGCGGAAGTCGCTTGCGCCGCCGCTCACGCCGAGCAGGCCGGATTTCTTATTCAGCAAGTTCGAGAGGCCTTTCGTGTCCAGTCCTTCCTTGTCCATGATGAAGGTGACAGCCCCGGCGTCGATGTCGCCAGAGCGGGTGCCCATGATGAGTCCCTCAAGCGGCGTGAGACCCATGGAGGTGTCCACGCACTTGCCGTCCTTCACGGCTGCGATGGACGCGCCGTTGCCGATATGGCAGGTGATGACTTTCGTGCCCTCAGTCTTTTCGATGCCCAGGAAGTCGAGCACACGGCGGCTCACGTAGCGGTGGCTCGTGCCGTGGAAGCCGTAGCGGCGCACGCCGTATTTCTCGTAGAGCTCATAGGGAGTGGCATACATGTAGGCATAGTCGGGCATCGTCTGGTGGAAGGCGGTGTCGAACACGCCCACCTGCGGGATTTCCGGCAACAGTGCCTTCACTGCGTTCACGCCCTTGATGTTGGCAGGGTTGTGGAGCGGCGCCAGGTCGTTGCAGGCAGCGAAGTCGCGCATCACCTCGTCGGTGATGAGCACGGACTCGCTGAAGCGCTCACCGCCGTGTACCATGCGGTGGCCCACTGCGTCAAGCTCGTGCAGGTCCTTCAGCACGGCATTCTCGCCCTCCGTGAGCACACGGAAGATGAGCTGCACGCCGGCAGTATGTTCCGGCACGGGCTCGTCCATCTGGATTTTCTTGCCGTTCACCTTGATTTTGATAAATGAGTCTGGCAGTCCGATTTTCTCGATGCCGCCGGATGTCACCACACTGTGGTCATCCATGTCGTACAGCGCATACTTAATCGAAGAGCTGCCACAGTTTAATACAAGAATTTTCATTTTATTTAGTTTAGAGTTTAGAGTTTAGAGTGAAGTTACTCTTTAACTCATATTGTTTAGAGTTTAGAGTGAAGTCACTCTTTAATCTATAATTCATTAGCTGTCTGAAGATTCTGACAACTGTGCTACCAAAGTTCTCCTCCAGCCTGAAAGCATTCTCCTAATCTGAATAGCACGAGACTCTATTTCCATCATTTGAGAAGCATCAATATAATTTAAATCACTTGCAATTTCCAGCTGACAGACTGTTTCGTTAAGAGAGCCAAAAGCAAATTCAAGAAAATGCAGTTGTTGTTTCTTGGAGTAACGCCCGCATGCCTCTGCTATATTAGATGGAACAGAAAATGAAGCTCTGCGTAGCTGTGCGCACAAAGCATACTCCTCCTTTCGCGGAAAGCTTTCCATCAATTGGTAGATATACTCCACATAAGCTTTTGCATGCTGGTAGACTACAAGATTCCGATAAGCAAATTCTTCATTATTGTCCATTAAATTACAATCGTTATATAGTATTATCGAGCGGGGAATCTAGGCTCTAAACTCTAAACTCTCAACTCTCAACTATTTTTTCAATCCTACTTCGCATCCATGGCCTGGCAGGCAGTGATGGCGATCATCTTGTAGATGTCGTCCACGGAGCAGCCGCGTGAGAGGTCGTTCACGGGGCGTGCGATGCCTTGGAGGATCGGGCCGATGGCGTCGGCGTTGCCCAGACGCTGCACGAGCTTGTAGCCGATATTGCCTACCTCGAGATTCGGGAAGACGAGCACGTTGGCGTTGCCGGCGATCTCGCTGCCCGGCGCCTTCTTCTTGCCCACACTCGGAACGAGAGCTGCGTCGGCCTGCAGCTCGCCGTCGATCTTCAGCGACGGGTCAAGCTCCTTGGCCAAGGCTGTTGCCTCGATCACCTTGTCGCACACCTCATGCTTTGCACTGCCTTTCGTAGAGAACGAAAGCATGGCCACGCGAGGGTCGGCAAAGCCAGCCACCGAGCGTGCGGTCTGCGCCGTGCATACGGCAATCTGTGCCAGCTGTCCGGCATCCGGCATCGGAGTGACGGCCACGTCGCCAATCACGAGAACGCCGTCCTCACCGTACTGAGGAGTCTGGGTGATCATCAGCATCGCACCACTTACGCAGGTGATGCCCGGAGAGCATTTGATAATCTGGAGGGCAGGACGCAGCGTGTCGCCGGTTGTGCTGAGTGCGCCTGAAATCTGTCCGTCGGCGTCGCCGCTCTTGATGATGAGGCAGCCGAAATACAGGGGGTCGAGCACCTTCTGCTGAGCCTGCTCCAAAGACATGCCCTTCTTCTTTCTCAGTTCGAAGAGCAACTGGGCATATTCTTCGCGTTTCTCACTCGTGGCAGGGTCAATCAGCGTGGCCTTGTCGATGTTCTTCAGTCCGAGCTTGTCGGCCAGTGCGTGGATCTCGTCGATATTGCCGAGCAGGATGAGGTCGGCAAGGTCATCGGCCAAAGCCTGGTCGGCTGCGGTGAGTGTACGCTCCTCCGTTGCTTCAGGGAGGACGATGCGCTGCTTGTTGCTTTTTGCGCGCGCAATAATTTTGTCAATCAAGTTCATAATTATGCTAGTATTTTAAGTGAATGATTAGGTCCGACGGTTTGGCTATTGGTACTGCCCGCATGGCAGTACCGCCCCTACAGGGTGCTCTGCCCTGCCCTTTTACTAATTATTTGCAAATTAACGAAAAAAAAATGAGATATGGAAATTCGTGGGAAGGTTTTTGAAAGGCAGAAGCATGGCATTGATTCCACAGACCGTATTCCTGACCTCTTGCTTCTCTGTTTCCTCGATTGCATGGCTCACTCAAGGGCAAGCAATAAGTCCCGGAACTGCTAACCATATTTTCTTACGATCTCGTCGAGCCTGCCAATAAGACAGAACGGAAGATTAATTAGACGGAACAAGTACTTTAATTATTTTTGTCGCAAATTACGGGGTAATTAGGGCTGGTACTTACATGAAGTATCAGCCCTTTTGATTATCTTTGCTTCTGCAACAAAACAAAATCTAATCATGAGCAAAGATAGCAATTTTACCGGACAGCCGGTGTACAATCAGGTGTTAAATTTACTTGATCGTGAAAAAATAATGCAAATCAGCCGTGAAACGTCAGGAAGTGAGTCATATGTGAAACGTTTTGACGGATATCATCACTTGGTTGTGATGCTGTTCGGCATACTAAAGCACTTTGATTCCCTTCGTGAATTGGAGATTGGAATGAAGGCGGAGGCGCATAAGCTCCATCATTTGGGTCTGGATTATCTGGTTCGTCGCAGCACGCTGGCTGAGGCCAATATCCGCCGTCCCAAGGAGTTCTTTGCCAAGGTGTACGCTTACCTTCTGGAACGATATGCGAAATTTTTAGCGGACAGCCGCCCTCCAAAGAGTTACAAAGGTCAGACAAACGAGCCGAAAGACTGGGAGAAGCTCCTGGATATGATGGATTCAACCACAATCACTCTTTTTGAGAACATCCTTAAAGGCGTTGGAAGGCATCCGAAGTCCGGTAAGAAGAAGGGAGGCATGAAAGTCCACACCGTCATGAAGTACCATGTGGGCGTGCCGATGGTTGTACAGCTCACGTCCGCCGCCAAACACGACCATTACCTGCTTAAGGAGGTGCATTTGCCCAAAGACTCCACTCTTGCCATAGACAGGGCATATATAGACATAGCACAATTCCAACGATTGACGGAGGAAGGCGTCTGCTATGTCACGAAGAAGAAGAAGAACCTGAAATTTGAGACACTTGAATCCGTGGCGTTTGTGAACACAGACGGACTTGTGACGCACATTGACCGCAAAGTCAGATTTACCAGAGGGGAACTGACACATGAGTCACGTATGGTACAGTTGTTTGATGAAAAGAAGAAACCTGTTACATTGCTCACGAACAATTTCGACTTCTCCGTAGAGGACATTTCTGAAATCTACCGTCTCAGATGGGCGATAGAATCCCTGTACAAGCAGCTTAAACAGAATTTTCCACTTCATTTCTTCTATGGGGACAGCGTAAACGCCATACAGATACAGACTTGGGTCGTACTGATTGCCAATTTGCTCATTACCGTCATGTCAAGATGTATAAAACGTAATTGCGCCTTCTCGCAGGTCGTCACGATGATACGCCTTACACTCATGTACTACATCGACTTCATAAGATTCATGGAGAATCCTGACAGAACGTGGGATGACATTCTTGAAAAAGAGGCGAGGAAAGCACCGCCAGAACCGACGTTGTTCGATTAGGGGGCTTACTTTTTGAAAAAACGACCCCGAAGCACGGTTTCATTGAGCTTCGGGGCAGTTTTTTATGTTATTTTGAGTTTTACCGGACAGCAATAATTAGTTTACAAACGTGCAAATTTACTAAAAAAAGTGAAAACCGCCAAACGAAATCGGCGGTTTTCATCACTATAAGGTAAAATATGAAAAAATCAGAGAAATATTCCCTTCAAAAAGATGCAACTATTCAGTTTCCGGTCAGGGCATTCCTTTGCAAAACAAGGGAATAACATCCAAGCAATCAATAGTGGAAGAATGGAATCTGTTGGTTAGCGGGATTTTGAAATCGTCCACCGAAGTAACTACACTATTCACTATTCACTTCTCACTATTCACTTAAGGCATGTTCTAATAATTAATAAATCCATGAGAATTATCTTTGTCTGTGTTTGCCTCTTTTTGGCATCTTTGCCCTTAAAATTGACTTCGTCGAATCATCATCGCGACTCGGCCATATAAAAGCAAGCTTTTAT
>CAMOTI010000140.1 GCA_946625675.1 uncultured Prevotellaceae bacterium | reverse complement strand
ACCTGTGTGACCACCTTGGCAGTCAGTTGCATGAATGCCATGCCGGCGGGGCTGGCAGGATCAAGCACTGCGGGAACACCGCTGTCGCCGCTCTCGCAGACATCCTGCACAAGGGGAATCTGCGCAAGCAACGGTACATTCAACTCCTCCGACAGTGCCTTGCATCCACCGTTGCCGAAGATGTAGTAACGTTCGTCGGGATGCTGGGCAGGGGTGAACCACGACATGTTCTCCACAAGACCGAGAATCGGCACATTCACCTTGTCGTTCATGTACATGTTGATTCCCTTTCGGGCGTCAGCCAGTGCCACCTGCTGAGGCGTGGAGACGATGACCGCTCCGTGAATGTCGATGGTCTGGATAAGTGTGAGGTGGATGTCGCTGGTTCCGGGAGGTGTGTCTATCACGAGGTAGTCGAGCGGTCCCCACAACGCGTCGGTCAGCAGCTGCTTGATGGCGTTAGAAGCCATACCGCCTCGCCAGAGCGTGGCCTGGTCGGGGTTCACGAAGAATCCGATTGACAGCATCTTCACCCCGTACTTCTCAACGGGGACAATCATATCCCTGCCGTCAACCTCCTGAGCATAAGGCCGCCCGTCTTCCACCTGGAACATCTTGGGCATGGACGGACCGAAGATGTCGGCGTCGAGCAGACCCACACGGTGGCCCAGCTTCGTCAGGCCGACGGCCAGGTTGGTGGCCACGGTGCTTTTGCCCACACCGCCCTTGCCGCTCGACACGGCAATGATATGCCTCACATCCTTCAGTGGCTTCTCTGGTTCCGGAGGGAGTTCGGTCTGTGTCTTTGTCTTCACGGTCACCTCCACGTCCTTGCTCACATACGCATGTATGGCCGCCTCACTCGCAGCCACCAGTGATTTCATGAACGGATCCTTCGCTTTAGGGAATATCAACGAAAATGAAACTTTCATGCCGTCGATATGAATGTCGTCCTCGAGCATACCGTTCTCGATGATGTTCTTCCCGTTTCCGGGATATCGCACTGTCATCAGTGCCTCTTTGATAAGATTTGGATATAGTGTCATACTGCAAAGTTAGCAAAAACAAAAGACAACTGCAAAAGAAATCGAAAAAGAATGATGTCTGTATCGTTTTTGTTCTGCAAACGCTTTGACACGACCAAAAAAAATATTATTTTTGCATCAAACTTTAACCTCTCCAAAAATACTTCCTATGACTTTTCTTTTCGACATTTTCAGCACAGAAGGACTGATTATCATCATCCTTGCCTTCTTCGCCATATTTTTGCTCGTGATCAGAGACAAGCGAAAGGAGAAAATCCTTAAAGAATCGGAAAAAAACCGTCTCGCAAGCGTTGACGACGTTATCGCCCAGTATGGCGAGCCGGACCATATCGTGGTGGTCAATCCCACCCGTGGCAACGACACAGAAGGAACCGTCTTGGAATTCAAGTCCAAGAACATACTCTTCATCAACGGTCTCCCTATTGAGAAGCAGCACATCAAAGATGTGTCGTTCAGCAACTTTGCCAATGCCTACCTCCCCAACGACTACAAAGTCATCATCATCACGGACGGTGCCGGACAGAACGTCATACACATCCCACTCGGCGCCGGCAATGATGCCCACTATGCCAACGAGGTGGTCAAGGAAATCAAGTCTTTACTATGAAAGCCCTATAGACTATAAATCTGTCAGCATAAACGCCATATACAACGAAAGAGTGAGTAATGGTCCCTGACGACCTACGTTGTATTTGCCAAGCTTCAGTGCACTGTCCACATGATATTTCTCCGGATGGTTCAACAACGTTTTCATTGATTTGGCATTTCCCGTCTGCGCTTTACACTCAACCGGCGTACATTTGCCCTTATAGCATATCACAAAGTCAATCTCCAGACTGTCTGTCTTTTGGAAATAATAAAGCTTTCGTCCCATCTTGCCCAACATATCAGCCATCAAATTCTCAAAAATCGCACCTTTATACCCCAGGAGATTTCCCTGGAGTATATCACTCTGAGTACCCTCGTCAAGCATACTGACAAACAGTCCTGTGTCTGCCATGTATATTTTAAATTGGTCTACTCGCTGAAACGGCTGTTTCGCTTGAAGAGGACGTAGGCAATCACAGGCGCTCCGATAAGAGCCGTGACAGAATTGACAGGCAGTGCGCCCTCGAATCCAGGCATACGGGCAATGAGATTGCAGACAAGCGCCAATGCCGCCCCAGTCAGCGCCGTGGCCGGCATGAGCAAGCGGTGGTCGCTGGTGCGGAACAAGGCACGGCAAAGATGAGGAACCGCCATGCCGATGAACATCACAGGGCCGCAGTAGGCGGTTACGATGGCCACGAGCACACCCGAGCAGCCAATCACAAGCATTCTCGACCGCTTCAGATTCAACCCCAGATTCACAGCATACTCATCCCCCATCAGCAGCAGGTTCATCGGCTTGGCCATCAGCATGCTCAGCGGAATCAATACTGCCATCAGAAGAACGAACAGCATCATCTGGTCGCCCGACACGCGGGCGAACGATCCCAGTCCCCACACCACGTAGGCGCGGATGTCCTCCTCGGCTGAGAAAAACTTCAGTACGCCCACAATGGCTGTGACAAGATAACCTATCATCATTCCGATAATCAGCAGCGTCACATTCCCTTTCACTTTCTGGGAGACGAACAGAATCAACCCCATCACCGTCAGTGCACCAACGACAGCCGCCACAGAAATGGCCACGTCGCCAACATACCCCATCTTGCTCAGCGCCACGCCACCCAACGAACCAGACAGGAGCACCACAAAGGCCACACCCAGCGATGCGCCGTTGGAGATGCCCAGCACGGAAGGACCTGCCAGCGGATTCCGGAACACCGTCTGCATCTGCAAGCCGCTGACCGCCAGACCCGCACCGGCCACTGTGGCAGTCAGAGCCTGGGGTACACGCGAACTCCACACGATATTCGACCATATAGTCCAGTCTTCAGGAGAAACATGGGGGGGTTCACCACGCGCAAGTATCCTCAACACGTCGGAAAGCGGGATCTGCACTGACCCCAACAACAGATTAAGCACAAAAAACACGATGATCACAAGTGTGACCAACATAAATTTTGGAAGCGAATGACGTCGCATCATTCAAAGAAAAATTATGGCATGTTCTAATAATTAATAAATCCAAAAGAATTATCTTTGCCCGTGTTTGCCTCTTTTTGGCATCTTTGCTCTTAACCTCTTGAAGAGTAGCTCGCTACGCTTCTTCGAGTTTGCGGGCAAATCTGCTCAAAAATAGTCTAAACACAGCCTAAAGCTAATTTTTAGAACCTGCCTTATGTTCAACATGAATATTTAAATCTACACATCCATTCCGTCAGTACGACACTTGGCACGCGATGCCCTCAGCACGTACCTTGTCCGCAATGGAATCCAGCTCCTCGTGAGTGGCCTTACGAAGCAGCGGAGACGGCGTCTCGCGGTCGATGGTGTAAATCATCACGCACGACGGACCGACACTCTTCACAGCTTCAAGCCAGGGAATGACAAACTCATCGCCCACATTGCTGACGTCAACTCCTTCGTGGGTCCCGTTCATAAACATGGTCTGGATGATGCAGTGACCATCAAACTCACGCATACGTTCCACGATTTTCCTCACGTCGTAGCTGCTGCCGCCCGGTTTGTCCACCATGCGGATATAATCGTCAGAGACCGTGTCAAGCTTCAGAATGTTGTTGTCAACCTTCAGCAGAGCGTCGAACACGCGCTGGTCAAGAATCTGAGTCGCATTGCTCAGCACACTGATTTTACACTCAGGAAAAAGCTCGTCGCGCAGTCCCCGGACGTCGTCCACGATGACGGGAAAGTCGGGATGGAGCGTCGGTTCCCCATTTCCCGCAAAAGTGATGACATCGGGATGTGGTCCCTTTTCTTTCATGGAAAGCAGTGTGGAGCGGAGCGTGTCGTGCACCTCCTGGCGCGTAGGCCTGCGGTGGCCGGTTCGTCCGTCCTTGTTGAATCCACACTCACAGTAGATGCAATCGAACGAGCAGAGCTTGCCGTCAGCCGGCATGAGGTTCACGCCAAGAGAAACACCGAGTCTGCGGCTATGTACCGGTCCGAACACCGGTGATGGATAGAGTACAGTCATTTTGCTTAATTTACAATTGATAATACGAAAGAATAGGTTTTTGCCTGAGGATGAATGGTTCTAAAACCAAAGGCAACGGTTCATCACGAACCGTTGCCTCCCTATTTTTAACCTAAACCTTAACTATGAAAAATCTAATTTTTCGTTTGCAAAGATGGCAATAAAGTTTTTAATAACAAAATTTTATTACACTTTTTTTGAAAAAAAATGCTATTTTTTTGAAAAAAGGTCAATATGACACTTTTAAATGAAGAAAAAGCAAGTGAGTTTTACATTTTTTGTTTAATTTTGCAAAAAAGAAAGAGGCACCATGCTGACAGAAAAAGAAAAGAAATTCATACAAGGACACAGAAATGACGATGTGCGCGAGTTGATGCTACAAGGCTCGAAAGACCCTGAAATCGACCTGCGGAGAATAGCCGTTCAGATCAGTGGATGGCAAGCGGCATCAAAGAAACTGCCCACATGGGCACGTACCGACGGCATCGTCTATCCTGAGCATCTGTCGATGGAACAGTGCTCGTCGGAGGCAACAGGCAGATACAAAGGCAGGGTATTGATGCGCAGGCTCCTTGCGCAGAACTACAATAAGGAAAAAGACTGTCCACTGGCTGGTCCGCCGTTCAAATTCGCCGACCTCACCGGTGGCTTCGGTGTGGATGCCGCAATGATATCCGAGAGACTGAAAGAGACACAGACCACCTTTGTGGAACGGAATCCGGACCTCTGTGAGCTGGCACGGCATAACCTGCCCTTGTTGGGAGTGAGGCATCTGGAGGTGGAGTGCGGTGAAAGCGAGGCTGTACTCGAGCGACTGCCCTTTCAGGACGCCATATTCCTCGACCCGGCCCGCCGCGACACACACGGCCGTAAGACCGTAGCGATTGAGGATTGTACTCCCGACCTCACACGTCTGAACCGTCAGCTTTTGGACAAGGCGCGGGTGGTGATGGTGAAACTCTCGCCCATGCTCGACCTCAGCCTGGCTGTCTGGAGTCTGAAAGGCGTGGAAGAGGTACACGTGGTGGGCGTGAACGGAGAATGTAAGGAACTGCTGCTTGTGATGAGCGCTGCTGCAATGGAAGAGGGCAGGCGGGTGAGCGTGAGTTGTGTGAACTTGAAAGGAGAGGATCAGGAGGAATTCCATTATTTTCTCGACGAGGAGGATTCGCAGCCCAGCGAACATGCATATACAAAAGAAGTGGGAGCCTACCTGTACGAGCCCAATGCCTGCATCATGAAAGCCGGATGTTTCAAAACCCTTGGTGCTTACTACGGACTACAGCTGCTGGGCACGAACAGCCATCTCTATACTTCACAGGACATGACCACAGACGGCTTCCCAGGGCGTATCTTCGAAGTGCAAACTGTATTACCTTTCAACAGGAACAATGCCAAACGTCTGCATAATACCATTGACCAGGCCAACATCACAGTCCGGAACTTTCCGCTCTCCGTCGCAGAACTACGCAAGCGGCTAAAAATAAAAGAAGGCGGCAACAACTACCTCTTCGCCACCACCCTACCGGACTCATCTCTTGTCCTTATCCTTTGTACGAAACCAACTATTTAGACAGAGAAGTCCACAAAATCCATTTAGTTCGAGAAAATGGAATATACAACGAACTTGTGAGAAGACAGCTGGAGCTAAGTGAATAAGAAGACAAATGCCGCAGATTAGCGTCAGCCCGGCATAAAAGAATTTCTAAAAACAATGACAGGATGCTGCGGAGTTTCTATTCCATACAGCATCCTGTCATGTAAGTCAATATAAGTCGAGCCATCAAGGCTGCTTGCCGATATAGGCGAGGATACCACCGTCTACATAGAGCACATGTCCGTTGACTGCGTCGGAAGCGGCAGATGCGAGGAACACAGCCGGCCCGCCGAGCTCTTCAGGCTCGAGCCAGCGTCCTGCAGGGGTCTTGGCGCAGATGAAGGAATCGAACGGATGACGGCTTCCGTCGGGCTGACGCTCGCGCAGCGGTGCGGTCTGCGGAGTTGCGATATAGCCCGGACCGATGCCGTTGCACTGGATGTTGTACCCGCCATACTCTGAGCAGATGTTGCGTGTGAGCATCTTCAGTCCTCCCTTGGCAGCAGCGTATGCGCTGACAGTCTCTCGTCCGAGCTCCGACATCATGGAACAGATGTTGATGATTTTACCTGCACGGCGCTCCATCATCTCAGGAAGCACAGCTGCAGAGACGATATAAGGAGCAACGAGGTCTACGTCGATGACCTGCTGGAACTCAGCGCGCTTCATCTCGTGCATCGGTATGCGCTTGATGATGCCGGCATTGTTCACCAGGATGTCAATCTGTCCTACCTCCTCATGGATTTTCTCCACAAGTGCCTTCACGTCGTCTTCTTTCGTCACGTCGCACACGTAACCGTGAACGTTCTCGATGCCAGCCTCCTTGTAATTGGCCAGACCGCGCTCGAGAGCCGCCTCGTTGATGTCGTTGAAGATGATGTTCTTAATACCTGCCCCTACAAACGCCTTTGCGATGTTGAAGCCAATTCCGTAAGACGCACCGGTAATCCAGGCGTTCTTACCTTCAAGTGAAAACATATTAGCCATATATTCGTAGTTTTTTTATGGTTTTGTCATTCTTTTTGCAAAATTACTAAATAAAATCCAAACTGCGAAACGTTTCATAAAGTTTCTTGCAATGAGCGCGACTGATAAAAAGCAGAAAACAGCCAGAATGCTGTTTTGCATATCAGGGGCAAATATTTATAGGAGAAGCAGTCCGCATATTAGCTCAAAGTCATGGTTCTGCACCCACTGTTGGAAGAGTTACAAGACGCCCCGCGGGGCGTCTCTACTTCCTGGTGAGTTTTCGGTAGCGCTTATAGGCGAAACGGAGGATTCGCCCGAGCCAAGTGTAGCGGATTCCCCAGTCGCGAATGGCGAGCTTGAAGAGCGCCTCTTTTTTCTCGTCTTTCCGTGGTGTCTGGAATGTGACGACGATGGGATGGTCGAGCGGCTCGCGGTCGAACTCATAATGCTGTAGCCATCGGCTGCCTCGGAAATGGGTGCCGCTGTCGAGTCCTATGTTCCTGACAAGGGTGTGGTATGGCGTGATGCATAGTCCGCCGGCCTTGTATATGGCGATTTCCCAGCAGATGTCCCATGGTATGGGGTCTTTGTCGAGCGACTTGAGGCATGGGAATACCCCATCGTACTGTATGGCATTGCAGTCCTCGCGTGTCATGCCTTCCAGAGCCTCTTCCCTGCTCTGGTAGTGCTTGAAATGTGCTTTCCATTTGTGAGCCCATGTTCCCCATCCCCATCCCGACATGTGCGGTGTGAAGTAGAACTCGTCGTCGTCCTGCACGTCTTGCGTGTCCTGTGCGTCTTCCCCATTGGAGATTTCCTCTTCTTCGTTATTCAGGAGGTCGAGGTTAGTGAATCCGGACACATGCATGACGACGGGGTCGTCCTTGTAGATATAAAAAGCCTGGTTCATGTAGTCGAGGAAATAGGGTGAGGTGACGATGTCGTCCTCAAGTACGATGACGGTGTCGTGGCGGTCGAGCACATAGGAAATTCCCTCGATGATATTGCGTTCGAGGTAGATGTTCTCAGGGCGCTCCACGATGGTGAGGCTTTTCAGGGCGTGGGTCTCGGCCACCTGCCGTTCCACCTCATGAAGCAGTGCCCTGACTTGGTTCACTGTCTTCCACGACCGCTCGTCCTTTCCCCCATCGGAGAAAACATAGACGTCGGTCTCGGCCGCATGCTTGTTTTGCAAGAGGGCTTCAAGTGTACGACGCGTGTTGTCAGCACGGTTATAGACAAACATTGCTACAGGTGAGTGCATAGGCATATTTTGTCATTTTGTTAGTTTTCATTCATCAATGCTGAGTTCTCCCACGTGTAGGTTGATTTGGTCCACATTGGGCAACTGCATATAGTCACCATATTTGAGTGTGAGCACCTTATGTGTGTCTTTGGGCACGGGGAACATATGTCCTTCGAACTCCATCTCTGTGAGCGGGAAGATGTCCTCAAGGTGTCGCGGGTCGTGGTAGGGAATGCCGAGTCCGTAGGTCTCGCGTGCACGGCTGAGCTTACAGAAAAGTTTGAGGACGGGGTGTACGATGAATCGGTTGAACCGTGTGATGGCACGTACTTTCCACATTTCCTTGTCGCCTTCGCCCATCCGGTTCATGATTTTATAGACGTGTCCCTGTGTCTTCTCAGAGAGTATATGCGCCCAAAGGGGCTGCTTGTAGAATGGGAAGATATCGATATAGATGCCTCGCTCCTTCCACACACGGTCGTAGCGGTTGCTCTCCTCGAGATGCGAGCGGCGGTCGCGCACCTTGGCGTAAAAGAAGAAGTAGTTCGGATCGGTCTCTACAGACTGCAGCGCCATCGTGTCGGGCAGTTCTTGCGGCAGCACCTTCATGAGTCGTTTGTAGTCGGGCAGGAGCATCTCGATGTCGAGGTCGTCGTCCCACGGGATGAACCCCTTATGGCGTGCCGCCCCGATAAGGGTTCCGCTGCTGAGCCAGTAGCGGATGCCATGCTTACGGCAGATGCGGTCCACCTCCACGAGCAGTTCGAGCATGCGCAACTGCTGGCGTCGCAGGAGTGAGCCGTCGGGGTTGAATTTCTGCCTCAGGGCGTCTTGGTCTATGGTGGATGAGTCAGTCATTATTCCATTGATTGCTGGTTGCAATATCATCAATAAACAAATGCAAATTTATTAAATTCTTTCCTTATTAGCAAATTTTGAGATTATTATTGCTGAAAAACATCGGTTCACAATAACACTAAATCAGAGAATTATCGGACACCATAACATAAGAATACAAAATCAATTTTTCACCATATTTTTGTTAATTCAATTTATATTTCGTAACTTTGCGATTGATAATGTAATGTTACAGGTTATGACAACATCACAAGCACAATTGAACACAGAACTCTTTGGTGCGCTCCAGATTATCTCAGGAGATGAAACCTTAATGAAAAAGGCAGTCAAGGCACTGAAACGCATAGCATCAAAGAAACAATCCATGGATGAGACAGAGTATATTATGTCCTCGCCCGCCATGGTTGAGATTCTTCGTCAAGGAGATGAAGATATAAAAAACGGAAAAGGAAGAGTTGTCAAGCTGGATGATTTATGGAAATAAAACTGCTTCCCAAAGCTGATGAGGACTTGGCTTATTGGAAAAAGACTGGGAACGTCCGTATTATGAAACGTATAACCGCTTTATTAGCCGATGTTCTGAAACATCCTTTTACGGGTATTGGAAAACCTGAACCTCTAAAGGGAGAAAATGGAAAGTGGAGCCGTCACATCACAGACGAACACCGCATGATTTATTCTATCAGCAGTGGCTGTATTTATGTTTATGTTTTTTCCTTGCGATATCATTATAGCAAGTAAGCAATAAGAGTCACTCACGAAAAGGAAACAAACTGTCCCACCCTACCTTTTTCTTTCAGCATCAATCCTGTCGAGCAACGGCGTGCTTTCGTCAGTGGTGAACTTGCGGGCGAACATCTTTCCAGACTTCATCAGTTCGTCGTAGTCCTGCTCCTTCCACACGCGGATGACAGGTATGTAGTCGATGTAGTGGAGGAAGGTGAGGTCTCTTAGCGTCTGGTAGTCGCCGGTATGCAGGTCAGCCCGTTGTCGGAATTCAGGATGGTTGAAGACGATGGTCTGGATGCAGGTTTCGGAAGGGGCGAAAGAGGACTTGAAATATCGCCTGATGGCAGGATTGCCAGCCCACGTGGCGTATACATGTTCAGCCAGCGGCCGCGAGAGGCACAAGTAGTCGCTGCCCTTATATAGCCGCCAGGTCTGCTCTCCGACGGTCAGGTTCAGCTTCTTTCTCACCCCTAACCATTTGCAGAGCTTGCGTATGCCCATCGAGAGAGAGTCGTTCAGCTTTGGAGAAAGCCATCGGAAATCGGTCTGCGGCCGGAAGAGTCGGTAAATCCGTTTCTTCGGCTCCTGCACCTCGTCGGAATCGAGACAGATGCCAGAAAGCAGTTCCTTGTCGCCCGCCGCTGTCAGGCTGTCGGCAATCCGGCGGTTGCTCCATAGTGGATAGTCCTGGCCGCTGAGAATGAAAAGGCGAGAGAACGGGGCTCCAAAATCCAATGCCGCCCGTATCATCCTCATCTGGAACTCCACCTGTGAGTAGGTTCCCCAATACACGTTGACACGGTTGTCCAGGAAATGGACATTTTCAGCGGAGCACAACTGCACAAACGGACTGATGTCCACTTTCTTGTCGACATGGACGAAAAACTCGCAGCCCTCAGCGTCTAAAGCCGCGATGAGACGTTTCAGATGTTGCGGATCGGCAAAAGCAGATATGAGGTAAGCAATGAACATGTTTTTTTGAGAAATGGGAGTAAAAAGGGGAGTAAAAGGGGACAAATGTTTATGTTGAGCGGTAAGTCATTCTTCAGTTACTTTATGCGGATGTCTCAGGAAATGCAGGCTCTCACGCAATATTTTGGCTCCTGCAATCCAGATGACAGCGAGGTAGAGGACTGCTGCAATGAGTATGCGTGCGATGAGCAGGAGATAGATGTTGGAGATTCCCCGTGTGAGGAAATAAGTGGCGGACATCGATGCCGCCGCCACAATCGCAAAGGGGAGTATGTCCTTGAGAGCCGTGGTGAGCCTTAGTGGGATTTGCCGGGCAAGGAACGCATGCCAGACGAACAGCCATGCGATGAATATGACGACATAGGAGACAACCATAAGACTGATGCCCTGAAGCCGGATGTCGATTGATCCGAGGCTGATGCTGACATGCCAGTCGAGGAACTTGACGCTGCAGAGCATGGCAATGACGAGCAGTCCCTGACAGAGGATGTTCCACATATACACCCCGCTCTTTCCCCGGCTGATGAGCAGGTTCTGATAAAGGGCCGCAATCGGCATGAAAGCTCCTGCCACACACAGCAGTTGCATGATTTCGGCACTGGGCAACCACTTCTCCCCTACCGCGATGGTGATGAACTCAGGTGCCACAAGCACGAGTCCGAAAAGGGCAGGGAAAGAAATGAGTGATGTGAACCGCAGCATCTTGCGGAAAGCGCGTACGAGTCGTTCCTTGTCGTCGCCCACCTGCACGAACATGGGCTGTGCCACCTGCTGCACCATCCCGGTGATCATGTTGCTGCCCATCTTGTTCCATTTGTCGGCCTGAGTGTACTGCCCTACCTCATGCTTCGTGTAGAACCATCCGAAAAGCAGCGAGAACACGTTGTTGTTGATGCAGTTGAAGATGTTGGTGACGAGCAGTTTGCATGAGAAGCCGAACATCTCGCGTATGGGCTTGAAGCTGAAACTCATCGACGGACGGAACCCCGAGAAGTACCAGCTGAGTACAGAGACCGTGGCCACGAACACGATGTTCTGCGTGACCACACTCCAGTAGGTCATTCCGCATACCGCCATCGTAATGCCGACGGTGCCGGAAATGAGCAGGGACGTGATGCCGATGATGCTCTGCTCCTTCACCTTGAGTTGCTTGAAGAGCATGGCTCGTGGGGTGATAGAGAAGCTGGCGAGGAAGAATCCGGTAAAAGCATATCGCGAGAGCCACAACAGCTCCGGCTCATGGAAAAAGCAGGCAATCAGTGGTGCACAGAACCAGAGTATGACATACATCATCGCACTGCATCCCACGTTGAACCAGAAGACGCTGTTATAGTCCTCGTGGGTGGCGTTCTTGCGGTTGGTCAGCGCAGAGATGAATCCGCTCTCCTGCAGTGCCGAGGCGATGGCGGAGAAGATGGCGAGCTCTCCGGCCAGTCCGTAGTCGGCGTCGGACAGGAGACGTGCGAGCACGATGCCGAACACGATGTTCAGCAGTTGCATCACGCCATTGTTCATCATGCCCCACAGCAGTCCGCGGGCTGTCTTGTCTTTCAGTGTGGATTCCATTCCTTTCTGTCAGTGAAAACACTGGTTTACGATTATCAGCGCAAATTTACGAATAAAAATGGAAATAAGAGGTAAAAAGGCTGAAAAAGTTACAAGACGCGCCGCGGCGCGTCTCTACTTCATTTATGCGTTGATGATAGATGCGTATCTGCTGGTCCACCGCCAGACGGTGGTTCTTGGCAAGTTGAGCAGGTGTTGTATCTGCGGGGGAGTGATGCCGATTCGCATGAGATAGCAGACAAGCATCTGGTTGTGGTTGAATTTTCCCAGTTTTTCTGCTAAAATGTCCTTGTAGTCGGGGTAGAGCAAGTCGATGGCTCCACAGAATGCATCCCAGTCTTTTTCCTTCATCGTGTACTGGCCAACAGCCGCCTTCCTCACTTTCTGCACGATGTCCTCGTTGTTGACGGTAAAATGCATTTGGTTGAGCATTCCGATGAGCGACTTGTTTTGCTTGATTTTCTCTTTCAGTTCTTTCTCCTTTGCCGCCGAATCCTGGTCATATCGCTCGATTTCAGCCTGGTAATGAGCCACCTGCTCTACTTTTTCCTGTACGGATGCTTTCATCGTGTCTATCTGGCTTTGCTGCGCACTGATTTCCATCTCCAGCGCATTTTTGTCCTTTCTGAGTTTCAACAACTCATTCTGCATGGCCACGTTCTCTTTCAGCCTTCTGTTCTTCCTGTAGAAGAAGAAAAGCAGTCCGCCAGTCAGCATGAGAGATGAGGCAAGAAGAACAAAAAGGAGAAGCGTCTTGTTTCTGCTGTTTTCATTTCTTAGCCTCTGCTCTTCTCTTTGGTTCCTATGGTATTGGTACAGATTATTCACAGTGGCTGCCAGTTCCTGCCTGCCTCCCAGGTTGAGCGTGTCGCTTACCATCACAAACCATCTCGCATAGCGGTTGGCCTCAACGATGTCCCCCTTGCGGTCGTAGTAGTCGAACAGAATCTTGGTGGCATCGTACACCCCCTCTCCGCTAAGCCGTCCGTCAATCACTTGATTGAGGCAATACACCATAGAGTCTTGTTGTCCCGTCAACTTGTAATATTCGCCAAATGCAAGATAATCGTCTGCATTATATGACATCGTTTTTTCGAACCTCACCATCATCCGTCGGCAGACAGCCGCCTCTTCTTTCATAGTCAGATAAGAAAACTGGTAAAGCAGGGCGGAACAGAGATCTTCATCAATATCGTCCGACTTGGACTTCTGTATCATCCTTAGTGCTTTCTTGAAAGTCTCGGCAGCTCCATTCTCATCCTGTTTTTTCAGCTGAGCCGTTCCGATATGTACCAAAGTCCTTGGATTTTCCATCCTCAAGCCTGCAAATGCCGTCCACTCCTTCTTTGCCATGTCGAGCGCGTTGTCATAGTCCTGCACGCTGTAGTACAGCCATGTGAGGTTGGAAAAGGTCTTTGCCAGCATCAAGGAGTCACAGTCTTTTGGATTGTCCGCTGCCACGTCCTTTGACTGGTGAAAAAACTCTAATGCCTTGGGAGTGTCATTCAAGTCGCGATACACACTGCCGGCATAATAGAGCACCTCCTGTTTCTCTGCCTCAGTTCCGTCTTTCATGAAATAGTCAACCAGCCGACGTATCATGATGTCGGATGCTGGCTGAATATAAGCCTTGTCGTTCAGACGGATGTTCAGCAGATGGTATTTATTCTGGATATATTCATCGTTTCCGCTCACCTCAGCCTGTATGGAGTCCAGCATCCTGAGTGCCAGTTCAGGATTGGTCTCGCCAGTATGCTTGATTTCATCCATATGCTCCAGCAGATCTTTTTTGCTTCCACAGGAGAATACGGCCATCAGGAAAACGAACATAGAAATAGTCTTTCGCATAGAATCAAATAAATGAATGGTGACAGATGCAAAGTTAGTAATTTTCAAACAAACACGTACAGTTTTTTGGAAAAATAATTGTTTCAAATGGTTCCATTCAATCTCCCTTTTCAACTATTTAAGCTTTTCATCATTCACAATAACACAATAATAATCAAAATATTAAATCTGCAATTCAAGAATCTTAAAAAAAGTGGAACAATATGGAACAACATTTTCAAGCATTTCTTGATTATTTTTACTAAATTTGCAATACAATGCTAAATTCATAAATCACATGAAAAAGAAAATTTTCACATTGTTATTATCATTTTCCATGATGTTGCTGACACATACGTTCGTTAGTTGTGACACCGATTATCCGAAAAAAAGGAGAGACCGCCCGACAGTGGGCCCAACTACCGGCAACACCGCCCGTCCCCACCGAGTTCCACAAGAAATAAAAGGAGAGGACAATGAAGAAGAGTATGATGAATAACCATCTAAAAAAATTTTAACTATGGCAAAAAATCCTTTATTGGGCAAGCAGACTGTCTCAGCCATTCTCACAGCTCTGGCAGCCGGGATGATGTCCTTCACATGTTGTGAATTTTACGACGACAATGAGTACGACAGGATGATGAAAACGCCTTGCACGGTCCACGTTCGCAACTTGTCGGAACATCGCATATTCATTTGCGTTGCAGGCAAGCCTGTCACAGATAATGCCGAAACATCCTACACACTCTTCCGCCCAGTCATCTCGGAGGTGAAACCGGGAGTCTACGGAAAGAGTATCGATGTGTATGCCATCGAGAAAGTCGATGTTGGCCTCCACACGACAGAACAGACTACGTGGGGAGACTATTTTTCCGATGACATAGAGCGACTGTATATTGCAGTATCGCCCTTTCGGTCGAAATTAGAGAAATGGGTCAGCACACACAATGACACAATTCTTTCAGAGCTAAGTGAATGGACTCCCAGCATGATTAACCTTGAAGGCGACAACATAGAGTACATTTATTATGGTCCGGAAACGAATAATAAAAAAGGTGAGTGAAAAAAAGTATTATTAAATACGACAAGTGCAGGAATGAAGCTACAATACGCACCGCGGCGCGTCTCTACTTCAGCTGCCATAATACACAAAACACATAGACATATGCAGAACCGAATCTTATCATTCGTATTATTGTTCCTGACAATCACAGTGGCAAACGGTCAGGAAAAGAAATGGGAACTGAGCGCGAACATCGCCTTCGGCTATGGTGAATGCGGAAGGTATTTCGATGGATGGGAACATACCTCAAATGAATTATTCTCATGGAAAGTGGGATTGGAGCTGACCCGTCATTTCAACGACCTAATTTCCCTCCGCACCGGCATAGACCTGATTGGCGACGATGATGACTTCGACGAATACGTATGGGAGGGCAACCGCATCCACAGCCACAACATCAACAATGAGGACGAGGCCCATTTTATGTTCATCCATGTGCCTGTGGTTCTTCAGTACACGGTGGGCAGATGGAGAGAAAACCGACACAGGCTCATCCTCGGCATCGGTCCCTCGCTGAATTTCACGGTCAAGAACAACACATACGATTACAATGCGGACTACATCGGCGGTCCGACAAAAGGCGGCAACACCTACTATGCCCAACGGATGAGCGCACTCAACGGTGAGAAGAAACTCAAAACCTTCAACATAGGCATCCAGCCCAGCTTCGCCTACCACTACCGTCACTGCCGCTTCGCACTTGAAGCCAACATCGGGCTGCTGGACCTCAACAAAAAACAAAAAGTGGAAACCGGACACCGCCGCATCTTCCACATTTGGCCCACATTTTCATACTATTTCTAACTGATATGATTACGGCTGATTCATCATGAGCTCTAGAATGGAATGCTCCGGAAAACCCTCCAATAATTTGGCGAATTGAAAAAATATGCGTATTTTTTTGCCGAGAAAATGCAAAAACCGGAAAAATGAGTACAAGATGCCATATCAAAGTGATTAAGAACAACCGGACCTGCTATGGATAGTCTGCTAAAAACAGCATTCCAATGGAACAGAAGCTGAGGCAAGTTATTTTTTTCTTACTAACATCCACTACAAGTTCAGAAATGACACACAAAACACATAGACATATGCAGAAGCGAATCTTATCATTCGTATTATTATTCCTGACAATCACAGTGGCAAACGGTCAGGAAAAGAAATGGGAACCTATGGTCAGCCTGTCAATGGGAGGATACGGAGGAGGAGACAGCGGCATCACGTTTAAAGCCGGAATTGGCCTCGGATACCGCTTGAGCCAACTGTGGTCAATCGTTCCAGGCGTTGAATTCATTGCTGCAGGTGAGTTAGGAGAATCATTCGACGAGACTGACAATGAGGACAAAGGAGGCTATGTTTTCCTCCATATTCCCCTGCAAATGCAATATCACTGCCAGCTATTGGAAGACTCAAAGCAGGATCTGATTATCGGCATTGGCCCATCGCTGAATTTCACAATAGACAATAATAAGTACTGGTATGACCATGAACTTTACAACAGTCCTTTCCTTAGGAAAGACTTTGCTGAAAGGGCGGCTGTGCTGGATGGAAAAGACAAGATCAAGAGATTTAACATAGGCATTCAGCCGAGTGTGATGTACCAATTCAACCATGTGAGACTTGGGTTTGATGCAAACTTCGGATTGCTCAACCTGAACAAGAAATATGCCGTCAGCACAAAGAAACGTTATTTCTTCCATATTTGGTCCACCTTCACTTATCGGTTCTGACAAGTCAACGACCGACGGGCGATGTATCATGGAAAACCCTCCAATAATTTGTCAAATTGAAAAAATATGCTTATTTTTGCCGTCAGAACGCAAAATGGAAATATCATGGGCGAGAACGAGATGCAATTCCCATCGGAGAAGCTGAAGGAAGGCATGGGGATGGATGAAAAGAACTACCCCCTTGACGGCCGCCTGCTGACAAAAAACGGTATGACTATCTCCACCACGGAGCACAACGTGACGAAATGTGAGGCCTGCTGACGCGTCAGTAACCTTTTCTGGAAAGCAGAGATACGCAATAAGCCAAAGTCTTCATTTTTAGGTATATAAAAAAAAGAGAACGTTACTTTTTCGTTACTTTTGCATAACTGTCACGTCTCCATACGTTACTTTCACGTTAGGTTTTTTTTCAGAATGACACTTTTTTAAGAATTAATTTGTATATTTGCAGATTATTACAACACAAACAAATTTACGTTATGAAAAAATACTGTTTTAAGTCCATTCTGGCGTTAGCAGCCCTTATGACCTTCTGTCCCGTTATGGCAGAAGAACCCATATACAACATGCCTGATCAACGACGAGGTGATGTGAACAAAGACGGCAATGTTGACATCAGCGACATCGTGGCAGTCATCAACCACATCAGCGGAAACGTACACTATATATTTTCCAACGTGAACGGCGACGAGCATGTGGATATCTCCGACATCACAGCCATCATCAACATCATATCAGACAGCAGCGAACCAGATTTGTTGGAATGGGAAGACCTGGGCACAGGCACATTCACCGACAATTTCTGGGAAGAAGGTAGTTGCAGCGTAGAATTATTCCAATGCAAGGATTACCCAAATGTCTATCGCGTTGTTGACCCATATGGACAATTCGGTAAAGAATACTACGATGACAGCCGTTCAGTTTTCCTCGATATCGAGATTCTCCATCCTGGTGACAACCTGTTCGGAACAGAAATCACACAGTCCGAACTGGTGTATTTTGAGCCGTTCAACACCGGTTACCTGCATTCATCATATAAAGGCTACATAAATCTGTACCATCCGTCACATTTCAAGGACGAGGAAGAATCATTCACCTACAACAGAGTTGTCCTCTCCCCAAAGGCCGGTGTTCCGGAACAGATAAAACTCGCTCCTTACT
>CAMOTI010000139.1 GCA_946625675.1 uncultured Prevotellaceae bacterium | reverse complement strand
TCTTAGGCATGAGATTGTATGCGATCATGCCTGCCAGCAGATTCGCTGCGAAATTGTTGACAGAGCGATGTCTGGTGTGGTCTATCTGACGTCAAGCGTTTGACTATCTGAAAGAGAAAGAGGAGGACGAGCCGTTCACGTTGACGAATCTCCCTGAATATACTCCGTTTTTCAGTTTCCCGTCCAGTCGGCCGGTTGTTCTTTGTTCATCATTGTTATAGACATTGATGACCAGTTTTCCAGAACGAGGATCATACTGTTGCAAAGAGAGTGTTCTGTAAACTTCTTCGCCCGAGCCGAAAGAACTGCTTCCGTATGCATATGACAAGTCACCTGTTCCATTCTCCAGACTGAACGACATAACGGTGGCCCATCCTCCCATCTTGCCTTCCAGATAGAGACCGTCATCTTCGTCAAGAGACTCGACTTCTACAGCAGCCCCATTTTTTATTTTTAATCTGAATTTCTTGAAGTTTTTTGCAGCATTTCTTGTTCTATTCTTGCCCGCTTCGATTATCGATTGGTCGCTTTCCAATGCTTCAAAATTACTTTCACCTGTGAAATTCATTGTGATAGTACTCCCTATGTTACCCTCAAGGAATTTCTTGAATTCTTTTCCATCAGAGTCGTCTGTCCGCCATTCTCGAGCTGTGTCTTCAGGATTGAGCTCATTGATGTCTCTCCCTTCACCGTCCATGGCAAATCCAACTATCCACATCTGATTATATTCGTTAACCATAGATGCTGTATTTACCTTTTTGAGGAGTTTAAATGTGATTCCCACTTCTGGGAAGTCCACTCTGTTGAAATCGCAGTAGACGTTTCCTCCGCTTTGTGGTACGATAGTGACGGCATCACTTATCTCTGGCGGAAGAATGATGTTGCTTACGTTGATAACGGCGAGATGGTTCCCTGTGTCAGACGAAGAGGATGCCTCAGCCGAAGCCCTCCTTCTTTTTGCTGGTGCTGCCTTGGTTCCGATAGCAAGGCGCATTCCCAAATAACTCTCGCGTTCTCCGTTTTTTCCTTGGCCACGGTAAGCTGACCGGCAATATTTCGCACCGCTTTTCCAACTTCCGCCCCGGTTTAGCCAGCTGTCTCCGCTTTCGGGACCGGTCGGGTCCTGCTCTGGTGAAACGCTATAGTAATTGTCGTCGAAGAAATCCTCGCACCATTCCCATACGTTTCCGCTCATATCAAAGATGCCAAGTTCGTTTGCCTTCTTCGTGCCTACTTCATGGCTTTGACTACCGCTGTTGGCATTATACCATGCCACGTCTCCTATTGCATTGCTGCCGGAATAATTGTAACCTTCGCTCTTTGTTCCTCCTCGTGAAGCGAATTCCCATTCTGCCTCGTATGGCAGCCGGAATGCCTCTCCTGTCAGTTCGTTCAGTTTCTCTATAAATTCTTGACAATCATCGTAGTCGATGTTTTCGACGGGGAGCCTGCTGCCAGAGAAAGAGGAAGGATTGTATTCCATGACCGCTTCCCATAACTCCTGTGTTACCTCTGTCTCACCAATATAGAAGTCTGAAACCGTCACACTGTGAGCTGGGCTCTCACGTGGAAACTCCCCTCCACTCGTTCCCATCTGGAAGGTTCCGCCTTTCACATATACCATCTTGAATGACACGCCGTTTACAGTAATGGTGCGGTCGGTCGGTTTCTGTTTTGCTTTCTTCGCTTTCTTTACGACTTCATCTTTCTGGGGCTCTTCCTTCTCACCGCTGTTCTTGAACAAAAGAATCGCTGCTATTGCGGCAAGTAATACCGCAATTACGGCTAGCATGATGATCATTGTCTTGTTGCTTTTGTTACCGGAAGAAGGATAGCCTTGTCCGGATCCGGTTTTGTTGGAATTGTATTGGTGCTGTTGTTCTTCTGAAGGCTGAGAACTTTCTCTGTAGATAGTGTTGTCGTTGTTAGTATCCATGGTTGTATTTGGCAATTTTGGTTATTTTCGTTGGCAAAGATAATTTTTATTTTTGAAATTTTATGTTAAAATCCCATCCATTTCCATCCATTTAAAAATTGTGTATGAGAATTTCGGTTAATTAGCTGATATATTGGATTTTAGCATATATGAACTTTTTTACTCTCAACAAAGCATTTTCAGACTCAGCAATTTTTCTCCCTCCATAATTGCAATCCTCGTCTCGTCCGAGTGCGTCTCCATTTCGTCTTGGCTGGGGGCGTGGGTGTCTCGCCCGCGCCAGCCGTCGAGGGCTCGATGCCCGAAGACGGCAGAAAAAACGAAAACACCAATTCTCTAATTCTCCAATTCTTGACAAAAAAACTTCAACGATTACCGTCCAAATGTTTTTTGGGAGCTCTGTTTGAAAAAATTCATGTCAATTAAAAAAACTATTCGTGAAAATTCGTTCAGATTAGTGTTCGAAAATAATCATGTCAATTTAAAGGTTATTCAGGATTTCGTGTGGTGATTAATTTTATTGTCATCTGCTGTCCCCTTTTTCATTCCGACAGGACATCGGCTGGGATAGTGGGCGTCTCGCCCGCACATCTGACCGGCGAAGCACGGTCAAACAATGATATAGGATCTCCTTCCACACATATTCCTGAAGTACCTAATTTATACCCCTCCCCCAGGGTATAATGAATCCCCGCCACACGGACCTGTGGCGGGGATTTTTCTTCACCGATTCACACTTGGGGCGTGGACGTCTCCGTCCACGTTATTTGAAGAACTGCAGGAATGCTTTCACGCAGTAGAGGTGGTCTGCCACGCTGCCCGTCTCCCGGCAGCTGTGCATGGCCAGGATAGGGTTGCCCATGTCCACTCCGCGCAGCGGAATCGACGAGGCGAGTATGTTGCCCAGTGTGCTGCCACCTGCCACGTCGCTGTGGTTCACGAACCGCTGGCACGGGACCCCCGCTTCCGCGCAGACCTGTGCGAACACGGCGGCTGACACGGCGTCGCTCGCATATTTCTGAGCCGCGTTGAACTTGATGACAGGGCCCTTGCCCAGCTGCGGGTGGTTTGTCGGGTCGTATTTCTCGCTGTAGTTCGGATGCCAGGCGTGGGCATTGTCGGCTGAAATCATGAACGCACGCTCCACAGCCTGATAGAAAGCCTCCTCGCTGCCGCTCTGGCTCAGCGCTATCCGCTTGAGCATCGAGGCCAGGAACGGACTGCCAGCACCCTGCTTCGTCTGAGAGCCGGTCTCTTCGTTGTCGAAGATGGCAAGCACATTCGTCGTGTCCGGCTCATCGGCTCCAAGCAAGGCTGCCAGTCCGGCATGGCACATCGACAGGTCGTCCAGACGGCCTGAGGAGATGAACTCGTCGTGCACGCCGAAGGTGCAGGCTGGAGTGGCGTCGGCGAGGTAGAGGTCGAAGTCCAGGATGTCGCTCTGCTCTACGCCCAGCTCCGAGCATACCACGTTCATCAGCATATTGCCGGCTTCCATCTTGCTCGTCAGTATGCCAAGCAAGGGGAGCATGTCCTTCTGCTTGCTCAGCTTCACGCCGTCGTTCACCGAGCGGTTGAAATGGATGGCGAGGTTGCTGATTTGCAGCAACGGACGTTTCACGTGGAGCAGCAGTGTCCGCGGGCTCATGGCGTCCTCGCCCTTCACAATCACGCGGCCGGCGATGGTCAGAGGCCGGTCGAACCAAGTCGACATGATCGGACCGCCATACACCTCCGTGTTCAGTTTCACGATTCCGCCCTCACACAGCATCTCCGCATTCGGCTTGATGCGGAAAGTGGGGGAGTCGCAGTGGGCGCATATCATCCGGAATCCGCTTTCTGACAAGCTTTTGCGGCCGATATTGAAAGCGTAAACGGAAGAGTCGTTTTTCGTGACATACAGTTTGTCGCCAGGTTGAACTTTGTCCAATGGCTCACATGGGTCGATACGCCGGTAGCCGGCATCCTCCAATGTGTTGGATATGTTCTTTACGGCCAAAAAATTCACTGGCGAAGCATTTAAAAAGTCTAACAGTCTGGTAATCATGTCTCACAGTTTTTAGTTTTTATTTTTCAGATGACGTGTTCCCTAAGCGTTTGTTTAAGGATTTTATGCAAATATACGTAATTATTTCGAATTTATAAACCAACATGATAAAGAAAGTTAATCTTCTTTAATGTAAAAGTGTTATATTTTCATAAAACAATTGCAGAAAAGCAAAAAAATAGGTAAATTTGTAACTTGAAATATTATTTATTATGATGAAACCAGTTAATTTTCCCAAAAAGCCATTTTTAAGTGAATGGTGCTTTAAGTTTTTATTTTTCTCATTATTCTCATTTCTTCTGATTGCGTGTTCTGACAATGATGAAGGAAAACAACCAGCTGATATCCAACAGAAGAGCATTGTCGTTCTCTATGAAAACGATGTACATTGTGGCATTGAAGGATACGCAAAGATTGCAGGGCTAAGAGATGCCATTGCTGCCAGTGACACTGCTTTTGCGGCTGTCGTCAGCAGTGGAGACTTTCTGTCTGGAGGTTTGCCAGGGGCCAACAGTCAGGGTAAGGCCATCGTCAGCATCATGCGTAATGTGGGATATGATGCCATCACGCTGGGAAACCATGAGTTTGATTACGGTACACCATGGATGGAGGAACTCCTAAAAAATATCAATACTACGGTGGTCTGCGCCAATTTCTTCCATAGTGGAGCTACTGAACCGGTTTATGCGCCATATATTATACGTCAATATGGGAAGAAACGAGTGGCATTTGTCGGTGTCTGCACTCCGGAGACCATGCAATCAGAGGCGTATTCTTTCTACGACAAAGATGGCAAGTTACTTTACGATTTGCGAACCGAGCAAGTCTATTCTCTTGTCCAGCAGGCAGTGGACAATGCCAGGGCAGAGGGAGCCGACTTCGTTGTGGTGCTTTCACACTTGGGAGAAGCCGTGAATGAAACGGGCATAACCTCCCATGGGCTCGTGGCTGCGACTACAGGAATTGATGTGGTCCTCGATGGGCACACTCATTCCGCAATTGTGCATGACTATGTGAAAAACAAGGAGGGAAAGGATATTATCGTCACGCAGAGCGGAACAAATTTTATGAACGTCGGGAAACTGGTAATCAGTAAGGAAGGAATTATTTCCACAGAACTCATACCGATTAAGAATATAGAATATGTTAACACAATTGTTGCTGCCTCAACCGATAGTGTCAACAATCTTCTAAATGAGGTGAAATCGAGGATACTGGCCACAAGCGACTATGACCTCCAAATCAATGATGAGAATGGAAAACGTATCGTACGTTCTGCTGAAACCAATCTCGGCGACTTGATAACCGACGCATTCCGGATTACTTTGGAAGCGGACATCGGATTGCAGAATGGAGGTGGTATCCGGTCTTCTATCAAAGCGGGAAATATCAGTTATGGAGATGTGTTTAATGCTTTGCCGTTCAGCAATACTGTTAGCAAGATTGAGGCTACAGGAGAAAAAATCATAAAAATGCTTCAAGCTTGTACAGCAAAAGCACCAGAGGAGGACGGCAATTTTCCACAGGTTTCAGGAATTACTTTCACCGTACATACTATAAGCCATACAATAAGCGATGTCAAAGTATTTGATGCTGATACTGGAGATTTCATCCCAATTGACCCCCAGAAAAATTATACTATTGGGGTAGGTGAATATTTCAACACAGGTGGATATTATGACACGCTGAAAGACTGTAAGGTTTTGATGGATAATGGGCAGCTTGACCGAGATCTTGTAGCATCCTACCTTGAATTGGTTCTGAAGAGAACAACTGGTTCTGCCTATGCCCATTCTCAGGGCAGGATTAAGATGGTTGCAGACTGATTTTTAGAATGGCATTTAATCGGAAAGTCCCATTGACCTTTATCAACCCTTTTACTTGATTTATGGATTCTGTCATCACATTTCTGAAAGAAAACTACGACATGATTGGATTGGTCGTTGGAGTAGTGGGCGTGATTGTCGCTGTATTCTCTCTGATTGATGAACTGAAAAAGCGGAAAAAGAAAAAGGTAAAATAAAGGAAATAAAAAAACAAACAAAAAAACGGACGGCGTTAGGCTTTATTGCTTTGACGCCGTCCGTTGTGGTTATGTGAACAAGAGCTCGGTAAAGAGTACAGTGAAGGCTTTTGGGTGTCACAGACGAAGACCTACAGAGGCGTTCACGTACCAGTCGTTCAAACGTCCACTTGATGATGCGTGCTTGTAGCGAAAATTGCTGAACTGGCCGTTTACGTTGAAGAACCAGTCTTTGAGATTGTAGGTCAAAGAAAGACGAGCGTCGTAATTCAATTTCACGCGTCCTTTCACGGTCTTCTTACCTAATGGCTTAATCCACCATTTGTCGTAGTTGATTATCACATCATCATCGTAGTCGTCAGAATCAATAATGGCTTGCTGGTAAAAGTAAGAATCATAGGTGTAAATCTTCAGACGATTGTAGAACGAAACCATAGGCATCACAGTCGCATTCACCATAAAATTCTTGCCTATCACCCAGTTGTATGCATAACCTCCACCGATGCTGGCCTGCCATTGCTTAATTCGTCCAATGTTGTTCATAAAGAATATTAAGTCGTTGTTAAGAGGTTCGTCGTAAGATACTTTGGAATAGAACATCATAGCACCTAATACGGGAGAACCGGCAGAACGTCGCTGAATGGTGGATTGGTCGTAAGCGGCCAAGTTCGAGAACTTCTTGCTGTTAAAGAAATAGACTCCATCAAACATCACAGTCTTTACTTTAATTGGTTCGAATAGGAGGAAATGTTCAGTGTTGTTATATTCATCAGTTCCATTCTCATCTGTAATATAACCTTCCATGTGGACAACAGGGTTGTCTGTCTGAAAATGATGGATACGAAGGTTCAGAGAGTATTTGCTGCTGGTTGCCGCCAGGGTGAACAGGTTTCCTTTGTCACCTCCGACATTCTTTGCCATACCTATGCCAAAACCCCGGTATCCAACCCAAGCACCAGCATAAGTTGTCACGTCAGTACGGATGCGGGGCTCCCACTGAATCTTTCCCTGTTCTGAATTGGTGTAGGCTTCTGCGTTGATATATGACCTCATTTTCAGATCAGACTGGTTGATGTTGCTACGAACAACAATCTGCCATGGCTTTTTCGGTACCTCAATATAGCGCTGGTCAATTCCGTCAACGGCAGAAGAGTCCAGATAGGCAAGAAGCCACTTCAATATCGACTTCGGACCGGGACGGTTCTGGTCATACGACTCGTCGGCACGAACACTGCCTGACAGGCAGAAGCACATCAGCATGAAGGTATAAATGATTCTTCTTATTCTCATATTCGAATTTCTGATAAGTTTGGTCGAAAAAAAATTACTTGCCTCACCGTTTTTTCCTTTGATGCTGGTCATGCAGACTATCGTCTTGTCTTCTTGTCTTCTCGTCTTCTTGACTTCAAAAAAAACGAGGCAACTTATTTTTCTTACGGTTATTAAATTGAGGATAATATACTTTTGCAAAATTACATTTTTTTTAACAAATCCATGAACTAAATGTCTTTTTCGCTCAGTTTTTCTTGAAATAATCGAATATACGTTCCCTCTGTCAACAATTTCGCCATATCAAGGAAACAAATTTACCCATTGCGTAAACATTTTCTGTGTTCATATATACATTGGGGAACATTATTTTGACAGAAAAGATGTAATTTTGTACTTGAGAAATTACACCGTTTCCATTTATCGAAAATAACTTAAAAAGACTAACTAATATGAAAACGAAACAAACATTTTTAGCTTGCATCATCGCTGCAGCAATGACTGGATGTGGCGGCATGGGAGGCGAAAAAAACCTGGTGACCGTCAACATCGACAGTCCGCAGGAAGGGGCGCCCAAGGTGGTCGCTCTGCAAGTGGTTAACGACAACATCATCCGGGTAAGGGCCACGAGTGCAGACGAACTGCCCAAGAAGAAGGAAAGCCTTATCATCGTCCCGCAGAAAACGGACGTGAAATATTCCGTTGAGGAGAAAGACGGAAAAACCACCGTCACCGCACCGGCAATCAAGGCTGTGGTAGACCAAAAGGACGGAAGGATTGAATTCTACGATGCAGACGGAAAGCTTCTGGCCAAGGAGACGGAGAAGGGAAAGACTTTCAAGCCGTTCACCGTGCCAGACAGGGAAATCGGATGCGACCTCGCGAAGGTGAAGGAGGAGCAGAAGCACGGACTCACCTGGCAGCTGGTCATGGACGAGGTGGGCGACGCGCTGTATGGTCTCGGCCAGCACCAGTCGGAGGAACTCAACATGCTCGGAAAGAATGAGGACCTCTTCCAGTACAACACCAAGGTCAGCGTGCCGTTCGTCGTATCCAACAAAAACTTCGGACTGCTCTGGGACAGCTACTCCTTCTGCCGGTTCGGTAAGCCGGAGGACTACCTGCAGCTGAACGGAGCATTCAAGCTCTACGACAAAAACGGAGAGGAAGGACACCTCACCGGCACCTACACCGACAAGGACGGAAAGACACTCGAACGCGCGGAAGACTCCATCTATTATGAGTATGCCATGCCCAAGGCGTCAGAACTCTGCAAGCAGACAGACAACGGAGGAACACAGAACCTGCCTAAGGATTTCGACCTCAACGGAGCCAAGGTGGTCTACGAAGGAGCCATCGAACCGATCAAGAGCGACTTGCCCGACAATCCCTACCAGTTCATCCTCTACTACGCTGGATACGTCAAGGTGTTCATCGGTGGAAATGAGGTCGTGCCGGAGCGGTGGAGGACAGCATGGAACCCTAACGCATACAAGTTCACGGCAGACGTGAAGGAGAAGACATCCATCAGGATTGAGTGGCAGCCCGACGGAGGAGAGAGCTACTGCGGACTGCGGGTGGCTGAACCGCGAACCGACGAACAGCTCAAGCAGCTCAGCGTATGGAGCGAGATGGCACAGGACATGGACTACTACTTCATAGCAGGACAGAATCTCGACGAGGTCATCTCGGGCTACCGCACACTCACGGGAAAGGCACCCGTATATCCCAAGTGGGTGCTCGGATTCTGGCAGAGCCGCGAGCGGTATAAGACTGCCGGTGAAATCGAAGAGACGCTGGCTGAGTTCAGAAAACGTCATATCCCGATTGACAACATCGTGCAGGACTGGAACTACTGGAGAATCGACGACTGGGGAAGCCATCAGTTCGAGAAAGAGCGCTATTCAAACCCTCAGGCCATGCTCGACAGCGTACACCAGATGCACGGACGCTTCATGATCTCCGTCTGGCCAAAGTTCTATTGCACCACCGACAACTACAAGGAAATCGACGCCAAGGGATGGATGTACCATCAGGCCGTCAACGACTCCATCTTCGACTGGCTCGGATATATGGGTTCTTTCTATGATGCTTATGACCCGGATGCGAGAAAAATGTTCTGGAGACAGATGGACGAAAATCTCTACTCTAAATATAATAAAGGTATCGACGCATGGTGGATGGATGCCAGCGAGCCGAACGTGAGGGACTGCACGCCTATGTGGTACCGCAAGGCACTCAGCGGACCTACCGCTCTCGGTACGACCACGGAATATTTCAACGCATACAGCATCGTCAATGCCGACGCCATCTACAACGGACAGCGAGGCGTAGACCCCGACCGGCGCGTGTTCCTGCTCACCAGAAGCGGATTCGCTGGAGAGCAGCGCTATTCAACCGCCACATGGAGTGGAGACATTGGTACACGATGGGAGGATATGCGCGCTCAGATGACTGCTGGCATGAACTACTCTCTCTCCGGACTGCCGTTCTGGGGTATGGATCAGGGCGGATTCTGCGTGGAGAACCGCTACGTCAAGGCACAGCAAGAGTTTGACCAGAACGGAACCGAGAACGAAGACCTTAAGGAATGGAGGGAGCTGCAAGCCAGATGGAGCCAGTTCGGCACATTCATCCCGCTTTTCAGGGCACACGGACAGTGGCCTACACGTGAGATCTGGAACATCGCGCCCGACGAGCATCCGGCATACAAGTCGTTCGTCTACTACGACAACCTCAGATACCATCTCATGCCATACCTCTACTCTATGGCGGGATGGGTCAACCAGCATGACTACACCATGATGCGCGCGCTCGTCATGGACTTCAACGGCGACGAGCAGGTGTACGACATCAAGGACCAGTGGATGTTCGGACC
>CAMOTI010000138.1 GCA_946625675.1 uncultured Prevotellaceae bacterium | reverse complement strand
AAGTCAATAATGTGACCATTATTTGCTTATCTGATAACAAATGACTATCTTTGCACCTGATTATTGACCATCTGGCAATAGTTTAAATGTGATTTTGGCGTTGTTGGGCGTGATGTCTGGCAACGTCTTTTTGTATGCAGTCCGTTCAAGGCGTTCAGTCCGTTCAAGGCGTTCAGTCCGTTCAAGCCGTTCAAGGTGTTCAAGGTGTACAAATACGTTCAAGCCGTTCAAGGTGTATATATATTATTTTCTTGAACAGTTGAACATTGACAATGAGAGTAAAGTTGTAGGTTGTATGTTGTATGTGACAGAAACGCCGTGTGTATGGGAGTTTGAGACCGCTACAACCTACAACCATACAACCGACCATCATTTTTTACGTATCTTCAAAATTGTAAAGTCTGGATAGCAATTAGGGAGCAAATACCGCAAAAAATGGGTTCAGGACAAATAAGTCACCAAAAAGTCACCAAAAACAAAAATTAAAAAACGTCAACTAATTGAATATCAACTAATTGACGTTTGAGTACGTACCCAGAGCCGGGATCGAACCGGCACGCCTTGCGGCATTGGTGTTTGAGACCAACGCGTCTACCAATTCCGCCATCTGGGCATGCGTTACGCGATTGCGTTTGCAAAGTTACACATATTTTCAGAAACAGCAAAACAAAACGACGTTTTTTTTAGTTTTATGCCCTATGTTTTAGTTTTTAGAGAATTATGGGTCGACTTTGAGTCCGAGAATGCTATGGATGTGCGTGTCGAGAATGTGGAAAGCGGGGTCGACCATGGTGCCGTGGCCGTGTCCACCAAGCTCGTAGAGGAAGGTCTGCTTGTGACCCACCAGTTTCATCATCCGAGCCAGGTACTGGTTCTCGTCGTACCGGCCATAAAGTTCCAGCTCCCGGTCGCCACAGATAAGCACGAGGGGCGGACAGTCGGGCCGGACCCAATAGATGGGGGCGAACTCGTCGATGGTGGCCCTAAGCGGTGGGATTCCCTGCATCTTACGTACGTTGTAGTGGGTGACGGCCTGTCCACTGAAAGGGGCATACAGCATCACGTCGTCCGCATCGACACCGTAGGCCGCAAGCCACGCCTTGTTCAGGCAAAGCATCATGGCAATATATCCGCCAGCCGAATGGCCCGTGACCACGATTTTCTTCGGGTCGCCACCATATTCACTGCAATGGGCAAACACCCACGCCACAGCCTCCGCCGCGTCGTCCAGAGTCTTGTCGACTGTCACACGCGGCAAGAGGCGGTAGTTCACGTCCACCACCACGTAGCCCTTATTGCGAAGCCTGCGCGGAATCTCCTTGTTGCCCCCTTCGAGCCCACCTCCATGAAACCACACCACGACCGGACAAGCTGTCTTACCCTCCGGATGATAGACGTCGAGCTTGAGCCGCTCGACGGCATAAGCGTCGGTCTTGGCTGTGTAGCTGATGTCGTTCTGCTGGCTGTAGGACTGTGCCCGCATGCCTGCAGACCACAAGCATACGAGCAAGAGTAACATAAACATTCTCATATTCATTCAGGCTTGACGGGTTCAGAACTCCGGGGACTCCAACTGTTCCACCTTGGAGGCTGAGATATAGCCGCGGAGCTTGCCCTGCTGGGTGTAGACCTGATACCAGGAACCGTTGAAATCAGTATGGTAAAGGATGAAGCTGCCGTCCTTCACCTTTCCGACAACGGGATAGTTCGTGCCTGGCCCCTTGCGGATGTTGGTGTAGCCGCCCTCGTCCTTCACGAACCCTACATATTTCGTCACGCCACTTCTTGGAGGGACTACAATCTTACTGGAGGCCATATAGCCAACGAGGTCCTGCTCCGAGCCGTCGGTATAGCAAGTGTACACCTCAGCCCACCCGTTGCCCAGATGGCGGAAATTGATGAAACTGCCGTCGGGAGCTGTCTCCACAACAGGATAGGACGTGCCGGGCCCCTTACGGATGTTGGTCTCACCGCCCTGGTCCTTGACCAGACCGAAACGATAGTTTTGTGCTGTAGCCGAAACTGCGGCTGCAACACAAAGAAACATGATGATGATTTTTTTCATTGTGAGAGTTTTTAGAGTTTTTTTTAGAGTTGAGAGTTGAGAGGGAAGTTACTTTTTGAGTTGAAGGTGGGGCCGTGCTTCGCCGGCCAATTGTGCGGACGGGGACATCCACTACCCCAGTAGGGGTGGAGGATACGGTCTCCACTCGAGAGGGAAAGAAAGGCGGCTGTTTATACGAATATGATGGTGAGTCCCGCCATGACGATGGAGACCATGGACATGAGCTTGATGAGGATGTTGAGCGATGGTCCGCTGGTGTCCTTGAAGGGGTCGCCCACGGTGTCGCCCACGATGGTGGCCTTATGGCAGTCGGAGCCCTTGCCGCCGAAATTACCTTCTTCCACCATTTTCTTCGCGTTGTCCCATGCTCCTCCGGCATTGGCCATAAAGACGGCAAGCGTGAATCCTGCAGTGAGTCCTCCCACAAGGAGCCCCATCACACCCGCCACGCCAAGCACGAGCCCAACGACAATCGGAATGATGATGGCCAGCAACGACGGGAAAATCATCTCCCTCTGAGCCGAGCGGGTGGATATCTCCACGCATCGTCCGTAGTCAGGGGTCGCCTTGCCCTCGAGAATACCCTTGATGGTGCGGAACTGGCGTCTCACCTCCTCCACCATCGACTGGGCCGCCCTTCCCACGGCACCCATCGTGAGTCCACAGAAGAGGAAAGCCGCCATGCCGCCGATAAACGCGCCTACGAGTACTTTCGGGTTCATCAGGTTCACCTGGAAGAAGTCCATGAACTGCCCCATGTCAGCCGTCTTGGGGTCGAAGGCCTGTCCGAGCGCGTCGACATACTGAGTCCCCTGCTCCACTGCCCTCTGCATGGCGATTTTGATTTCCTCCACGTAAGAGGCCAACAGTGCGAGAGCTGTGAGTGCCGCCGATCCGATGGCGAATCCCTTGCCCGTGGCTGCTGTCGTGTTGCCGAGCGCGTCGAGCGCGTCGGTGCGCTGACGTACCTCAGGCGGCAGCTCACTCATCTCCGCATTGCCACCCGCATTGTCAGCAATCGGTCCATAAGCGTCGGTGGCAAGCGTGATGCCGAGCGTGGAGAGCATTCCCACGGCGGCGATGCCGATACCGTAAAGACCCGTGGACAGGCACTTGGCCGACATCGAGAGGTCGAATCCGTTGGCACAAAGGAAGCTGAGCATGATGGCCACCGAGATAGTGACCACAGGAATCATCGTGGATATCATGCCTGTGCCCACCCCCTTGATGATGACGGTGGCAGAGCCTGTCTGGGAGGACTCGGCAATTTTCTGGGTTGGCTTATAGGAATGAGACGTGTAGTATTCCGTACCTTGCCCGATGATGACTCCAGCGACAAGCCCCGTGATGACAGAGAAAGATACTCCCACCCAGTTCTCTATCTGCAGTAGATAGAGGATGGCAAAA
Source organism: uncultured Prevotellaceae bacterium (assembly GCA_946625675.1). Lineage (GTDB taxonomy): Bacteria > Bacteroidota > Bacteroidia > Bacteroidales > Bacteroidaceae > UBA3839. Next base: position 6,963 of record CAMOTI010000138.1, on the reverse strand, counting down.
GTGGCTATTGCGATGAGAACCGCGCTCATGTTGGTACCTACAGAGAGCGATGTGAGCAGGTTCTTCATCGTGGCTCCCTCCTTTGTCTTGACCATGAAAATGCCGATAAGGGAGAGGAAGATTCCCACCGCCGCGATAATCATCGGCGCGATGACCGCCTTGAGCTGCATGTCGGGGTTGAGCGCAAATGCTGTGGCCCCGAGAGCCGCCGTGCTGAGGATGCTTCCGCAGTAGCTCTCGTAGAGGTCTGCCCCCATGCCGGCTACGTCGCCCACGTTGTCGCCCACGTTGTCGGCGATGGTGGCGGGGTTGCGTGGGTCATCCTCCGGGATGTCCTGCTCCACCTTTCCCACGAGGTCAGCACCCACGTCGGCCGCCTTCGTGTAGATGCCGCCTCCCACACGGGCAAACAGCGCCTGGCAGGACGCCCCCATACCGAAGGTGAGCATGGTGGTGGTGATGATGACGAGCGCATGCTCACCCTGATAAAAATAGCTGAGGATCAAGAACCAGATGGCGATGTCGAGCAGCCCGAGTCCCACGACCGTGAGTCCCATGACGGCCCCGCTTCGGAAAGCCACACGAAGCCCCTTGTTGAGCCCCTGCCTGCATGCGTTGGCCGTACGTCCACTGGCATACGTGGCGGTCTTCATGCCGAAGAAGCCAGCCAAGCCAGAGAAGAGGCCACCAGTCAGGAAGGCAAACGGAACCCAGGGGTTCTGCACCTTCAGCCCATACGCCATGACAGCAAAGATGACAGCTAAAATGATAAAGACGATGGTGACGACCTTATACTGCTGGCGCAGATAAGCCATCGCCCCGCGTCTTACGTGACCTGCGATTTCTCGCATCCTGGGCGTGCCCTCGTCTTCCTTCATCATCTGACGGAAGAAGAACCACGCCATGGCCAGCGCAACTACCGATGCGACCGGCACAATCCAAAATACAGACGGAATGTTCATGATAGTATTTATTTAGTTAGTTGAGTGTTTAGAGTTTAGAGTTTAGAGGAAAGTTACTATAGTTAGTTGAGTGTTTAAAGTTTAAAGGGGTGTACGGAGGAAGAGGTTTGTAGAGTGGGATTACAAGGGGAGAGGTTTTCCGGAGATTCCGGGATTTTCAGAGGTTCCTGGGATTCCGGAAAGTCCGGAATCCCAGGAAGAGAGCGGTTGCTACTTTCTCCTGCGTCTGAGCGCAGGCATGATGTCCTTCATCACAATGAGCGCAGCGAAAAGGAGGATAAGCAGCGTGTTGACAGCGATGCGCATGAACGGGCTCCACTCCTTGGGGAGCAATGTCATGGCCACGAAGAGAGCAGCGGCAAAGAGCGTGTAGAGCGCGATGTCCTTGAGAGGATATTTCACAGGGTTGTACTTCTGCCCAAGGAAATAGCTGAGCAGCATGGTTGTGGCATATCCCGCGAATCCTCCCCACGCACATGCCATATAGCTGAACTTGGGAATAAAGACAAGGTTGACGATGAACAGGACGATACATCCGGAGATGGATATGACAGCGCCCCAGAGCGTCTTGTCCACGAGCTTGTACCAGAAAGAGAGGTTGAACGTGACACCCATCATAATCTCAGCCGCCATGACGATAGGCACCACCTTCAGGCCCTCTCGGTAGCCCGGTCCGATGATGCGCTGGAGGATGTCCATATATCCGATGACGGCGAGGAAGGCAAGCAGCGTGAACACGATGAAGTACTTCATTGCCAAAGCATAGGACTCCTTGGAGTTCTTGTCTTTGTCGTTTCCGAAGACGAACGGCTCGTAGGCATATCGGAAGGCCTGTGTGATCATGGCCATGATCATGGCGATTTTCACGCATGCCCCGTAGATTCCGAGCTGCTGCTGAGCCTGGTCCTCATCAGGATAGACAAGCGGGAAGATAATCTTGTCGGCAGCCTGATTGAGTATTCCCGCGATGCCGAGTACGAGAATCGGCCATGAATAAGAGAACATCTGACGCAGCAGCTGCTTGTCGAACACGAACTTGATGTCGCGGAACTCCTTCACGAAGAAGAATGTGATGAACGACGTGCATATAAAGTTGAGGATGAACACATAGCCAGCACCGACATTCGGGTCGTAGATGGCCGATACAGCCTCGGGGTTCTTGGCATAGATATTGGGCAGAACGATAAAATAAAGTAGATTGAGCCCGATATTGAGGAAAATGAATAGCAACTTGAGCGACGCAAACTTGATGGGACGCTTCTTATAGCGCAGGTAGCTGAAGGGGATGGCCTGTATGGCGTCGAGGACAACACAGCTGGCCATAAGCAGCACATACTCATGATGCTGGGTGTAGATTTTTCCGAGCGTGTTGCAGATGGGCGTGATAAAGCCGAAAATGGCAGCCAGGAACACGAGGGAGAGCGCCGTGACGACGAACAGCGAGGATGAGAACACTTTTCGTGCGTCTGCCCCCTCCTTGTTGGCGAAGCGGAAGAAGGTGGTCTCCATTCCGAAAGTGAGAATGACGAGAATAAGCGCTGTGTAGGCGTAGAGATTGGTGACCACGCCGTAGCCACCACTCTCGGCAGATATTTTGAAAGTGTAGAGCGGAACGAGCAGATAGTTGAGGAAACGCCCCACGATACTGCTCACTCCATAGATGACAGTGTCTTTGAGTAATGCCTTGAGATTAGCCATTATTTTTTTTGAGATTTGAAATTTGAGATTTATTGAAATGATTTTCGGCGGCGCTCAACAAAGCTCAAGCAAGCTTGGCTTTGTATTCGCTTGCACGAAAATTGAAATTTAGCCATGCGGACGGAAGCGTGCGGGGGATAAAGTTTGAAGACGCGCCACGGCGCGTCTCTACTATTCATCGAAGAGGGAGCCCATCATGATGTTTCCGTTGTTTATGGTTCTTCCCAGGTGCTTGTATGCCAGGGGTGTGGCTTCCCTTCCTCTTGGCGTGCGCTTGATGAATCCCTCCTTGATGAGGAATGGCTCGTAGACTTCCTCCACTGTGCCCGCGTCCTCACCGATGGCGGTTGCGATGGTGCCGATGCCCACGGGTCCTCCGTTGAACTTGTCGATGATGGTGGCGAGAATCTTGATGTCAATCTCGTCGAGACCGTACTCCGTGATGTTCAGCGAGTCGAGTGCATGGTGTGCGATGGCCAGGTCGATGGCTCCGTTGCCTTTCACTTGTGCGAAATCACGCACGCGCCTGAGCAATGCGTTGGCTATACGTGGGGTTCCGCGGCTTCTTCCGGCAATCTCCGCAGCCGCATCGTCGGCGCATGGAACAGACAAGAGTCGCGCAGAACGCAGGATGATTTTCTTGAGCACGCTGGCGTCATAGTACTCCAGATGGAGATTGATGCCGAAACGGGCCCTTAGAGGAGCAGTCAGCAGTCCGCTGCGTGTGGTGGCACCGACGAGCGTGAAGGGACTGAGGTCAATCTGTATGGACCTCGCAGAAGGCCCCTTGTCTATCATGATGTCGATGCGGTAGTCCTCCATGGCAGAATAGAGATACTCCTCCACCACAGGCGATAGCCTGTGGATCTCGTCGATGAAGAGCACGTCGTTCTCCTCGAGTGAGGTGAGGATTCCAGCGAGGTCTCCCGGCTTGTCGAGCACCGGCCCGGAAGTGACTTTGAACCCTACTCCCAGCTCGTTGGCGATGATATTGGAGAGGGTGGTCTTTCCCAGTCCTGGCGGCCCGTGCAGCAGCGTATGGTCGAGGGGTTCACCGCGGAACTTTGCCGCCTCCACGAAGACAGAGAGGTTCTGCACCACCTTAGACTGACCAGAGAAGTCGTCGAAGCGTAGAGGCCTGAGTGCGTTCTCGAAGTCCTTTTCCTTGGAGCTCTGTTGTTGTCGTATGTCGAAATTATCGTCAGACATGATAAGAGTTGAGAGTTTAGAGTTGAGAGTTTAGAGGGAAGTTACTCTTTGAGTTGAGAGTTTAAATGGGACTCATGGGCTGGACTGGGAGGAGCCCTAAGGATTGAGTACCTGTTGATTTTGGTTGGCAGCAGCCTGATGCAGGTTGTTGTCGATCTGCTGGTTGATTGCTGTGCTGAATCCGAAGGGGTTTCGGATGTAGTTGTAGTTGTTCGTGGCCTCGCCCGTGGTGACGATGACGGTTCCGTAGTTGAGCAGTCGTCCCATGATGGACTGTTCGACCATCACACCCTCGCATTTGGGCAGCATGAGGTCGAATGAAGAGCGCTTGATGAATCCCTTCTTGAAAATCACACGTTTGTTCGTGACGACATAGCGCTTGCCTCCATTGATTTCCAGGCACCAGAAGAAGATGATAAGGAGGAATACTCCAAGCCCGATGAGTCCGGCAGTCGTGTAGTCCATATAGATGGCGAATCCGCACAGAGCGAACGCCACGATGGTGAGGAAAATCGGCCAGAAATAGACCAGCCAGTGCAGGTTGGCCTCAAACTTGATTTCCTCTCCCTGAAGCAGGTTCTTTTCAATGTATCCCATATCTCTGAATTTTTATAAGTAAAAGCACATTCATTGCAAAGTTACGACTTTTTTCTGAAAAATTGTTATTTACAGAAAATATTGTTTGTCTTGCTGGTATGTTTTCCATTTCATTGGGGTGTTCAGATCCCTATCCGAAAAAACAAACAGTTTTACGCAGGAATCCACGTAAAACTGTCAGATTTTCCATATTCTGCTGATTGTCTGCATCTTGAGTACTCCCGACGAGAATCGAACTCGTATCTAATCTTTAGGAGAGACTTGTTCTATCCATTGAACTACAGGAGCAGGTTCGGCGCTTATTGCCCTAAACCGAGTGCAAAGTTAAGAAATAAAATTCAAATACGAAAATAGTTTCGTGATTTTCATAAGGATAAATTTTGTTTAATGTTTAAAGTATAAAGTTTAAAGTGCCATGCAGACGGATTTTTAGTTTGAGCTAAAAACCAGTCGCTTTCTTTTCCTTGATTCCTGAAGCTTCGATGACGTTGATGATGTAGTCGCCAAGCTTCTCACATTCAGAGATGAGGTCCATATAGTAGACGCCCATCTGATAGTCGTAGAGCTGGTTGTTGATGTCGATGATATTCTGGTTCTTGAGCTGAGTGCGGTAGTTGTTGATCTCATGCTCCATGTTGTATGACTTGTTGACATCCACATATCGCTGCTCTCCGTACTTGATGATGACCGCCATCTGGCTGAGTGCGTCCTCGTCGAGATTGAACATATTGCCTATATGTTCGTACTGCTTCTCCGTGAAGTCCTTGTTTGTGTGGTTTCGCTTTCGGCTGATGGTGCGCGCGAGGTTGTAGCATGAGTCTCCAATGGACTCCATCTCCGACACCACCCTTAACATTCTCTGAATTTCCGTCTTGGACTCGATGCTGAGATGTCCGTCGATGACCTTGTTGATGTATGCTGCGATTTCCACCTCCATGTTGTCGGTGATGCTCTCATACTTCTCGATTCTGGAGAACAGTTTGTTGAATTCATCCCCCTTCTCAGTCTGTAGCAAATCGCGCACGAATCCGAACATACGTATACATCTGTCGGCGAATACTCCAATCTCTTTCTTGGCATTGAGAATGGAGAGCTCCGGCGTCTGCATGAGACCAGCCGATATGAAGTTGAGCCGGGCATCCTCATCTTCCGCCTCATCCTTCGGCTTGATGATCTTGCATACGATTTTCTCAATCTGCGGCACGAACCAAATCATGATGAAGGTGTTCGCGATGTTGAATGCCGAGTGGAAGGTAGGCAGCACAAGCAGTGCGTCGTCTTTGGTGAGGTTATGAGGGTCAGCGCCGACAACTGCGCTCACCATGGCAATGAATGGCGTGAGGAGACAGAGCACCCAGCACACTCCTACGGTGTTGATGAGGAAGTGTGAGAATGCCGTTCGTCTGGCCGACACATTCGCCCCGAGCGCAGCGATGTTGGATGTGATTGTTGTTCCGATATTCTCACCCAACACGATGATGATACCCAGTTCAACCGGCATAGCCCCCGTGGCGCATATCGTCATCGTGATAGCCATGATGGCGGCAGATGACTGTACGCACAAGGTCAGCACGGTACCGATCAACAGGAAAATCAGAATGGTGAGCGCATGAGGAATGCTTCCGTCGGTGAACTGCTGGAAGAAGTTCATGACCGCCTGGCTTTCTTCCAGATGCATGTCCATGCCCGTCTGCTTCAACGTGCCGAGGCCGAGGAACAGGAATCCGACACCGAACAGGAAATCCCCGAAATTCTTGTGCTTCTTCATGTATATGAGGATGATACCGATGAAGAATGCAATATAGACATATTGTGTGATCGCAGCTCCCGCAGGTCCTCCTCCTGCAAATCCCGCACTCATGATCCATGCTGTGAGCGTGGTTCCGATATGTGCTCCGAGAATGACGGAAATGGCCTGTCCGAGCGTGAGCAGTCCTGCGTTGACGAATGATACGGTCATAAGAGTAGTGGCCGTAGAAGACTGAATAGCCGCCGTGACAATCATTCCCATGAGCATTCCCATAAAGCGGTTTGATGTCATACGCTGCAGCCAGAGCCTCATCTGAGGTCCAGCCATCTTCTGCAGTCCGTCGCTGAGCGCCTTCATACCGAACATGAGGAGAGCCAGCGAGCCTAAAAGTTTAAGAATGGTGGTGATATCCATAATTGACAATGATTGATATGGATGAATAAAAAGTGTGGCTTTACGTTCAAGGGGTAAAACGTTTTGCGAAGATAACGATTTTTAACAAATGTTACAAATTTATTTCATATTTCTTTGAATAAAATTGTGTTTTTCAAAAATAAAAGCCCGTAATGCGGTGCATAACGGGCAATTCATTATTAAATTTCAAATGCAAATATCGTTGCTTAGTAGCCGTTGAAAAAGTCGAGATTCGACTTTAAGCTATTCTCAGAGTGCCAGTCGGAATCCCAGCGTGCTGTAGCTGTATCCCGGCACGTCGGCATTGCGGTTGGACACACGGCAGTACCACTC
>CAMOTI010000137.1 GCA_946625675.1 uncultured Prevotellaceae bacterium | reverse complement strand
AGATGACGTCCGGAAGCAATCAACTTCTCTGTTTCGAATTCACTGACGCCTGGCTCGCCAATCCGGCTGAATATCTGCTCATCTATCTCATATAAATGATAACTGCCCCTACCCCACGTCTGAGCTGTGTAGAGGTTTCTTTCATCGTCGTAGCAGGCTTTCCAGCCGCTTCCTTCCTTAAAATGTAACATAACAGACTTTAAATCAAAAATTCATCGCCAAGTAATGGCCAAATACTAGTTTTTCCGAGATGATCTTCATTCTATGCTTACCGGCATTGCAGCGTCAGTGTGGCTGAAGGCAGCTGGCTTTTGATGCTTACCTGAACCTTGCCTTTTGTCTTGGCACTGCGCAGAACGAGCAGCGAGCGTCCTTTCCATGTGGTGACACGGGGCGTGGTCGTGGGCTCCGTGTCCTTCAGGTCGGCAGAAGCGAAAGCCAGGACAGACGCATTGCCTTTGACGGAAGCCTCACAGCCGATGGCGGCGTCAGGGCATACCCTACCCTTGCTGTCTACCACCTCCACAAGGACGTAGATGAGGTCCTGACCGTCAGCCGTCATCACCTTTTTATCAGCAGAGAGACGAAGACGGGCAGGCTCTCCTGCTGTCTCCAGCGTGACGGACTTGCCGTCGGCCTCGGCCCTGAGGGTGCCTGTCTGGTAAGGCACGCTGAACACAGCCTTGAACTCCGTGTCGCGGCCCACCTGCTTTGTGTCTATGAGCTTGTCGTTGAGATAGAGCTTCACTTCAGGCGATTTCGTATATACCTCCACATCGATGGGCTTTCCTTCCCATCCCGGCCAGTTCCAGCTCTCCCAGGTAGGCCACACGCTCCACATGGTCGTGTGGATTTTGCCACGATAACCGTCGGGCTCCTTCACTGCCATATACAAATCACGCTTGTCGCTCCACAGCGTCTCACGGTAGTGGCTGATGGGCTTTCTCCAGCCCGTCACGTCCACGTCGCCGCAGGGTGCTCCGTGCCAGTCGGGCTGACCGCCCTCCACCCAGCTCTCGCCGGGACGCTCTCCCTCGTAGTAGTTGCGGCCGATGCCCGACTCACCGAGGTAGTCAAGTCCTGTCCACACCATATCTCCCACCACGTAAGGGAAGTCGTTGACCACAGCCCAGTTTCTGAAAGCATCGCGTGGATAGCTCTCCGTCTGCCACATCACACGCTTCGGGTCGCGCTCGTGGTCGCTGGCATGTTTGAAAATCATATAGTTGTAACCCACGACGTCGAGCACCTCGGCATGGGGGTCGTAAATCTCCCAGTCGCGGTCCCAGGCACAGAGCGCCTCGGTCACGGGACGGGTCTTATCACATTCCAGCACGGCGGCCTTCATCTGCCGCGCAGTGTAAATCACCCGTATCTCTTTCCGCTCGATCACCTCGTTGCCGATGCTCCAGCTGATGACGCTGGGATGGTTCCGGTCGCGCTTCACCATCGCGTGGATGTCCTCCCGGTAGCACGAGTCAATCATCGTGTGGTAGTCGTGTGGGTTCTTCTGAGTTCTCCATCCGTCGAAGGCCTCTCCGATGACCAGCATGCCGATGGAGTCGCAGGCGTCAAGAAACGCACGCGTGGTGGGGTTGTGCGACGTGCGGATGAGATTGAACCCGGCTTCTTTCATCTGCTTCACCTTGCGTATTTCAGCCGCGTCGAAAGCCATCGCTCCGAGTATTCCGTCGTCGTGGTGCACGCATGCCCCGTTGATGAGCACAGGCTTGCCGTTGAGCACAAAGCCTTTCTCCGCATCGAAGGAGAAAGTGCGCACGCCATGCTTCACCTGCTTGCTGTCGATGGTGGTGCCGTTCTCCTTCAGCTCCACATCGGCGGTGTACAGGTAGGGATTCTCAGGCGACCACAACTGGGGGTTGCTGATGGTGTAGGATGTGTTGACCGTCTTCTTGTCGTGAGCTGGCACGCTGACCATCATCTGTCGGCTGCCCACCACCACCGTCGCGTTGCGAGCCTGGTCGGAGGCGTTTTCCACCTCCACCTCCACCAAGACGGTGGCTTTTCCGTCTTTCACCTCGCTGGTAGAGACGAACACGCCGTTCTCGGCGATATGGAGGGTCGGCATTGTCTGAAGCCACACGTGACGGTAGATGCCCGAACCGGAGTACCAACGGCAGTTGGGCTGACCGGAGTTGTCCACCTTCACCGTCACCTCGTTCTCCTGCATGTCCTTATGCAGGAACGGAGTGACGTCAACAGTAAAAGGGGTGTACCCGTAGCCGTGCTGGCCGGCCTTCTCGCCGTTCACAAACACCTCCGCCTTCTGATAGACGCCCTCGAAGTGGAGTTTCACAATTTCGCCTCCGTCCGGAGTCTTGAAAGTCTTGCGGTATTCACCCTTGCCGGCTTCATACCATCCGCCGCCTGTGCCGGTGGCTCCCTTTCCGGAATTTGGTTTGGTGTAAATATCCCAGTCGTGGGGAAGGTCCACGCTGATGGTCTTGCCGTCATGGCTGAAAGTCCATCCATCGTCGAACAATGTCTGGCGTGACTGCGCGAAAAGGCTGGCTGCCAGCAGCAGCGCACCGAAAGAAGTCGTCAATCTCTTCATGTTGTTATTGTTTTTTTTACGGAAATTAATGGAATACACATAGTCCTAAAAGTCCGTGGAAAATGTTTTCTAAAGATTTAAAGGACTATAAGGAATAGAAGTTCTAAATGTATGTAAAAACCATTTGCTAAATCATGCCCCTGAGGTCAACGTGATGCACGTCGAGGTTCTGCGCATCTTCGTTGAGGAAGAGCGCGGCAGACTCTTGAAACTTGTCGGCCTGTTCGGTGGTGTAATAGGTGCACGAGCCTCCCATGGTGATCTTCTCACGCATCTCGTGGTGGCGTCGCAGGTAGTCCTGCAGGCTTCGGGCGATATACTTGCCCTGCGGCACAAGCTTCACATGCTCCGGCACGTACTTGCGGATCTTGTCCATAAGCAGTGGGAAGTGTGTGCATCCCAGGATGATGGTGTCGATGAGCGGGTCCATGGCCATGAGCTTGTCGATGCTGTCCTTCACGAAATAGTCGGCGCCCGGCTTGTCGGCCTCGCCGTTCTCGATGATAGGCACCCACATAGGGCATGCCAGCCCCGTCACCACCGCGTCCGGCTCCTGTTTGGCTATCTCCATGTTGTAGCTCTCCGAGCTGATGGTGCCCTGCGTGGCGAGCACACCGATATGATGGGTGCGCGACATGGCCCCCACCACCTCCGCAGTCGGGATGATGACGCCGAGCACGCGCCGGTCGGGCGCATAACGGGGGAGATAATAGCGCTGAACACTGCGCAACGCCTTCGCTGAAGCCGTGTTGCAGCCCAGGATGACGAGCGGGCAGCCCAGCTTGAACAGCTTCTCCACGGACTGCACCGTGAACTCATACACCACTTTGAACGAGCGTGTGCCGTAGGGGGCACGTGCGTTGTCGCCCAGATAGATATAGTCATACTGCGGCATCTCCTTGCGGATTTCGTTCAGGATGGTCAGTCCGCCATAGCCTGAGTCGAACACGCCGATGGGTCCCTCGTCGAGGTTGAACAAAGTATATTCGCTTTCCATGTTATTTCGTATTCAGTCGGGTGAGCACTTCGTTGGTGATATCGTCGCCAAGTCCTCCGTTGACGAACGGATAGACATTGTTGTCGGTGTTGAGCACAAAGGCATAGCCGCGCTCCGTCCCAATCTCGCTGATGACACCGTTGAGCCGTGCGCGCAAAACGTCGAGCGCTGCCTCCTCCTTCTGCTTCAGCAGGGCCTTGGCCTCCTGCTTGAACTGGAGGCTCTGCTCCATGGTCTGCTGTAGCTCTTTCTGCCGTTTCAGGCGGATATTGTCGGGGAAGGACTTCTGACCATCCACATATTCGGAGAACTGCTTGGAGAACATCTCCTCGCTTCGTGCCAGCTCCTGCTCGTAGGCCTGACGCAGTGCGGCAATGGTCTTCTGCGTGTCGGCATAGCCGTCCATGGCTTCGAGCACCTGGCTGTAGCTGAGGTATCCGAATTTCATCGTCTGGTTGACAACGACTGTGGCCGGTTGACCCTCGGATGGGAGGGTCTGGGCTTCCGCCTGCTGGTCTGTAGCAGTAACGTCTTGGGCCTGAATGCCGGCACAGGTCAGCATCAGAGCCACCAAGGTCAAAATTTTTTTCATTTTTTCCGTTTTTTTGTTTTCATACGCAAAGTTAGTAATTCTTCACGTCTGCTCAAAATTTATTCGGTGATTTTTTGGCAAAAGCCCACAGGAAAATCATCAGACAGGCATATAAGAAGCAAGGTCTGAGGAATAAAAGAACTTTTTGAGGTCTAAGAAACAAAGGAAATGTGCGTTTATAAAGTTATACGGCATCTATGGCTCTGTGAATTTCTGAATACGTCAGCCAAAGCCCTCCCCAATTCCCCACAGACAGAATGATGCGATCTGTAGAGACGTCCATATATGGCGTCTCCACTGTAATTGCAACAAAACCCATCCGCACTGGGGTTGTGGACGTCCCCGTCCGCACAATTCTCGTGCAAGCGAATACAGAGCCAAGCTTGCTTGGGCTATGTTGAGCGCAGCCGAGAATCAGCGAAGCTAATCGACTGGCGAAGCACATTCAAATAGAATCGTCACAGACAGAACGGCACATTCTGTAGAGACGCCATGGCGTCTAAAATCGAAACTGCATCAAACCCAATCAGCCAAACCCAATTTGACCAATAGAGACATCCATATATTAGAACGTATTCCTGGAGAACACGAATCGCTCATTGTGTACGTCAGGAAAACGGTCCATTCCTGTATTTATTTTCCGGCTATGATGTTAATGATGGCAACGATGTCGGAGATGTCGATCTTTTTGTCCTCATTGACATCGCCTTTGGTGGATGAGCCTGAATTTCCACCGCTTTTAAGAGTCAGAGACCGGATGCTCAACGCTTGAGGATATTTATCTGAATCATAAACGAGAGCGCATTCTACAACAGGCTCACTGACAGAAAGTACGGAACTCAAAGAGTTCTGCTTGATGTCCTGGTAGTTGGTTTCGCCGCTCTTTGTAATGTATCTCCACTTGAAGTCAGGCGATGGGACAGGACTTGAAAATTGGGCCACATAGACGTTTTCGCCGGTTGCCGACGCCCACATCTTACCACCGATTTGTTTGAAGTCGTAATCGAACAATATCCCTGCTGTGGTGATAGGGGAGACGACATGCTGAAGCATCCCAGAATAGATGGTACCGGCTATCTGTTTGGTAATATATCTGCCCGTCTGATAGTCGTAAGTTTGCAGAGCGTATCCTGGAATACTGCACTCGTCCTCATAAGACTGACTGCTGACAGAACTGCTGGAAATATATATCACGCCGTTTATTGTCAGTTGCAGGTCCTTACCACTTTCGTTTATGAGTTTCAGCACTCCTGACTGATTGCTGAGTGCATCCGTCTCGAACGTGAGCGTCCCCTTGGGTATCTCTATTCTCTTCTCATCTACATATACTGTGTTTTTGTATTCTCCTTCTTCCTCCAGACTGTAACATCCCTCCAGAAACAAACCATCCGTCTCAGTGGGTTCATCGAAAAAAATCTGGCATCTGTAATAATTGGCATATGTATGGGGAATCATAAACATATCGCCATTCTTCAAGCTGATGGTTATAGAAGAAGTCGGGAATATATGCTTGAACACAGCCTCGTCATAACTTAAAGGACATAAAGGAAGCATAGTTTCACGACTCAGTGACGCATTTACTTGAGAAAAAGCAATGGAGCTGAAAAGCAACATTGACATGAATGTGAGATAAAAACGTTTCATATGAATCAATATTTTTAACCTTAATTTTTAACAGATTGTGAGCTGAGAGACATTTTTTCATTCAAACATTTGGAAACCAAAGAAAAAGAAATGATCAGTGTACTAAGAAGCAAAATGTCCCTCACACGAGCAAAGTTAGTCATTTTTCAGTTCATAACAAAAAAAACAAAGAAAATTATGTCATGTGATTCTAAAAAAGATGAAATAACAAGTTACATCGTTTTGCGAACGGTAACTATCGAGAATTTAACAACACTCATTTAGCAGATGCAGTGAAAAAATAGAAAAAAAGTCAACAGGCTTCATCTAACGCCGCTTCTATTATATCTTTCTAATATATCTTCCTATTTTTAAATAAATTTTTCATCTAAATTTCTGCCGTTTTTTTTCTTAAAAAGATTAGGTAAGTTGAATAATACTTGCCTCACTAAAAACCTTAAACTTTCGAACAAAAAAACATCTCTATCCCGCTTATTTCATCGAAAATCACATATTTTAGCGGAATAAAGGCAATTTTATTCAAAATTTAACAGTTCGCAAATAGGCAGTTCTGTCAAAAAAGAGTAACTTTGCGGTTGTCAAAAAAAACATAAAAGACGATCATGACCGAAAAGCAACTTCGACGGGCCATTCAGACCCAACTGGAGAAATACAAGGAGCACCGCATCGTGAGGATACTCATCACGGCTCTCGGCATCTGCGCCATATGCCTCATCCTGGCATATATGGCAGAGGAAGACATGCTCCCCGTGCGAAAGACAGCGACAGAAATCAAGACCACCTTCGACAACACGCCGATGCTCTACACGCTGGAGTGTGAGGCACAGACCATCGTCACGCAGAAAGGGTCAGACTCCTGGAGCTGGCTGGGCGACCGCGACTTCATCATCCCCGTCCGAGGCTATATCAAGGCGGGCTACGACCTGAGAAAAATCAAGAACCTGAAAATCGAGGGCGACGTGCTGTCGATGTCGATGCCCGACCCGCAGATAGAACTGCAGCATGCCGAGCCGATGTACAACCAGGCGGTGTCGAACGTAGGCATCTTCCGCTCGGAATTCACACAGAAAGAGGAGTCGGAAATCATCAAAGAAGGGGTGGAGCTGCTGAAACAGCGCGTGGAGGACCTCGATCTCGTCCCACAGGCCGAGGAGCAGGCCCGTGCCATTATGGAAAGTCTGGTGAGGCAGATGGGCTACGAGCCATCCATCACCTTCCCGTCGTACAAGGAGCGTAACATCAAGAAGATGATAAAACTGGGCAGCGACCTGACCAAACCCAAGACACAGAAGAAAAAGAATCCATGAGAAGACTGACAGACATCATATTGATTGCGGCCATCGTGCTGGTGGTACTTTTCGCCGTGCAACGCTGCACGGGCGTGTTCGACGGCGTGATCGGGTGGTTCCGGCCCAAGACCACCATCAGCACCGTCACCGTGGAAGACATCAGGAAAATCGGACAGTTGAAAGTGCTCACCATCAACAAGGAGTTCCTGGTGAGCCAGTACCGCAAACGCAGTTTCCTCATACCCGACGACGAAATCCACATCGTCTACGACGGACGTATCGACCTGGGATTCGACCTCTCCGAATGTCCCGACAGCTGCATCACGCGCCATGGCGACTCCACCTTCGTCACCCTCCCTCCCGTACGCATCCTCAACCAGAACGAGGTGTATGTGGATCCGGGCGACGTGAAAATCGAGAGCGGCACATGGACGAACGGCGAGATGGAAGGCTTCAAACGCCGCGCCAACGCCTACATGCTCTATTCCAGCGAACGCGATGACTGCTACCGACGCGCCGAGCGAATGGGGATGCAGACACTCACGGAGCTGCTACGCCCCATGGAAACAAACTACATAGAGGTACGCGTGGCGGGAAGGGACGACTACGGCATGCCCCTGGGCGAGAATATCAAGAAGAAAAAACAGGCAGAGCAAAACCCCTACCGGTATATAGAGGACGGCAAGAAGCACTACCTGGAATACCAGAACGGATCGCAGCTCTACTATGAGGGCGTGAGCGACTACGACCTTATCGCCGTGGCCGACATCTGCAATGCGTATATGGACGGGAAGAAGCTGAAAGCCCACCTGAAGATGGAGAAGAAAAAGAAGAGCAACAGCTATTTCGGCAACGACTCCCCTTTCTCCAAGAATCCAATGAAAAACACCAAACTGTACAAGCTGCAGAAGGACATCAAGCAGCACGTCAACAAATACCTGGCTATCAGCGTGGAGAATTAGTTTAAAGTTTAAAGAAGTGAACAGTTTAAAGAGAATGGCGTAACATCCCGCGTGCAGACCACACGTAGGAGGCGAAGACTCTGTCTTTGCAAGCACTACGATTCAGTTACGTAATACGGTATTAGTAAGAAATGAGATTCCGGAGCAGCGAATACAATGCCAAGCTCGCTTGAGCATTGTTGAAACTTCCGATTAAGCCGAACGTAATGCCAAGCTCGCTTGAGCATTGTTGAGGCGTAGGAAGTTCGCCGTAGGCAATCGAGACGGAATCCTGCGAAGCGATTCTTTCTTTTCATCCTATTACGGTTCAGCTACGTACAACAAAATACGCAACACATTACAGTAATACGTAACTGAAACGCACCAAACGATAAAACAGTTTTTTATGTACTATAAAACGGTACGGAAGCGACAGGGCGTTGGCGGATGGGAGAAGTTTGAAGACGCGCCACGGCGCGTCTCTACTTCAGCAGACGATAGAACCGGGGCTGGTAATCCGGAGCGACAAGGTCGGGATGGAAGATGGCGACAAGGTCGTTAAGGAGCACGTCGGGCTGTACGGGGGTCAGCTCGTAATAGGGAGTCTGCTTCATGTTGCAGTAGACGACATGACGGTCCTTGAATGCCTTGAACAGCTCGTTGCGCGGCTCAGAAGCTTTCAGTGCATCGTAAGAGAAGTCTCCGGGAAAGCTGTTGAGGATGCGCCAGTAGTCGGCATTCGCCGCCTGGGCATACATCTGTTCGAACTCGATGTTCACACCGCCCGTGTTCTCGTCCTTGATGATATAGTCAGCACCAGCATCGCGAAAAAGCTGTGCCAGATGGTTACGCCCGCCGACGGCATACCAGTTACCCCCATGCATCTCTCCGCTGAACACCGTGGGACGCTCTTTCACTTTGGCAGTCAGCTTTTTCACGTCCTCATAGCGGCTCTTGATGCCAGTGAACACTTCATTGGCCTCTTTCTCCTTCCCGATGAACATCGCCACGAACTTTATCCACTCCGCCTGCCCCAGCGGCTCCAGCTCCTTATAGCCAAGATGGGGCACGAGCGTGACACCGGTCTCTTTGATGGCGTCGTAGCCCCCACGCTTGAACGGGGAGATGAAAATCACGTCGGGATTGGCTGCCAACACCAGTTCCGGGTCGAAGTCGCCTTCCATCCCGATCTTCACAATCTCACCTTTCTTCACTCTTTCCTTGATATCCTCATCGAAGAGGTTTTTCGTGCCAGTGATGCCCCGAATCACGTCGTGAGCATCAAGTGCCGTGAAGTTGGACAGTTGGAGCGAAGTCATGCAGATGGTGCGGTCTATGGGCACGTCCACACGCTTGTATCCTTCCGGCACGTCGGCCACAGCCCCTTTGCGCACCAGCGCGAAGCGGTAGTCCACGGGCATGTCGTAATCCTCATCGTCAGCGCCTTCCGACAGCACATGCTGAGGGTCGCCCACCTCCACGAGCCGGACATCCTCCGAGAGATATTTCACGGTGAAGCCCTTCGCATACTCAGGCCTGATCATCTCTGCAGAGTCCACTTCCACAGACACACCATTCACTTCTGTCGCCTTTTCGCCCTTTTGTCCTCCGCAGGAACATCCGGCCAGCAGAGGAAGCATCAGCAGAAACGCCATTGCAACTGTCATACAGCTATTCTTTTTCATATATTTTGTTTTTTAATGGTTTCAATAGAAACTATAGTGGCTATAGAAACTATGACATCTATAGAGTCTATAGAATCAATGCCTTCTCTTCAAAAATTTTCCCTTCCTCGCTTATGAGCAGGATGGTGAGTTCGCCTTGTGGCAGCAGGGGCTTACAGTGCTGGCGGCAATGGTGCAGCACCACCTGGCAGAAGCCCTGAAGGCTGTCGGGCGGAACAATGGTCCACAGTTCCTTGGCCAGATTCATCTGTGCGGCCTGCACAACCACATCCTCGCCACATCCTGCCTCGCGGAGCATTCCGGCGATGAAAGTGCGGTCCATCGTGGTGTGGCGGCTGTGGGTGTCAAGATGTCCTGCGGCCAGCTTCACCGCCTTGCCCATCATGATGCCGAGTGTCACTTTCGCTACATCCTGGTCGGCCGCCATTTTCAGCGTCTCACCGATATAGTTGCCGTATTCCACAAAAGCCTGCGATGGCAAGTCGGGATAAAGTCCCCTGACGAAGCGTTCGCTCTTCGCCCCGCTGTTGATGACCACGCGCTCCGTCCCACTCTTCTTCGCGATCTCCATGCATTTGCGTATGCTCTCTAAAAATGCCTCCTCGGAATAGGGCATGATGATGCCGGAGACTCCGATAATGGAGATTCCGCCCTCGATGCCCAGGCGAGGATTGAACGTCTTACGTGCCGTCTCCTCCCCGCCTGGCACGGCCACCGTCACACTGAGCGACACGCCAAACCTACTGAGGTTTTCCTCAAGCATCCTGCGGGGCCCTTTGTTGATGGCGGGCGAACCGGGTGGATAGTCGAAGCCGGGCAACGTGATGACTCCCACGCCCTCTCCGCCCCGAACCTCAAAAGAGCAGGATGGTTCCACCTGCGCCCGAATCTCCATCCCGTTGGTGATGTCGGGGTCGTCGCCGCTCTCTTTCAGCGTGAAGGCATATCCGTCGCCGTAGGCCACACCCACATATATCGTTTCTCCGTCGGGAAGAACAACTGGCACCTTGCCGGGCTTCTCGCCGTTCAACAGCCATGACGCATGCGCTACGGCAGCCGCCGTGGCGCAGGTGCCGGTGGTCAGTCCGCTGTGAAGCGGAAAGAACTCGGGCAGCAGCTGTTCCACCGCCCTTCTCAGTCCATGCACACCGTCGACCACATGGAACACGGACGAGAGCTGCGGCCGCCGGATGACAATCACCTGAATGCCTAACTGCTTCGCTGCAAGGCATTTCTCCACAAAACCGCCAGTCGTTCCGCTCTCTTTCATCAGGACGGCGTCAGGGCGGATGCGCTGCAGCAGTTCTCGTTCATCTTCCCCGGGGTCGTAGAAGCAGAGTTGCTCCGGTCGGGCTCCCTGCTCCCGTGCGAGGCGGAGCGAACTGTCGCGGTTGAGGATCCTATAAATAATTCCGAGTTCGTCGGATTCGAATGTTCTCAGTCTGGCTATAGACTGCACGCCGGTGGTGGCCAGAAGGACTCCCTTCAGCGGCGGCAGCTGGTCATACCCGTCAATCCACGTCAGCGACAGGTCGCGAGGCGGATAGATGCGTTCATAACGGATGGCAGGAATCGACAAGTCCACAGAGACACGGGCCACCGTGTCGTGCAGCTGGCTGGCGAACGGATGGGCCGCGTCGACCAGCAGACGTACGCCATGCTCCCGGCAAAACGAGCACATCTGCCCATAGTCCATCGCACCGTTCACGGCCGTGCCATGATGCAATGCCACGTCCTGCTCGCCGGTCTTCGTGGAATAGAAGAAGGGGCTTCCTGCCTCCTCCATCACCTCCACCGCCTTACGTCCTTCGGTGGTTCCTCCAAAAATCAGTATCATTTGTCCGTGTCTGTTCCTTTCCGGTAAAGATGGGTGAATTGACTGGAATAAAGTTCTGACAGTCCCCTGCGGTTGTCGATGGACTCTCCCACCACAATCATAGTGGTGAGTGTCAGGTGGTTGTCGTGTATGATATCCGCCAGGTTCTTCAGCTGTCCCCGGTAGATGCGCTGGTCGGGCCAAGTGAGATGGTAGCAAGCCGCCACAGGCGTGTCCTCCGGGTATTCCTCGAGCAGTTGCCGCTGCACGTCGTCCACGATGGCGGCACTGAGGAAGATGCACATCGTGCTACGGCTACGTGCCAGCAGATGCAGCTTCTCCCGTTCTGGCATGGGTGTCCGCCCCTCTCCTCTTGTCAGGATGATGGTCTGGCATCGCTGCGGTATAGTAAACTGGCTTCTCAGTTCAGCCGCGGCTGCCAGGAAGGACGAGATGCCGGGTGTGATATGGTACGACATGCC
Source organism: uncultured Prevotellaceae bacterium (assembly GCA_946625675.1). Classification (GTDB taxonomy): domain Bacteria; phylum Bacteroidota; class Bacteroidia; order Bacteroidales; family Bacteroidaceae; genus UBA3839. The sequence goes on along the minus strand of CAMOTI010000137.1, from coordinate 30,538 downwards.
TTGGGCATCGAAGAATGCCATCTGCTCCTGAATGGCACCGAAGATGCAGGGATCGCCGGTATGCAGGCGAACGATGAACTTCCCCTGGTCGTAGAATTCCTTCATCAGCTGGCACTGCTCCTCCAGGTTCATGGAGGCAGACGAGCGCACGACGGCTCCGTTTTTGGCGCACAGGGTGAGTTCCCTGGGCACGAGGCTGCCGGCATAGAGGATGAGGTCGGCCTTCTCCAGCATCTTGCGCCCCCTCACGGATATGAGGTCGGGATCACCAGGACCGGCGCCCACGATTTCCACGTGTCCTCCGCTCCTCCTCAGATAGCGGCGGTCGATGGCGACGGCTGCAGTGAATTTCTCGCCTTTGAATTTCGGAATGACCAGTTCACCATGGTCAGCCCCCAATATCGCCGCCGCCTCACACACGCTGGGGGTTCCCACATGCTTCTCGACCACGGAGCTGGGATTGGGAACATCCACTTCCGACAGCTCTTCTGCCTTGAAGAAGCGCACAGGACAGCCTTTCCGGCGGATGAGTTCCACAACGGGCTCGTCAGCTTTCACGTCAATCGTGCAGTACTCCCTCACGCAGGGCATCAGCCCCCGGGACTCCAGTCCTGCCAGCAACTGGCCGTAGATTTCCTCTGCGGGTCCGGCCTGATGGGCCAGCCCTATGCCTACCGTGGCGATTTTCGGCACATACTGCAGCACAAGCTGTCCCTCAGGGATTTTTTTCTTGAAAGGCGACACGATGATGAGCAGTCCGCAAGTTCCGTCTGCCGCTTCTTTCTCGCTGCTCACGATGCTGACATGCGGCGGCAAGTTCTTTTCCAGGTAGTCGGTGCCCTCGTCCTTGATGTCAAGCAGCAGCGCCGTGGGACGCCGGTTGACGAAATGGAAGATACAGTCGTTCATCGTTCCTCCGTTCACGCTGCAGCTCCATCCGAACTGCCGGTCAAGGGTGTCGAGTGCCCAAAGTCCGGCGTTGTCGCTCTGGGTCGTGACGACAGGGTCTGCTCCCAAAACGGCCGCCACATGTCCAGCCAGCTCGTTGGCTCCCCCCACATGTCCGGAAAGTACCGCCACGGCATGCCGCCCTGCGGTGTCCACGCAGACCACAGCCGGGTCTGTGTGTTTGTCGTCGACATAGGGTGCGATGGTGCGCACACAGATTCCCATCGCTCCGACAAAGATAAAAGCGTCGTAGTCATGCCATACCTTGCCGACATCCTCACGGCTGACAACGTCGGCATTCAGTTCCTTCTGCAGAGGGAGTGCCGTGACGCGGCCCTCCCCGCTTATGATGATGAGCGCAGTTCGCATTTCAATATATCTATAGGGTTATATTCATTCAGTTGGATATGTTGGGCCATGGAGAGCTCCATGCCATATTCGGCGGCAGCCTCCTCGAAAGTTTTCCGGCTCTCTGCCGTCACACTGTTCATCACAATCACACCACCTGGCAACAGATAATCTTTTACTTTTTTCATGATTTCCCTCAGCTTCCCTCCATGTCCGCCTATGAAGACGGCATCGGGGCGAGGCAGTGCCGGGCAGTCGGCGGCAAGGAAGTCGCCTATATGCACGTTGATGCCCGGGACTCCGAACCTGCGGCTGTTCTCCGCGATAATCCGTTCGCACTCGGGACGTATTTCGAAAGCCTGTACCTCGACATGAGGAAACTGCAGGCGTGCCTCAATGCTGACGCTTCCGGTGCAGAACCCCACATCCCACAAGTCATGGCGCCGCCAAAGTTCGAGGGCGTGGAGGGATGCCGTCCGGATGATGTTCTTCGTGATCATACGCTCCCGTCCGTCGAGCAGCATGAACTCATGGTCGGGAATGCTCATACGTCGTTCGTGTCTGCCTGTCAGGATGAGGCAGTTGGGCTGCGAGAATGTCATAATCCGGGCTTCCTTCAGTCCCATTTCCCTCACCCGCTCCTTGTCGGGATGTCCCAGATGTTCGCCCACAGCCATCTTGTAGTCGCCGTAGCCGAATTCAAGCATACGCGCTGCGATGGCGGCAGGATTGTGCTCCTTGTCGGTGAGCACGCCTATCTGCTGCTTTCCCTCAATCAGCACGCGGTCAAACTCATGCCAAGGACGTCCGGTGAGCGAGACGACATTCATGTCGTGGTAGGGCATCACGAGCCGATGGGCCAGCAGCTGGAGGGAGTTGAAGGCAGGATAGGTCAGGATTTGGGCCTGCGGCAACTCCCGTCGAGCCGTGTTGGCAAATCCGAAGAAGAGCGGGTCGCCAGATGCGAACACCACGATTTCATCGTGCTGGCAGTATTGCTCAAACACCGTCGCCAGTGGCGGCGTGATGTCGATCCACACGGCATCTGCGGGCAGCAGTCTTTCCACCAGTTCGTGGTGCCTCCTCCCGCCACTGAACACTTTTCCTCTGAGCACCGCCCACATCGCTTCTGAGCTGAGCTGTGGCTGTGGAGTGTCTGTCAAGCCTATAATTGTCAGTTTCATAAACCTCAAATTTCAAACCTCAATTCTCGTGCAAGCGAGAGCAGAATGAAGCTCGCTTCAATTATGCCAAGCGCAGCCGAGAATCATGTCAATAAATTTCAAACCTCACAAGTCTCTTCCCGGCCTCAGTTGTGCGGCGTCGTCGAAGCAGAGGATGGCGTTGCACAGTGTGGCGGCGAGGTTGCTGCCCCCCTTACGTCCGTCGACGATGAGTTTTGGGATGTCGGTGAAGGGTTTCACCCCGTGTTTCGATTCCCTGACATGGACGAACCCCACTGGCGCTGCAATGATTCCCGCAGGAAGGGCTTTGCCCTTGCGTATGAGGTCGCTCAACTCCATCAGCGCCGTAGGCGCGTTTCCGAAAGCGAAGAGCGCGTCGGGATGCTCTTCCACAGCCAGACGGATGCCAGCCTGTGTACGTGTAATATTGAGTTTTTTTGCCATCTCCGCCACACGGGGGTCGGCCAAGTAGCATTTGGCCTCGACCCCCAGTCGGGAGAGCGCTCCTTTGCGTATGCCGCTCACCACCATTGTCACGTCGGTCACGATGGTGGTGAGTGTGCCTGCCTTGATCTTGTCGTATATCCGCTCCACCGCGTTCTCATCAGACAGTAGGAGGTCCTCCATCTCGAAGTCGGCAGTGGTGTGGATGGCGTGCAGCAACGCCCATTTGTGCCCTAATGGAAGCGATTTCTGCCTGAGCTCGCCTTCTATCGTCCGGAAACTCTCCATCATGATCTGCTGACCGACGGAAGAGTCCTCATTACGGCTCTCGGCCTCCTGGCCGTACTTCGCCTGGTAGCCACGCGGCGTGATGAAGTGGCCTTGAGTATCGACATAGCTCTGTGAGTTGCCGATGATGAGCACGGTGAACATATCGACCTCCTCGGGGTTGAGTTCGCCGAGTGTGCAGACGCTTACAGCCTGTCCTTCCCTGCCCGCCTGTCTGACGATGCCGACGGGCGTCTGCGGGCTCCTGCCTTCTTTCAGAAACAGCTCTTTGAGCCTGTAGAGTTGCCAGTATCGCTCGTGCGACTTGGGGTTGTAGACGGCTGTGACGAAATCTCCCAAAGCAGCTGCTCTTATCCGTTTTTCGATGACCTCCCATGGTGTCATCAGGTCAGAGAGCGATATGGTGCAGAGGTCGTGGCCGATTGGTGCGCCGAGCAGTGATGCGGCCTTTTGGAAAGCGGATATGCCGGGCAGCACGCTCAGCTCCACGTCGCTTTCCGTCCGCGCACAGAGCTCGTACATGAGGGGCGCCATGCCATAGATGCCTGCATCGCCCGAGGAGATGACGACCACGGTATTTCCTGCTTCTGCCAGCTCCAGAGCCTGCCGGGCCCGGTCCATCTCGCGTTTCATACCCGTATCCACACACTGGCATTCCTCGCGGAGAAACTGACGTACATACTGGAAATAGGGTTTATACCCCACCACCACGTCCGCGTTCCTCAGCGCCTCAGCCACCGCGGGCGTGATATCGCCCGCGCTGCCCGGCCCGATGCCTGCTATGATGATTTTATTCATTCTTTTTTATTTTTTAGATAGAAAGTCTATAGGTTCTATAGTATCTATAGCTTCTATAAGTCTATAGAATCCCCCCCCTCAACGGAACACCACCTTCAATCCCACCACCAGCATCCTGCCGGGGGAATAGAGGGCATATTTCCGCTTGGAGGAGTCGATGCGGTCGTCCACCTTGTCGAAGAGGTTGTCGATGCCGATGCTTGGCTGTATGCGTGCCCATTTCAGGTGGTCGAAGGTGTGGGTGGTTTGGAGGTTCCAGACACCGAATCCCGGCGCGTCCTCATAGCTGTTATAGTAGGTCTTCGACTGGAAGCGTCCGTTCAGGTTCACGTTCAGCGCATATTTTCCCCATGCATGGTGGTAGTTGGCTGCGAACGTGGCGCTGTTGCGAATGCTCCGGTCGAGAATCTCCCATTTCCCCGCCGTCTTTGTCCTCGCATAGGTCCATGCATAGTTGGCAGTGAGGTTGAATCCCGGAAACAGGTTGGCAGACAGACTGGCCTGCAGTCCTTCCACCCTTCCCCGGTCGCTGTTGCGGTAGAGGGAATAGCGTTCGAGTTTGGCCGCCTCGTCGTCTTTCATCTCGGGAAATTCCTGACGTAGCATCTGCATCGACGCGTCGTCGATATCGATGTCCTGGCGTACCACCATGTCGCGTATGTTGTTGACATATCCGGTGAGGCTCACCGCCAGGGTGTTAGTCCTGTATTCCGCGTTGAGCGCCCAGTAATGGCTCTTCTCCGGGTCGAGGTCTTTGTTGCCGAAGATTATCTGAGGCTTGCCACGGTTGATGGAGAAATAATGGTAGTAGAGCTCGTCGAGTCCCGGCGCACGGAATCCAGACGAGTATGTGGCTCGGAAGTTGAAAGCTCCAGGTGAGTACATCAGAGTGGCCTTGGGCGTGAACCGGCCGTTGAATTGCTCATGATAGTCATATCGTGCACCGACGGTGGCGGTCAGGCTTTCCATCAGGCGCATCTCGTGCTGTGCGTATGCGGCCAGGATATAGGTGTGTTGGTCGATGTTGCCTGATGAGGCCTCCAGCTGGTCGCGTCGCCAGTCGGCTCCGAGGATGGTGGTGGAGTGTTCGGTGAGCCCTAGGATGCCTTTGAGCTGACCTTCCAGCGTGCGTTGCTTCTTCGACTGCACGTAGTCGCCCACTTTATTGGTCTTGGTCTCCACGTCGTATTCCTTGCCATAGCGGAAGTTGTCGGCCGTGAAGTCGGCCTGCAGGGAATTCCTACGAGTGAACTTATAGATTCCGCCCACGTTCCATCGCAGTCCCCGGTAGCGCATCTCATAATCAGTTCCGCCCGTGATGTCTTCTCTGCTGTCGGGCCGTTCGGTCGTTTTCCATGAGAAGTCGATTCCAGCATTCATGGCCAGCTTCTTGTCTGGCGAATAGGTAAATTTCTGGCTGAGCAGGTTGGAGCGGTATCCGGTGAAGAGGGGCGCGATGGTCTGCTCGGTCTCTGTGTCATATCCTTTCTTGTAGACCAGGTTGTTGTTCTGGTAGCTGTCGGCTCGGTCATGGCTGTAGGAAGTGTATGATCCGAACCCATTGGTATAGATATCGAGGTTGACGGACTCTGTGAGCTGTCCTTTTCCGGATATTCGCGTGTCGCTGGTGACGCTGACCATCTGGCTGGTGGGTTGGTCGGTGATGATATTGATAACTCCGGCGATGGCGTCGCTTCCGTAGAGAGATGATGCGGCACCGTCTAGCACCTCAATTCTCTTGACCCTTGCCATGTTGACGCGGTTGAGGTCGATGTTGTTTGAGATGTCGCCCGACAGTTTCTGTCCGTTGATTAGAATAAGGATGTATTTATTACCCAGTCCGTTGAGTCTGAGAAAAGAGCCCATGGAGCTGGGTGCCATCGACACCTGTGGCAGCAGGCGTGTCAGTGCTCCGTCGAAGGTGGAGATTCCCTGCTCTTGGATTTCCTGCCCTGAGAGCATACACACCGGTGTGGCGGTGCTCTTCAGCCGCTGGTGGTGTCCCGAACCGGTCACGACGATAGGGTTGAGGTTGTAAAGCCGTTCCAGCGATGTGGAGTCGCCCTTCTGGCTCTTGTGTATCTGTGCATCAACTTCCGGCCAAGACAATGCCCCCAGTAAGGTAAATACGATTGCTAAACGATTCATATAAAAACTGTCCTTAATAAAATCATTCTAAATTCAAAATTCTCAACAATAAACTCTAAACCAAAACCAACTCTCAACTGAAAAAAGTGTGTACTCACCGGCAAAAAACGCTTTTTTTGCCGGTGAGTACTGAAAAATGATAAAATTAATGGTATGGTAAAAATATAGTAAGGTAAAACTTATTCTTCCGGATACATTGAGTGGTAGAAGTCCTGCACCTCTGCCCTCTGAGTGTGAGCCATATAGAGCTTGCGAACATTCTCGTACTCAAGGAGTCCCTTCACGATGCCCTTGTCGTCGGTGTAGGAGTCAGCGTCGATGTTGTATCCCTTATGGAAGAAGAACTTCTTCCAGCTGGTGTCTTCCACCTCTCCTTCCTCGTTCACCTCGAATCCGTTGTCCCAGGCGTCGTCGTCGCCGGCCATGTCGTTGTGGGCATGGTCACCGGCAATCGACATCAGCGGAGCGCAGTAAACGTTTCCGGATGTGATTCCCTTGGCAGCCATACGCTCCTGCACCTGCACCTTGAAGTTGTCCATCATGTCGACGGTTCCAACAAAGTAGTTCTGGTTGATGGCCTGCAGTGCCTCTTCCAGCTGGGTGTAACGTACGTTTGCCTTGTAAGTGTCCTGCTTGTCGGGGTTACCATGACCCATGAAAAGCATGGCGCCTTTAGCGGCGTATGACTTGAAGTTGACATCGATTTCCTTCGCCAGCGCGACCACGTCGCTGACCCTTGCCATGAGGGGCTCACCCAGCTTCAGGGTCATCGTTGCCAGGTAGGTGTCGTCAAGGTCGCCGTTGCTGTTGTTGGCAAAGTCTTTCATTGCGTTCACCACGCGGCCGTACTCCTCACCCGGGATTACCTGCATGGACTGGACGATGATTTCCTTATACTGCACGCGGCCGAATGCCTCGAGCCAGTATTTAGGCTCATAGAACGAGCGTGCCGCCGTGTTCTCGGCTGCTGCTGCGCGGTTGATGCAGATGGCAGAAGAGAAAGAGAGGAACACATCATATCCTGGGAAAGCCTTCTCATATTCGCTGCGTGTGAGGTCGAAGGCGTCGTAGGCCTGCTGCCAGGTTGAGCCGAATGCCACGAGCAGGATGGCCTTGTCGTGCTTCTTCTGCTGGCGCACGGTCTTGTCCACCTCGTTCTGGTAGCGTTGCATGTTAGATACTGTGTCGTCGTCATCGTCGCTGCAGGCGCTGAAACTTACGACAGAAAGGACTGCCATCATGGCAATCATCAAGACGTTAATCTTCTTCATTTTCTTGTCTGGTTTTAATAGTTGATTTGTTATTTTTAAATCTGATGTTCTTGCCGTTTTGGAAGCGGACGGTGAGTCCTACATAGACGGTGGTGCCGGGAGTGGTGGTTCCGAGGTGTAGCCCATGCGGTGTGCGGTCCACGTAGTTGAAGATGTTGTCGACTCCGGCGTCAAGCCTGTAGGTGGCTTTCTTCGAGTGTCCGATGGTGTGGGTCGTGGCGAGCCGCCATATCTGATAGCCCTTGCCGTTTCCGTCCACCTGGTAGTATCGTTTGCTCGACATCCGTCCGTAGAGTCCGGCACAGAGCTGGTAAGTCGGGGAGAACCGGTGGTCCCAGGTGACGAAGCAGTTGGCTTTGTGGTAGGCCATTCCGTCGATGACCACGCGGTTGAGCCGGTCGTGGTCGGCGTCGTAGACATGGGCTTTGGTGTCGAGATAGCTGTAGCCTGCTCCTGCCGTCCACTCTCCCATCACGTACCTGATGCTGACGTCGAGTCCGCAAGTGCGGGCGTCTTCCATGTTCTCGTAGCGTCTCACTTTATTGAGCATCTCGCCGTACTGCTGGCGGTAGGCCTCGGGGGCCTCGCTGCGGGGGATGGTGACGAGTGTGATCATGTTGTCGAGTCGGTTGAGATAGCCTGTCACTGTCACGTTCAGTCCTCCGCGTGTGTACTCACCGCCAAGGGAGAAATAGTTGGATGTCTGCGCGTTGAGGTCTTTGTTGCCAAGATACATGATGATGGAGCTCATCTCGCGGATATACCTGTAGTTCATCTCTTTGAGTGTGGGCGTCTTGAATCCCTGGCTCCAGCTGCCTCTGATTCTGAAGTCGCCCAGGCTCAGCATGGTCGACAGCTTCGGCGTGAGTCTCCATCCGAAACCCTCGTTTCGGTTGAGCCGCAGTCCGGCAGTGAGTTGCAGCCATTGGAGCGCGCTCCACTCGTCTTGCACGTAGATTGCCTCCGTGTTGTCGTCGGCGGTATGTCCTGCGATGCTGGTAGGCGCTTTCAGGTAGTCGTACTGGGCCTCGAGCCCGGCGCTGAGCCTGTGGCTGTAAGGCAGGGCGAACACTCCCTTCAGGTGTGCCATCGTACGCTCCTGGTTGCTCTGCAGTGTCTTCTGTCCTTTGAAATAGGGGAAGTCGAGGATGAGCTGGCCTTCGTCGTCGAATCCTTCTGCAAGTGTGGTGGAGGTGAAGGCGTGGTAGTAGGCATGCTTGTTCCAGTCGATGTCGAGGGTGACGAGGTCACCCCGCCCTGTGGTCCATTTGGCACCGGCTGAGGCGGACGCGTTGCGGTATTTCAGGTCGAAGGTCTTGACATCGTATTTGGGGTATTTCCCTTTCGGACGGTAGATGCCTTTGCCATAGACGGACCCTCCGGCATAGAACTCCCAGTGCTTGTTGGGGGTGAATGTGAGTTGCTCACTCACTTGCCAGTTGGTATGCTCGTTGACGGTCTTGCTCCTCGAGTCGGTCACGGGAGCCGCCGACGGCGGTGTGTATTCCGTCGCCGTGTTCTGCCATCCGTCGGAGTGCTGCAGCTGGAAGTTGGTGAGGCTGCGCCATTTTCCGCTGACCAGCCCGATGCTGTTGTGCTGGCGCAGGTCGTTGTGCGATCCGTATCGCGTGGCGTTTTCCAGCAGTACCCCGGACTCATGCTTCTTGGTGATGATGTTGATCACGCCTGCCATGGCGTCGCTGCCGTAGAGGGCCGACGAAGCTCCTTTCACAATCTCTATGCGGTCGATATTCTGGGGGTCGATGAGCGAGAGGTCATTCTCTCCGCCTACGTCACCATGAATCCGTTTTCCGTCTATCAAAATCAGTATATAGTTGTTGCCCAGACCGTTGAGCTGCATCTGCGAACCCATGTCGCCCTCGTTGAAGGCAAACGATGCAGTCAGGCCGCCCAATATTTCTTCGATGGATCGGCCTCCGTAGCGCTGTAGCATTTTGCTGGTGATGACTTCGGTCTGTACGGGCACATTCTTCAGCAGGTGCTGGGTACCTGTGGCTGTGACGACCACTTCCTGCAGCGTGTCGACGGGAAGATGGGTCTGTGCCATCACCGGTGTGGTCAGACACATCAGTGCCCACCACAGTCTCGTTCCGGGTTTCATAAATGTTGTGTTTCTGTCCGCATAATCCTGTGCGGAACACCTTTATATATATAAACAACAGGCAGGTCTTCTGGCTTCCCCTCGTCAGTCCGCCTTCCCGGCCCACAATCGGATGTGCCTGACATATCCTCTGGCCAGTGGCTTTCGTTGGACTAACTAAAGACATGTTCTAATAATTAATAAATCCATGAGAATTATCTTTGTCTGTGTTTGTCTCTTTTTGGCATCTTTGCCCTTAACCTCTTGAACCGTAGCTCGCTACGCTTCCGGTAGTTAGCGAGCAAATCTGCTCAAAAATAGTCTAAACACAGCCTAAAGCTAATTTTTAGAACTTGCCTTAAGAAAAAGGGGTTACAGCAGCAGGTACTGCTCCAGACTTTCACTGGATTCCCTTACGTCGAGACGTCATTATCGTCCCGACTACCTTGTTTTCGTTTGCAAAGTTACAAAAATTCCATCGAACAGTAAAATATTATTGCATTTATTTTTCCAGGATGGCGATTTCTACATTCATAATGGATCAAGAAAATGCATCAGTTAGTCGGAATCCCACTCAAAATACATAGATTCCGACAAAAAATATACAAAAAACTTGTCAGAAGGCAACAACTTCGTCAAAGCTAAACGATAGCCTTAATTAGCCGAAGAAGTCATCCATCGTCACAACCTGTTGCACTTGTCCAGCATATTCATTGAATTTCAGTCCGAACGGAGTGACGATAATGAGATGGATTGTATGCTTGCATTTGGTTTCGTTGCTGAACAGCTCGATTTTATGTCGTAGCTCACGGTCATAGGCGGCCGTTATCGTATATTCATCACTGCTGAATTTCATCTCGCATACGTCAATAACATGATCAGCACGAACAATCAACATATCAATCTGAGCACCGTCTTTGTCCTGCCGGCTCTTCCACGGGCTGTATTCTGCCTGTACACCACGAATGCCCAAAGCCTCCTTAATTTTCTCAGCATGATAGAAGCAAAGGTTCTCGAAAGCAAAACCTTTCCATGCATTGTGACGAGGGGAACGGAAATTGTTCTGCCAAAAATTTGGATTATTAATCCGTTTTCCCTCCACAAATGTAAGATAGAATTTGGTGAAACTGTCGGTAAGTCGGAAATACATCTCACGGCTGGCGCGGCCATATTTTGCGTACGAGAGGATGAAATCGCTGGCTTCCAAGGACCGAAGCGTATTCGACAGTCCTCCTCCGTCCGGCAATTGTGTGTGTTTGACTATCTCTTGCCGAGTAAATCCTTGATTCTTTTGTGCCAGCAAACGGACAATCTTCATGCAGTCGCCCTTGTTTTTAAATAATGAGGAAAAGAGTCGTTCAAACTCATTTCGCAGCTTTGCAGACTTAGCGAAGAAAAGGTTATCAACATTCTGTGGCAGGCTCATCCCCTTCTCAAGCAATGACAAATAGAATGGTATGCCGCCCATAATCATATAGCACTCCATCAAGTCATAACGTGACATCACTATTTCGTTCGCCTTGACATATTCCTCACATTCCGACAAGTCGAACGGCAACAGTTTAATCTCATGAGTTACACGGTTAAACAAGCCACCTGTATTATTCAGAAGATTGTCAGCAATCCAAGAAGTCGCCGAGCCACATGCCACCAACATCAAATCCGGACGGGCACTTCCCCACCCGTTCCAGAAATGCTCGAATGCCGTGACAAAACCGCTGCGGGGGGAGTCAAGCCATGGCATCTCGTCAATAAACACCAGTTTTCTATCACCTTTGGACTTCTGTTCAAGCAAAGTGATCAAAGCATCGAAAGCCTCAAACCAATCTGTAGGAATATGGTCTATCTCACTTCCATATTTCACGAGACTCTTATAGAAGTTGGAAAGTTGTCTTTGACGTAAATTATCAGTTTGAAGCTCAACGGGCGATAAGCCTGTATGATAGAAAGAGAACTGATTTTCAAACAACTCTCTAATCAGATAAGTCTTTCCCACTCGTCTGCGACCATAAACGACCGCAAAAACCGGTCGTTTTGACATATACAATTCAGTCAGTTTTCGAATCTCTGGCTTTCTTCCTATAATTTCCTGTGCCATTGGTCATTATTTTTTTGCAAAGATACAAAAAAAATCAATTCGCGCAAAATAACGGGGCACTATTTTGCGCGAACTGCATAAAAACACCCAATTCGCGCAAAATAACAAGACACTATTTTGCGCGAACTACATAAAAACACCCAATTCGCGCAAAATAACAAGACACTATTTTGCGCGAACAGCATAAAAACACCGTCATCTCGTAGGCAGGTCGGCAGTCAGTGAACTGCATAAAACGAGGATAAATTCGGAAAAGTTTGGGATTTTCACAGAAATTATGTATTTTTGCGAAGATTTTCAACCTAAACTTAAAAAAACAATGACAAACTACAGACTGATTCCATTCGTTTTATGCCTGCTTTTCCATCTTGGAGCGGCCGCACAGACCACAAAACTCAGCGACAAGATGGCGGCATACCGTGACTTCTGCCTGCTCGTCAACCAAGGATTCCGGGAGGCCAGCAACGACGTGCTCATGCAGAGCATACAGGACTGCACCGACGAAGAGTTCATATTCAAAGGAGAGGACCTGCTCATCCAGCCCAACGACCAACTCAGCGACGTGGACGCACCGTCCAGCGAAGGAAAATCACATATCCACTACCAGCCTGAATACGTGGACAGCGTGCTCATGCTCGACCTCGTCAGCGACCCGTCAAAGTACAACTTCCTCGACCAGGCACACACCGAACGGGGCGACTTCTACGACTGCACGTATGCCTACCGAGCTCTTCCAGCCCACGGAAAAGGGACATACGCCATCACCACCTCTGGACAGACTGAAGTCATGATTGTGGCCATGCTCAAGGGTAAAGTACGAATGACACTCCACGACGAAGCCAACAACATGACAACCGAGCAAGGAGGCAGCGAAGGACAGGAGTGCGTGTGGCATAACTGGAACATGCAGAACTCAGGACGTGTCACCATCACCGTGGAGAACACCACCGACCAGCCACTGGCATTCATGATTGCCACAAACTAAAATCAGAATTTTTAGAACATCCCTGAATATTCGATACCTGCAAAGATGCCAAAAATCATCTTATTCATCCTCATTATCATATCGCAAACTGCGGTTGCGCAACCCCGGTTCGCCGAACTCCGACGGCAGGGCGACTCCCTCATGCATGCCCGCCGCTACGCGGACGCCATACACGCATACGAGCAGGCGGAGGCCATAGGGGCACGAAAAATCTTCATGACCCAGCTCTATACCGACCTCGCACGATGCTACGACGCTGCAGGACGCTATTCCGACGAGATGCGATGCTATGAGCAGCTGGCAATACTGGTGCCCGACCCCGAACTCATGGAAGTCAAGATGGCTGAAATCCAGCTCAGGACAGGACAATACCAGGAAGTGACCACACGACTCCAGAGGCTGAAGCCAGACAAACGCTACGACGACCAACGACTCATCATGCTGGCATCAGCCCTCCACCGACTCGGACAGAACGGACAGGCGACGGCCATCATCGACAGCATCATCGACACCCGAAAAGCATTGAAGGACAATGTCTACCGAGCCGCCATCAACAACAAGGCATTCATTCTCAGCAGCCTCAACAACCACAGGAAGGCCATACCACTCCTTCAGGAGGCTGTCGGACTCTACCCCTCCGACGACCCCATGCGAGCGGCGGTACTCGGCAACCTCGCTCTGGCTGAGGCACACACAGGCGACACCACTGCACTGCAGCATATCGAACAAGCCGTCAAAGCCATCGCCGACACCTACGGCACAAACAGCCACGACTACATCATCATCCTCCGGAAAAAAGCTGAGATCCTGCAGATGCTGGGCTTGACGGACATGGCTGCCGAAGCGTTCAAGCGCTTTTTCGAGCATGAGAAACAGTACGTCACGGCCAACTTTGCATTCATGACCGAGCAGCAACGGCGCAACTACTGGAAACGGGAGCAGCCGCTCATCGCCGAATGTTACGCACTGGAAAACCAAGACCCCGACTTCCTGCTCGACGTGGCTGTGTTCTCGAAGGCCATACTTTACCAGCAGAACATCGACCATCGCCATACCGAAGAATTCGGAAAAACATTCCAGGCCGACGGTCAAAAAGTGAGAAACGCCCTCAAGGCAGACGAATGTGCCGTGGAATTTATCACTTATGTCAAGAACGGCACAGAAAGATACGGCGCCATCGTGGCATACAACGACCGGCCCACACGATTCGTCAAGCTCATCGAACGTGACAGCCTGCTGGCCTGCCCTATCAGCAGCAGAAGCGGGACAAAACCGCTCTCCTACTGCATCTCCTATACCGACCGCATGATGAAGAACGCACTCTATGAGGACGAACATCTTTACGACATCCTGTGGAAACCTATTATCGGCGATAACGGACAAATTAAAAAGGTGTATTTTGCGCCTGATGCCGACCTCCACATACTGGCACTCGAATATCTGCCAAGCAAGAGCCAACAGCCATCATTCTACCGGCTTTCATCCACCTACAAACTCGTAGAAAAAACAGGGCCGGCAAACAACAACAATAAAGTGCTCGTGGTGGGAGGTGTCGATTATGCGGCAAACAACCTGCCTGCCGCCAAAAACTACCAACCCGACCGAAGCGGAAGCCGGCAGCTCAGTGAAGACCACATTTTGCCACGCGAAACGAGCGGTTTCAAATACCTGAGAGGGTCAAAGACTGAAGCTGACTCCATACTCGCCCTCTTACCATGCATCGAGAAGCGGAAGCTCGTGGGTGACCAAGCCACAGAAATGGAGATGAAAGCATCATGGCCTGATGCGAATATCATTCACATTTCCACGCACGGTTTCTGCTCGGAGACGCTTGAGCCGAAACCCGCCGAGGAAGACAAAGACTCCCTCCGCGAAGACAAATCCCTCATCAGATGCGGCATCATCATGGCAGGAGCCAACAAATACGCGCAGCAGAAAGCTGAAAACCAGCCGTTCGAAGACGGCATACTCACTGCCAGGGAAATCAGTCAGATCGACCTCAAAGGGGTGAACCTCGCAGTGCTCTCTGCCTGCCAGACCGCACTCGGAAAAACCAACGAAAACGGAATGGCTGGAATGCCACAAGGGCTGAAGAAAGCCGGAGTTAACACCATCGTCGCATCGCTCTGGCATGTGGACGACACGGCAACCACAATGCTCATGACACGGTTCTACAGCCACCTCAACGACGCAGACCAACCTTGCACACAAGACGCCATGCGCAGGGCACAACAAGACCTGAGACAAATCAGCCTCACCACAACGTCAGAACGGTATGCGTTCAACCCCTCAACCCTCGGAAGACGGAAAGTCAAGACAACCAAGCAGACAAACTTTGACGCACCTTTCTTCTGGGCACCCTTCATCGTCATCGACGGAATTTGAGAATTTGAAATTTGAAGTTTGAAATTTGAAATTTGAAATTTATAGTTACTCCGCAAAAACTTCTAGAATATCTAGAACATCTAGAATTTCTAGAAAATCTATATCATCTAGAAAAAAAACATAAAAAAATATGAATAAACTCCTTCTCCCACTCATCCTGCTGACAGCCCTCTCTGCCCCGCTCTCAGCACAGACACCGGCCACAGCCGACAAGACACACGACGTCATACGCTACGACCTGGCACTGCGCCAGGACTCCAAAGTATCCGACAGAATCAGTGAGGCATGGAACAAAGAACTGACCTCTGCCACCGACAACACCCGCGGGGTGCTCAACGACACATACAACGTGCTGAAGGCACAGTCCATGGGACTTGTGTCATCCACCGTCTCCACCATCATATCCACCGGCGTCGACATCCTATTCAACGCACTGAAGAGCAAGAAGCCGGAATGGAGGAAACTCGTTGAGAAAGAGAGCGTATTCGAGAAGAAGATCACCACCATCAAGAACGTCAACGACTTCTACTCACAGGTGTCCACCACCAGCGCCATGGATCCAAGCGGTATGTCGTTCAACGGGTTCACATGCCTGCAGATGAGGGGACCCGACACCGTCATCTACGTTTCCACACATCTCAAGGACTCGGAGCTCGCGCTGCAGAACATCATACGACACTCCAAGTTCGAGCTCGAACTCGACACGCTCATATTCAACCCCAAATACTGCGACCTGCCAAACGAGAACTGCCCTTACTCTCAGCGGCAGCAGGAGTTCTCGTTCGAGGACCGCGGGGTGCTCAACCTCGAGATCGACACGAAAATCACATCATCATGGATCAACCAGGCCATCCAGGTGCACAGCAACCAGGAACTGGGCTCCTTCTTCATGAAAGTGCCTATCAACAAGCCAGACCTCGACACGGACGGCGTGTTCCGGTTCATACGCGGACGGGCCTCCAACAAGGTCAGCGACATCGAGATGGCGGGCGACTGCTTCATCGTGCCAAGAAGCTATATCGGCGTGCGCGATGCCGACGGCAACTACAGCGACTGCTGGGGTACCGGAGAGTATATGGTCACCATGAACCTCAAGGAGACATGCACCGTCACACCCGAGTTTGAGGCCAACTGGAAGGCCGACTGGAAACGGCGAAGAACCAGCAAGCAGAACATATCACGCCAGCTGAAACAAAGCATCACGCAAAACCTCGTCCAGAACGGAAAGAAATGTCTCGTCACCGTGCTTGAGACTCCTTATTATTCTTTCCTCGAGGATGTCAAGCTCGACGCAAAAAGTCTCAGAAAATAGAAATTTGAACTTCATCATCCATCTCATGACCATCAGAAACCTCATAGCAGCGGTCGTCCTGCTCATATTCCCGGTGGCTGCAGACGCACAGAACACGACCACTTTCAACCAGGCGGTGCAACTCTACCAGGCCGGTCAATACCAAAAATCCATTGAGTTGCTAAAGGCAAGCCCCATCACCAAGGAGTCGGCGTTTGTCCTCATGCTCAACCACATGAAGCTGGGCGACAGCCTGCTCACAAAGGACGACTCGCTCGCCGTCAGCCACCTGGAGAAAGCACTGACGTACAGCAACCAGTGCGACCAGCAGATGAAGGAGGTGGAACAACTGAGAAACAGCACATACACCATGCTGGCAAGTGCATACTCATCCATGTCGATCGACTGCTTCGACATCGGGAAATACAGGGAGGCGCTCAGTCTGGGGCAGGATGCGCTGCAACTCAGGAAACAATACCTGGGAACAGAACATCCATCCTATGCCAACTCGCTATCCCTGCTGGCGAAAACCCATGAGGCACTCGGCCACTACCAAGAGGCCATCAACCTCACCAACGAGGCACTGGCCATCGCTGAAAAAACCGACGGAAAGGAAAGCAGCCGGTATGCCATCAGGCTCAGCAACCTGTCTGTGTACTACAGCGACCTGGGCAACCACAGCGAGGCGATAAGGCTCTGCAACATGGCATTGCAAATCCATGAGAAAAACAACGACACCGAATCCAACAGCTACGCCATCGCACTATCCAACCTTGCCGCCATCAATTTCCAACTGGGAAACAACCATGAAGCGTTGAGAATCAGCAGGCAGGTGCTCAAGCTGAAAGAGAAGACCGTAGGAAAGGACTCGCCCTCCTACGCACAGTCTCTCACCAACCATGCCAATTATGTTGCCAATGGAAATCCGGAAAACGCACTCATGATGGCGATGGAGGCTCTGAATATCCAGAGAGCGAAATACGGCAGCATGATCAACCACAACTGTGCAAACATTGTCGCAGATATCGCAAAATACAATTATTTTGCCCAGCACTATGACAACGCGCTGAAGATGCAAAAGGCAAACCTACAAATCGTAGAGGCTGTCTTCGGACCGTCACACCCTGACTACATCTTGTCGCTCAACAACATGGCATACTATTGCATTTCAACGGGGAACTTTGAGGATGCGCTGAAATATGCGCATCAGGCGGACAAAATCGGACAGCAGGTGCTGGAACCCAACCATCCCTTTTGCATACACACTCAGGAGAACATCGCCTTCGCGGCTTTTTTCCTGAACCAGCAGGATGATGTGGAAAAATATGGGACAGAAGCCACCAGGCGGTTCACTGACTATATTCTCGAAGCTTTCCCGGGACTCTCCGTTGTGGAACGAAAAAAACTATGGGCATCTAAAAACGCATGGTATGAGGTCATGAACCTGTATGCAGCCACGTTCAAGTCGAACGCACTCGTGGAGAACGCATATAACGGCATGCTGCTCGGAAAAGGACTGCTGCTCAACAGCGACATTGAGATGATGAGGCTCATACAGGAGAGCGGCAACCAGCAGGCCATAGAGAACTACAAACGGCTCTCCAACAGCAGGCACCAACTGCAAAAACTCATGCAGCTGCCAAGGGCGCAGCGAGGGGCGGAGGCCGACTCGCTCTTCAGGGAGGTGGTGCAGCTGGAAAGGCAGTTGTCATCTTTGTCGCAGGAGTTTGGCGACTACACCAGCAACCTGAAAATCAAATGGAAAGATGTGCAGAAAGGACTCAAGTCCAGCGACGCGGCCGTGGAGTTCATTCGCTATCTCAACAAAGAGGAGAAAATCAGCTACCTCGCTTATGTGCTCACATCCGAGATGAAATCGCCACAGATTGTGCTGCTGGCAGACGAAGAGGAAATCAGGTCCATCATGGCAAAAGACGTATATGCCACGGACGAGCTTACAAAAGCTGTATGGGAGCCCGTACTCAATTTGGTGAAAGACAAGAAACGCATATTCTTCGCACCCGACGGCGAGCTCTATCGGATTGGCATAGAATACCTCCCCGCCATAGGCGGAAACGGGAAACTGGCCGACACCAAAGAGTACTACCGTCTTTCGTCCACTCGCTACCTGGCTGAGAGCCAAAAGAGAAAGCCGATCAGAACTGCCGTGGTCTATGGAGGCCTGGAATACGACACGGACGTGAACATCATGACAAAAGGGACGGTGCAATACGCATCCGAAGAAGAGAAGCTGAAGGCGGAGGCAGTCAAGTCCGACCCCGAGGATATCGGGCTGCGTGCCGGCATATCATATCTGCCGGCCACGAAGGAAGAGGCAAGCGACATCGGAAAGATGCTGTCGTCGGCTAAAATCAAAAACACCCTTCTCACCATGTCTGAAGGGACGGAGGCGTCATTCAAGTCGCTATCGGGAAAAGGAATCGACCTGCTGCACATCGCCACACACGGCTTTTTCTGGACCGACAAGGAGACCAAGCGGCTCAAGAACGTGTACTTCCTTCAAGCCGACACCCGATCATCCACACTCGAGGACCCGGGCATGGCACGCTCAGGACTGCTGCTGGCTGGAGCCAACACATCCATCAGAGGGGCACAACTGCCGAAAAACACGGAAGACGGCATACTCACGGCTGAGGAAATCTCACAGTTGGACTTCAGGGGGATGGACCTCGTCGTCATGTCTGCATGCCAGACCGGACTGGGCGACATCACCGGCGACGGCGTCTTCGGACTGCAGCGGGGATTCAAGAAGGCGGGGGCCAACACCCTGCTCATGAGCCTCTGGAAGGTGGACGACACTGCCACACATATCCTTATGGACAACTTCTACAAGAACCTGACCGCAGGAAAGTCCAAGCACGATGCGTTCATCGCAGCACAGCAGCATCTCAGAACCACAGAGGAAGGAAAGTTCAACAACCCCCGTTTCTGGGCTGCTTTCATCCTCCTCGACGCAAAGTAGAGACACCCCGCGGGGCGTTTTCCCTGCAACCGTTTCGAAGCCCATCACCAAGAGTAAATACACTATTCACTTTTCACTATTCACTTTTCACTCAAAAAATGCCCAGTTCCTTCCTCATTGCAGCGCCCATGAGCGGCAGCGGTAAGACCACCGTCGCCAGGGGACTGATGGCGTTGCTGAGGCGCGAAGGACGCTCCGTCCAGCCGATGAAATGCGGACCGGACTATATCGACACGAAGTTCCATGCGGACGTATGCGGAAGGCCAAGCGTGAACCTCGACCTCTTCATGGCTCCGGAAGATCATGTGCGCCATATCTACCAGAAATATACCGACAACGCCGATGTCTGTATCGTGGAAGGCATGATGGGACTCTTCGACGGATACGACCATGAACGCGGCTCAGCCTACGACATCGCACGGCTGCTGCGACTCCCCGTCATCCTCGTCGTCGACGCACGGTCGGCCGCCTACTCCATGGCTGCACTCATCAAAGGGTTCGCCGACTTCCGTAATGACATCTCCGTTGCCGGGGTCATATTCAACAAAGTGGGATCGGAACGCCACCAGCAGATGCTCCGGGAAGTGTGCCACGACATCGGCATCCCCTGTCTGGGGTGCCTGCCGAAAAGCAAGGTGGCTGAGACTGGTGAACGCTATCTCGGTCTCGACTTCTCCGACATAGCATCCGACGGGCAGACTTTCTATGCCCTTGCCGACCTCATCAGCCAGCATATCGACTGGAAGGAACTGCTCCGCATCACAGAGAGAGCCCCCCTCCTGCCGTCCGCTCCTGCCGCCGGCCGTCCGTCACAAATTCCATTCCGGCGCATCGCCATCGCACGCTCACCCGAGGCCTTCTCCTTCATCTATCAGAACACCCTCGACATCATGAGCTCAGCAGACATCTGTTTTTTCAACCCGGAACTCGACGAAGTCTTCCTGGACGACACGGACCTGCTCTATCTGCCTGGAGGCTATCCCGAGAAGCACGCGGAAGCGCTTGCTAAAGCCTCAAATACAAGAACCTGCATCAAGAACTACGCCGACAAAGGCGGGCACGTCATCGCTGAATGTGGCGGCATGATGTATCTCTGCGAACGAATCCTGACCGACGAAGGCGACTTTCCTATGTGCGGAGTACTCCCCTACACCATTACGGCACGCACCGCCGACCGCCGACTCTCGCTCGGCTATCGCCAGTGGACCCTCGACGGCAAGAAATACCGCGGACATGAGTTCCACTACTCACAGTTCTTCGAAACCACACCGCCGTCCGTCACCTCGGTGCTCAATGCACGGGGAGAACCCGTCAACTGCCCCATCATCCAAAAAGGCAATGTCCTTGCATCCTATACCCATTGGTACTGGCAAGACACCTTCGGACGGTACTGGTAAGACGCCTTCGGACTATAGTCATGCAAAAGGCTTCCATCACCCCCATTCAGCCCATTAACCCCATTAATCCTATAAACCCCCATCATGAAATCAGTCACGACAAAAACCGGCGACCTCGGGCAGACCTCCCTCCGCGGAGGGGTCCGTGTCGACAAGGACGACATACATATCGAAACCAACGGCCAACTCGACCATCTGACCACCCTCCTGGGCATGATACGCGTGAAATGGACGCGTCCCGCCTCTGAGCTGACACTCCTCTGCAGCATCCAGCGGGAGCTGATGACCGTCATGAGCCACGTGGCCACCCCCGATGGAGCAGAGAATCCGCGCAAGCTCCACGTGGAGGAGCTCACACTGCAAATGGAGAAAGCCATCGAGGCTGCCAACGTCCGTCCCTGCTTCATCCTACCTGGCGAGGACGAACTGACCACATGGCTCCATCTCGCACGCACCACCGCACGGACCGCGGAGCGGCGACTCTGGGCTCTCAACCGCCAGCAATCTGTCAATCCAGCCATACTCCGTTTCCTCAACCGCCTCTCCGACTACCTCTTCATCCTTGCTGTAGAGACGCCCCGTGGGGCGTCTTGTAACTAAATTCCTCTTCAATACATCCCCTATAAACTATAAATTCAAGCCCCCGTCCGCATGGTTAAACCTCAAACCTCAAATTTCAAACCTCAAACTAAGCTAAGTCCTCTCATGCTGGCAGGCACTGGCAGCGACGTGGGTAAGAGCGTCATCGCAGCTGCCCTATGCCGCATCTTTCTCCAGGACGGCTATCACCCAGCACCGTTCAAGGCACAGAACATGGCGCTTAACTCCTATGCCACACCCGAAGGACTGGAAATCGGACGGGCACAGGCCGTGCAGGCGGAGGCTGCAGGCATCCCCTGCCACACCGACATGAACCCGCTGCTGCTCAAGCCGCAAAGCGACCACACATCACAGGTGGTGCTCAACGGAAAGCCCATAGGCAACCGCGACGCATACGACTACTTCCGAAAGGATGGCAGGGAAGAGCTCAGACAGGCCGTCTGCAACGCCTACGACCGACTCGCCAGCCGCTTCAACCCAATCGTTATGGAAGGGGCAGGCAGCATCAGCGAAATCAACCTCAGAGACACAGACCTCGTCAACATGCCCATGGCACGGCACGCCGACGCTGACGTCTTTATCGTGGGCGACATCGACCGAGGTGGCGTATTCGCCTCCGTCTACGGAAGCATCATGCTCCAGACGCCCGAGGACCGCAGACGAATCAAAGGCATCATTATCAACAAGTTTCGAGGCGACATGAGGCTCTTCGACGACGGACGGCGAATGATGGAGGACATCTGCCAGGTGCCAGTGCTCGGGGTCATTCCCTATTTCAACAACATACACGTGGAGGAGGAAGACAGCGTGGACCTGGCTCAGAAAGCCATGCACGCGCAGGAAGGAATGGTCAACGTGGCGGTCATCCTCCTACGCCATATTTCCAACTTCACGGACTTCAACGTGCTCGAGCGCGACCCGCGCGTACATCTCTTTTACACAAACAATACGGACGACATAAGCAAGGCGGACATCATCATTCTGCCCGGCACCAAGTCCACCATAGCCGACCTCTATGAGATCCGCAGAAACGGTGCGGCACAAGCCATCATACGTGCCCACAGGGAAGGGACCACAGTGCTCGGAATATGCGGAGGATACCAGATGCTTGGGACGGACATCTGCGATCCACAACACCACGAAGGCGCCATCGACCGAATACCCGGACTCAACCTGCTGCCAATCACCACCGTCATCACATCCGACAAGACCACAAGGCAGACACGATTCCACCTCGCCGACGAACCAAATGAACCGCTGCTCGAAGGCTACGAAATACATATGGGACAAACCACGCTCAACGACGACGCGGACACATTGTCTATCAGGCCGCTCACGCTCATCGAAGACGGAAACCACGATGGATGGACCGACGGCAACCGATGCATGGGCACCTACATACACGGAATCCTCGACAACCCTTCCTTCATCGAACGGATACTACGGCCTTTCGAACACAAAATCAAGGAGAAAGACCAACCCTTTGACATCCATGCCTACAAAGACCAGCAGTACAACCTCCTCGCCGACCACGTCAGACAACATATCGACATGGACCTCGTCTACCGCATTCTCAGCAACAACACATAAAAATCAGTATGAAACAACAAGTCACACATTCTCGTCCTGACAAGCCATCTCCAATAAGAAAATAAACTTTTCACTATTCACTTTTCACTATTCACTAAAAAATGACATACGGCCACGGCGACGACACATACCGCTATCCCGGCATCACGATGAACTTCAGCTCAAACATCTTCCCGAATCCCCACTTGGAAGAGCTGGAAGACCACCTGCGCCGGAGCATCCACCTCATCCGCAACTACCCGGAACCGGCTCCCGAACATCTCGAGCGGCTCCTGGCACAGGAATACGGCGTGGACAAAGAGCAGGTCATGGCCACCAGCGGCGCCACCGATGCCATCTACATCATCGCACAGACGTTCAGGGATGTGCACGCTTTCTG
Source organism: uncultured Prevotellaceae bacterium (assembly GCA_946625675.1). Taxonomy (GTDB): domain Bacteria; phylum Bacteroidota; class Bacteroidia; order Bacteroidales; family Bacteroidaceae; genus UBA3839. Next base: position 7,300 of record CAMOTI010000137.1, on the reverse strand, counting down.
TGTCCACCATCCCACTTTCAGCGAATATGCCGACGCATGCCGCAGCTTCGGCATGCAGGAGCAGCCCGACGCACCCCTCTGCTGGGTATGCAACCCCAACAACCCCACAGGCGAAACCTACAATGGCACTTTCATCAACCAACTCGCCGACAATCATAAGTTCCTCATCATCGACCAATCATACGAAGACTATACGCTCCAGCCACTGATGACGCCACAAGAAGCTGTCAGGCATGGCAATATCATTCAAATACGCTCGCTCACCAAGCGCTATGCCATTCCTGGCCTGAGGCTCGGATTCATCATCGCTCCTAAACCGCTCATCAGGCGGCTCAAAGCCGGACAACGGCCTTGGGCTCTCAACGCGCTCGCGCTGGAGGCTGGGCAGTGGCTGCTCGACCACCATCACCGTATCATCGACGACATACCGGCATACCTCAATGAGGCTCAACGACTACGAGACGCGCTCAACACAATTCCGGGCATCAGCGTCCGTTCCACCCACACCAACTTCATGCTCGCTACCATACAACCGGACACTGCGGCCCAACTCAAAGACCACCTGGCACGCAAGCACGGCATCCTCATCCGCGACGCTTCCAACTTCATCACGCTCACTCCCCATCACTTCCGCCTTGCCGCACAATCGCCACAACACAACGACTTACTCATCAACGCCATCAAGGAATTTCAAGCAAATCGATAATGGCAAAATAAATTTCAAAATCGTAAATACTAAAAATAAATCGTAAATCGTAAAATAGTAAATTCCGATGTCTTTGCTCATTGCCTGGCTTCTCGACCTCATCCTCGGCGACCCTCTTTGGCTGCCCCACCCCGTCGTGCTCTTCGGGAAAGCCATCGCTGCATCCGACAAAAAACTCAACCAAGGCAGTCACAAAAAACTCAAAGGAGCCATCGTTGCAATCTCGCTGATTGCCATCACCTTTGCGCTCACATTCGCCATCAACCATGCACTGAGTCAATGGAGCCAGATTGCAGCCACCGCCTTCCAGACCATCGTCATCTTCTTCTGCCTGGCTGGCACAACCCTCATAAGGGAGGTAAGGGAAGTATTCCGGGCAGTCGACCACTCGCTCGAGGATGGACGAAGGCAAGTGGCACGCATCGTAGGACGGGACACATCACGTCTAACGGCACAGGAAATCCGAACAGCAGCCCTCGAGACGCTGGCGGAGAACCTCAGCGACGGGGTCATCGCACCCCTCTTCTGGCTGGCCATAGGAGGAGTGCCGGCCATGATGGCTTACAAGATGGTCAACACACTCGACTCCATGATTGGATACAAGACGGAGAAACACAAGGATTTCGGATGCTGGGCTGCACATATCGACGACATCGCCAACTACCTACCAGCCAGAATCACAGCCATGCTCATGCTGCTAGCTGCCGGAAAACCCAAACTCATCTGCTTCGTTGCCAGATTCGGACACTGCCACGCCAGTCCGAACAGCGGATACCCTGAGGCGGCACTCGCTGGTATCCTCAACTGCCGCTTTGGAGGACCTCACATCTACTTCGGACAACTTTTTCCAAAGCCTTACATCGGGACAAACGACCGCACACTCAACTCCCAAGACATGAAAACAGCCGTCAGGGTCAACCGAATCGCAGAAATCATCATGATGGGAATTTTGGCCACATTATTTACTTTCAATTGGGCGTTTTTCAACTAAAAACACCTGTTTTTATGTTTTTGTGGTAGCACTGCACTCGCACCCGCAAGAGACGGACGCAGGAAGGCTGAGGCAATCGGATGGGTCGGACAAGAGGAGGAAGTGGAGCTCACAACCGTGGAAGAAGGAAAGACCTACACATTCGTCGCTCCGAAGTCTTTCACCAGCGAGATATGGCCAAACTATGTAGCCAACACACAGTTCGTAGTCATTGCCGAATTCGAGCCTGCAATTGTGCTCTACAACGACAAAGCAAACGAAACGACCATCAACAACGCACCGAAGAACAAGCCGGTGAACGTGAAACTGGCTGGCAGAACCATCAAGGCTGGAGTATGGAGCACAATCTGTCTGCCATTCCCGCTCACCATTGAAGGCAGCGTGCTCGACGGAGCTGACGTAAGAAAACTGGTCGACTCAAAGCTGACCAACAACAACTGCACGGTGTCGCTCACATTTGAGAAGGTGACTGAGACCAAAGCCAACTATCCTTACATCATCAAAGTGGCTGAAGACCTCACCGAGCCGCTATTCGAAGGTGTGACCATACCTGAAGAAGAAGTGGCTACTGGAGCTGAGGCACAAGGACTTGAGAAAGTATGGAAAACTCATTATGCATATATGCACGGAAACTACCAACCGATGTCATGGGTGGATGAGAACAGGGATGTGCTCTTCCTCGGAACAGACGGCAAGTTCTACTATCCTGACGGAGTGGCAACCACGACTGTGAACTCACAAAGAGCATTCTTCACTCTCATGGGATGTGAAATCAAGGGTGCAAAGGAAGACACCACTGAGCCAGGCGATCCTGAGCAGGGAGCGGGCAGCGATGTGAAATTCAACTTCAGCATCGAACTCGACGACACACCTACTGCCATCACCGACATCAACAGCGACAGCGAGGCTGACGGAACATGGTACGACATCTCTGGACGTCCAATCAAGGGAAAACCGGCAACACAAGGTATCTACATCAACAACGGACACAAGTTCATCATCAAATAAATGAACGCTATAACTAACCAACCAATTAGAAAAACTTCCATACCCATCACGGTATGGAAGTTTTTTTATCCAACCAAAATGACGGAACCCACTTTTGGTATCGTCCGCAAACCAACAGTTGGGAGTAAATGCTCAAAAACAATTAGACTAAACCCAAAACACAGAACAGCCCTATAATAAATATCCAAAATTATAAAATTCCTAAATAAATAGTAAATCGTAAATAGTAAATCGTAAATAACAATCACTTTTCACTTTCGAGAATCCGCTCCGCCAGAGCCTCCGAGAATCGGTCGCCCTCCTCTTTCGTCAGGTGGTTGCCATCGTTCGTCTCAAATGGTTCTCTGATAAAATCCAAAAATCGGACGCCATGCGCATGAGCTATCGAGTCCATCCGAGCTGAGAATCCCGGCATCAGCGAGTCCTCCAGCGCCACCATCTCCGGTGCCACCGGCATACGTACCGCGTATACGGTGCCACGGCGGCTCAAGCTGTCGAGCAGACGGACGAACACCCCTTCGCTCGTCATGCTGTAGGCATAATGCGATGCCATCTCGCGGTAGGTGGCCAGCTTCTGCTCAATCAGCGCAGGGCTACGCTTGATGCCCGTCACGACGGACCGGCCGCTGGAATTGATACAGACGTGCGTGGGAAGCGGAGATATCCATGTGCGGTTGAAGAAACGCACAAGATATTCCACATTCGGGCAGGAACTCACCGACTGCAAATCGACCTCGCCCAATATCACATTGTCACGTTTGAATGCCCAGGGGTCGACACTCAGGATGAACAGACCGCCACTCCCCTCATCGTCCGTCAGCTTCTTCATGATGGCTGAATAATAAATCTCGTTGTAGGTGGTCTCGTCGATATGAAAAGCGAAGTTATAGAGGTCGGCTGCAGGATAGAGTGCTCTCAGCCGGTCGTTGAGGATATCCGGGTCGATGCCCTGTGCCGCACGGCTCGTCCCTATCACCAGCGACCGCTGACGAGGAGTCGTCACACGGGGATACACGTCACCGATTTTTCCTGCCGGTATGCAGCAGAAAACACCCAGGTAGCCCAGTGCCACAGCCAGCACCATCAGCAACGTATTTCTAATAAATTTCCTCATATCATTGAAGTGTCTTCTGATGTTCCGGAGTCTCCGGAAAAAACTCAGAACTGAAAATAGATAAACGCTGAGTTGTCGCCTCCGAACGCCAGTATCACCAGCACAATCATCACATACAGAGTCCGTCTGACCAACTTAGGCAAGCGGTCGAAACCACTCGTCACATAGTCCAGCCTCAGCGTCATCCGCTCGCAGGTCAGCAATAGCATCGAAGCCAGCAGTCCCACGGCGGCCAGCGTGGCTGAAGGGGGAAGCGCAAGCGAAAAAAACGAGCTGAAGTCTACCATAGAGCCGAGATACACACCCACGTCGCCGATGGACTGACATCGGAAAATCACCTGTCCAAGACAGAACAGCATGAACGTGCGCAGACGACACAGCTCCACAGTCAATCCACTGTCGGCGGAGCCGGCGCCCCGCTCTTTCTTTCTCCTCGCCATCAGCCGCGACGGAATATACAGCAGCCCGTGGTAGCAGCCCCACAGCACAAACGTCCATGCAGCGCCGTGCCACAGCCCTGACAGCAAGAAGACAAGGAAGATATTCAGCTGAGTACGGAAGAAGCCCACACGGCTGCCGCCAAGCGGGATATACACATAGTCGCGGAACCAGCTCTGCAGCGTCACATGCCAGCGGCGCCAGAACTCCATCATCGAACGGGAGAAGTAAGGGCGGTCGAAATTCACGCTCAGCCTTATGCCAAGCAGATGGGCGCTGCCCTTCGCAATGTCGCAGTAGCCGGAAAAGTCGCCATAGATCTGAAGCGTGAACAAGAGGGCACCCACAAACAGCACCGGAGCACCAAAGCCGCCAGGATTGCCGAATATCGCGTCAACAGGCACTGAGCAGTTGTCTGCTATCACCATCTTCTTGAACAGACCCACCAGTATCAGCCGCAGGCCGGTCACTCCCTCGCCATACGAGAATGTCCTACGCCGCTCCATCTGGCTCAGCAGCTGGCTGCCACGCTCTATCGGACCTGCCACCAGCTGGGGAAAGAACATGATGAAAGTCAGGAAGTCCAACAGCGAGCGAGTGGCGCGGAGCTGGCCTCGGTAGCAGTCCACCATATATGCCGTCAGTTGGAACGTGTAGAAACTGATACCGATAGGCAGCACCAGCTCCAGCGTGGGCAGGTCAGCACGCATGCCGAAAGTGTCAAGCACCAATGACAGGTTCTCAGCAAAGAAATTGAAGTATTTGAACACCCCCAGCACACCGAAGTTCAGCAGCACAGCTCCTGTCAGCCATGCTTTCCGGTGGCGGCTGCCATCCATCTGCCTTGACAGCAAGTAATTCGCCAGGCAGGTGCCGGTCATCAGACCCAAATAGGACAGGCTCCACCATCCATAAAACACCATGCTGCCCAACAGCAACACCAGGTTCTGCCCCCGTCGTGTACGCATTAGCCAATAGCACGCGAACACAAGCGGCAGAAAAACAAGGTATGTGGTTGTGTTGAAAAGCATAAAAACACCCGTTTTCTGAAAATCATTGCAAATTAAGCAAAAATTTGTCACATAATAAAATTATCGCTGTTCCAAAATTTGGATTGAACCGAATTTTGTCACGACTCAGCAAAGAATAAACAAGCTTTTCTTTGCATTCGCTGTTCCAAAATTTTGATTTGTTCTCGCTTATTCGTAACTTTGCAAATTGAAACATTTCAAAATTATATACTTATGGCAAAAAAAGCATTATTAATGATTCTCGACGGATGGGGAATCGGCGACAAAGGCAAGGGCGACGTCATCTATCAGGAGCCTACGCCTTACATGGATTATCTGAACGAAACATACCCGAACTCACAACTACAGGCATCGGGAGAGAACGTGGGACTGCCTGACGGACAGATGGGTAACTCTGAGGTCGGACACCTCAACATCGGTGCAGGACGAGTGGTGTATCAGGACCTCGTGAAGATCAACCGGGCATGCCGCAACAACAGCATCCTTAAGAACCAGGAAATCATCAACGCATACACCTACGCCAAAGAGAACGGAAAAAGCATCCATCTGATGGGGCTCACCTCAAACGGCGGCGTACACTCATCGCTTGAGCATCTCTTCAAACTCATCGACATCGCGAAGGAATACGGAGTGAGCAACACCTTCGTACACTGCTTCATGGACGGACGAGACACCGACCCTAAGAGCGGAAAGGGATTCATCGCCGAGCTACAGGAGCACTGTGACAAGACAACAGGACATATCGCCAGCATCATCGGACGATTCTATGCCATGGACCGCGACAAACGATGGGAGCGACTGAAAGTGGCTTACGACCAGCTCGTGGAAGGAAAGGGACGACTCGTCGACGACATGGTAGAGGGAGTACAGTCGTGCTACGACACCGACTCTGAGGACCACAAGAACACCGACGAGTTCATGGAGCCAATCGTCAACTCCAAGGTGGACGGACGAATCAAGGAAGGCGACGTCGTCATTTTCTTCAACTACCGCAACGACCGAGCAAAGGAGATGACCATCGCGCTCACGCAGAAAGACATGCCCGAGCAGGGGATGCACACCATACCGAACCTGCAGTACTACTGCATGACCCCCTACGACGCATCGTTCACAGGCGTACATATCCTCTTCCCGAAAGAGAACGTGGAGAACACACTCGGAGAATACCTTGCATCCAAAGGGCTCACACAGCTACATACTGCCGAGACCGAGAAATACGCACACGTCACGTTCTTCTTCAACGGAGGACGGGAGGAACCCTACCAAGGAGAGGAGCGCACACTCGTGGCTTCCCCGAAGGTTGCCACTTACGACCTGCAGCCTGAGATGTCGGCATTCGAAGTGAAGGACAAGCTCGTAGCAAGCATCAAGGAGAACCGGTTCGACTTCATCGTCGTCAACTTCGCAAATGGTGACATGGTGGGACACACCGGAGTCTATGAGGCTATACAGAAGGCTGTCGACGCCATCGACCTCTGCGTACACGATGTCGTGGAGACCGCAAAAGCTACAGGATACGAGGTCATCATCATCGCTGACCACGGAAACGCCGACAACGCCATCAACCCCGACGGAACACCCAACACCGCGCACTCGCTCAACCCCGTGCCGTTCATCTACGTCACAGAAAACAAGAACGCGAAAGTAGAAAACGGTATCCTCGCCGACGTGGCACCGTCCATCCTCCACATCATGGGCATTCCTCAGCCCGCAGAGATGACCGGAAAATGCCTTATCACAGACTAAAACCTGTATTTAAAAAAAATATGTTTATAAAAAAGGAGAGCAAACGCTCTCCTTTTTTTATGGTTCCAGAAGTACTATGGCAGAAACATAGCCAACGATTTACGGAGATTGTGAGGAACAACGAAGGTGTCTGGCTATCAGCAAAACTATTCTACATCGTCGGATCCCTCTCCCTTCTGTCAATCATTACGATTGTGTTGGAGATTGCCTTCTATGTGTATTTTCATTGGATTCAATAAGACCTGTCGCGACCGGGCGAACGGGAA
>CAMOTI010000136.1 GCA_946625675.1 uncultured Prevotellaceae bacterium | reverse complement strand
ACGGACTTTCCTCGAATTGTCAATGCTTTTTAATGAGATCTTTTTAACGAGTGCTCACCAATCTCATTGACACTGCAAAGTTAGAGTGGTAATTCGTGGATATTATTTCATGATTTCCTCTTTGTCATGTCAGAATTCAAACAAGTTTGACTCTGATCATCTGACAAATTCGGAAATTCATGTTAAGGGGTGTTCTAAAAATTCTGATTTTGGAATGCTCCTACAAAATGGAAATTTCATTTCGGTTGCTTTTGTTTTTTTTGTGGTGTCTTTTTATCATCATTTGAGGTTACATAGCTCGCTATGCGCCCTCAATTGCTAACAAAAATCCACTCACATAAAATCCAAAATCAATCCGACATAATTTATAGAACACCCCTTAAAAGAAAAACACCCGCAATACAGATGAGACTTAGTATCAGCTTCCGGCGATGATGTTGATGATTGCGACGATATCGCTGATATCCACGGCCTTGTCCACATTCACATCTGCCCTGGGCCAGGAGCTGACGCCCGCGATGTGGTTGATGACCGCCACGATATCGCTGATATCAACTTTACCGTCGAGGTTCACGTCGCCCTTCACAACAGGCTGGGGTTCTTCCTTCTTGGTGATGACCACGTTGTCGAATCCGATGATTTTCTCCGATCCGTCCGCTGTGTGTACAGCCTGCAGACGCACCGTGGTGGACGCCTTTCCATCGCTGGAGAAGGTCAGTTCCGCCGTCTGCCATTCAGCCTTGTTTTCCAGAGAGGGTGCCGTAACGACGGGTCCGTTCTCCGTCTCCACGCTGACGACAGCATCGCCGCCCAGACCGCTCTTCCACACGCTCGCCGTCAGCGTGTATTCTCCCTCAGGCAGCCGCAGCTCCTGTGAGAGCGTCAGCGTGGGTGTTCCCCAGTTCTGACGCACCCAGTAAGTCTGCCGGCCGTTATTCGCTGGCTGGCTGAGAGATGCGAAAAAACGGTCGAAGTAAAGGTCGCCGCTTTTCAGCGCCGTGATGTCGTTGGCGTTGGGGTTGCTGCGCTCCACGTTCCAACTTTCCGGCACATAGATGGCGCGGTCGTTGCTCACGCCCGATCCACTCTGCACTTCATAGCTCTTCTCGAAGTCGCCGTTCTCCAATGCCGTGGGCAGTTCTTTCTGCTGATATCCGATGCCCTGCAACTCACATATCTCCTCCTGTGTGAGGCACACGTCGTAGAGACGCAGACCACTGATATTGCCGATGAAGTCCTGGTTGTCGTTGGCATAAGCTCCGTCCCACCACTGGGTCCGTCCGATATAGTTGCGTGAGTCCTTTGCGATTTCCTCCAGCATATAGGGTTCGTTCACGATGCTCGTGGTCGATGCATCCTCCTGGCCGTCCACGTAGATTTTCGTTGTACGGGTGGCCGCATTGAACGTCACGGCAATCTTGTATTCCTGGCCGGCCTTGAGCGTAGTCGCGCCGTCCACCATCACCGTGGTGCCTCCATTATATTTCACACCAGCCGACAGCTTGTTGGCACGCAGGAAAACGCTGTTACCGCTGCCGCTGCCAAAGTCGTAGATTCGCGGCTGGCCGCTGAGACTTGACGGTTTCACTGTCACGAGGAAGGTGTAGGACCGCAGTCCTGAGAGCAGTCCCTCAGGAGCCTGTCCATATTTGTTGGTGCTGAAAGCGCCGGACCGGTTGCCGCTGAGGTCGAGTGCCGACTCCTGCTCATAGCGCAGGTTTTTCGGAATATCGCGCTTCAGACCTTTCACAACGAATGTGCGTTTCGTCTCGCCTATGGCTGCAGTCAGTGTCACTTCCTTGTCCTCTGTCAATGCAGCGAGCGTACCGCCTTTTGCGATGACACTCTCGTCGGACGAAGTCCAGGTGATGTCAAGTCCCAAGGAGGAGGAAGGGAGTACGAGGTCGGTACGAGTCTCTACCGGAAGCTCAAGCAGCTCAAGCGCCGATGTCCCCAGCTCACGGGTCATCACTTCCTCTGCCTCTGCCACCATCTGCTGAACGCCCATCGGGCTGTGGCACACCTGCTGACTGCTGAAATACAAGAACTCATGTTCACATGGTGTCGGGTTGGTCTCCATCACCGGAATCTCACCGATTTCTATCACCTGATCCACCAGTCCGTTTCGGTAGGTGGTAAGAGTCTGTCCGTCGTAAGTGAGCGTCAATACCCATGTGGTCAGTTTGGTCGGGTGGTCATCGCCGCTGGTGCCGGTGCTGTAGAGCGCCCAGTCATCACTGGTATACAGCTTGTTCTGGCTCTTCCACGACTTGCCGCCATAGCTCACGACAGGACGCTTGTCTGAAGGGTCGAGACTGTAGGTCAGCTGTTGCTCACCCTCCCCCAGCGCCAATATGGTGCCTTGATAGTTGGAGGCATCCATGGCGATGCCCACTGTGAGCGTGCCAGGATTGGTCAGCGGATAGATATCGGGCAACTTCTCCCCTTCCGGTTCAAGGGTCAGTGTCTCGGTCCACTGGTAGTCGGCATGGATGGCAGTGGGATAGCCTTTCGGATAGCCTTTCGTCACGATCCAGTAGTAGTAGTCACCTTGCATCCACACCAGGCGCATAGGACTGTTCTTCGAGCCAGGGATGATAAACGGACGCGCATTGTTCTTAGGTGAGTCTTTCGTGATTTGCTCCTGTCCTGCCACCTTGCCGTCGTCGTCAATCGTGTACTTCCAGATTTCGTACACACCGTCCTTGTTGTACGCGCCGTTCTTCGTCGGTATGCTCAGATAGAGGTCGTTCACGTTGTCGGGGTCCACCGCCATGCCGCCGCTGTAGCAGCGTTCCGTGGAGTTCCAGTTGTGGTGGAAAGCGTGTCCTCCGTACTGCACCCGTGTGTTACGCCATGACGTGCCGGTCCAGCGGGCATACCAGTAGACATGAGTGGTCTTTGCGTCGTCGATATGCGGATAGGCGATGACGGGGTTCTCGTCCTTGTCGAGCGTGATTTGCCATACCCAGTTACGGATGTTGGCCGTCTTGTCGACGATGGTGGCGGGATACTGGCTGGCATAGTTGTCGGTCTTGCTCACGTTGAACACGCCGTTCTTGATCACGCTCAGCTGCTTTCCGTTCAAGTCGCGGAGGATAGGTCCGTTGCCCTTGTTGATGTCAATCACATTGAAATAGAGCCAGTCCGGCATCTCGTTGTCGGGATGTCCGGTGGTGTAGCTCACGTAAATCTTGTCCTTCCCGTTGCTCTGGTATTTCGCATAGGGGCGTGCTCCCGTGCTCTGCACGATTTGCTTCGGTCCGAAGTCGAATTGGCAGTTGTCGTTGGCGTCGGGCATGGTAAGCCGTGCGATGGTGGGATGCCAGTTGATGCCTCGCCAGCAGAGGTAGATATGCTCTGGGTCGTCGCTCAGGATGAACGGCGATGGATAGGTGGTGTTGTTGGCTGTCGCGAGGTATTTCTCATCGCCGAGGCTGGTGATGTCGCCCGGCCGGGTTGAGATGCGGTACCAGATCTTCGGCTCGTCAGTGTGACGGGTGTAGAAGATCATGACGCGCTCGTCGGGCAGCACGATGAATGTGGGGTTGTTGTGGTCGTCGGGCTGGAAGTTGGACCGTATGAGCACATCCGTCTTACGTCCTTTCAGCCAGTCGTACTGAGTGGCTTTCACGTTGCCGTGAACATCAATATAGCCGATGTAGGTGGCGTTGATGGTTCCGGACTCGTTCTCATAATGGAGCGCACGCGGGTCGGCAAACCAGCACCATGCACCCTCGTCAGCCACAACCTGGCTGCTGAACTGTGTTTGGGCAAAAAGACTGGAGACGCTCAGCGTCACCATCGTCAAAAAAATGAATAGTCTCTTCATATCAGATAGTTAATTTGTTACTTGTCTCATTTTGAAAGCCCCCTATCCCATCTGCAAATTTACGCAAAAAATTCGAGATAAAAGAACAATCTATCTATTTACTCTCCCAAAACACACAAATCGACTAATTTTTTCAACCAAATATTTTTTATTTATTGATTTATTTCCTATATTTGTCACCCAAAACAAACCGCCGCATGCTTCTCTCTGCCCTCAGTTAAATGAAGAGATAAGCAGAACCTCGTGTTACGCACAACTGGCCGGCTAAGCACGGCCCCCTCTCAACTCTAAACTCTCAACTAAAACAATGAAACATCTCAGCATCACATCACTGTTCGCCTGCAGCCTCCTGGTTGTGCTGCTCGACATCATCACGCCCTCCACGGGCTGCCACAAGTCCAAACCCTACACACGCCCCACAAACATCGGCATCCCCATCTTAGGCCTGCCACCACAGACGCTCGACGTTGAATCTGTGGGCGACACATGGGCTGTACTGCCAGCAGAAATGTCCGATGCCGCGGCAGCTGCCCCCCAGTACATCGACCAATACGGTATTGAATACAAAGAGTCCGGCACTGACAGTCCATATCAGAAAGTGCCCGCCACGGAAATGAAAGAAGACAATAAGTATCAAGTACGTGTCACAGGCCTCAAGGCCGCCAAAAGCTACCTGTATCGGGCTTATCTGGTTTACAACTCCAAGGAATACACGGGATTCTTCAAGTCATTCCGTACACGGGAGGCCAAATGAGTCAAGCCGACAGACGTCCTGCCATGTGACAAAGCCGACATTTCACATCTTTTATTTTACAAGCACTACCCCCTCAATGATTCCAACCAAAGCATACGTAGAGCAGAAATTCGATGAATTTAACCACCTGATGTTCGGTGGCAAACTGCCGAGGATTCCGGTTGAGATGAGCGACGCCAAGACATTTCTTGGCAAATGCGTCTACCGCAAGCGGAGAAAGCCCGGCGGCAAGACTGAATTCTACGATTTCCGCCTTCGGATCAACACGCGCGCCGACCTGCCCCAGCAAGAGGTGGACGACACCATCATCCACGAGATGATACACTACTACATAGGATACAACCAGATGAAAGACACCTCTTCCCACGGCATGATCTTCACGGAAATGATGAACACCATCAACCAGCGGTTCGGACGCCATATCACCGTATCTTATAAGAGCAGCGCAGAGGAGAGAGCACAGCTGCAAGACAAACGAACCCGCTATCATGTCATCGCTTTCGTGCGGTTTGTCGACGGCCACACAGGCATCAAGGTGCTGCCAAGGGTGACTCCCACCATCCTGAAATACTACAACATGGTGTCCGCCTCCCGCGACATCGCCAACGTGTCGCTCTACATGAGCAACAACACCTTCTTCAATCAATATCCCAACTCAGGGGCGCTCAAAGTCCACCCCCTCGCCGAGGATGAGATTATCCGGCAGCTCGAAGGGGCGGAAAAACTCGGATGCGACGGAATAACCATCATCCGGAACGCAGACCAAACTTAAATTCAGTAGGCGAAATGATATTGTTGAAGCCGATGATGTTACGTTATGATTAATTATTGTTAAATCTGCAAGAAATGTTTGGGAGTGAGAAAACTTTTATTTATCTTTGGAGCGTTTTTAGCAAACATTATTATTAACCACTTAAATTTGAGAGACATGAAAAAAATGTTTTTGATGCTGGCTGCAGTTGCCGGCTTGGCTATGACCTCTTGCAAGGACACAAAAAAAGCAGAGGATGCAGCAAAGGAAGGTGCAGAGAAAATCGAGGAAATCGCAAACGAAGGTGCCGCCGAGGCTGTTGACGCTGCCACACTGGGCGACGAGCTCGCAAAGGGACTTGAGGCCAGCGACGGCGAAGGTCTGAAAGGCAAGATCGACCAGGCTAAGGCTTATGCCACTCAGCTGCTGAGCGAAGGCAAGGGCGAGCAGGCAAAGGGCATCATCGAGAAAATCCAGAACTTCCTTTCCGAGAACGCAGACAAGGTGAAGGGCGTGATTGGCGACAACGAGTATGTTCAGGGCGCGCTTGACTGGGTGAAGGGTATCGACGCAGGCCAGCTTGTTGACAAGGCAAAGGACGCACTTGGCGTGGAAGGTGCCGGTGAGGCTGTAGACGCTGCAAAGGACGCTGCCGTAGACAAAGCTGCTGCCGCTGCTGAAGCTGTGAAGGACGCTCCTGCAAAGGCTGCCGAGGCTGCTGAGGCCGTGAAGGACGCTGCCGTAGAGAAAGGCAACGAGGCTATCGAGAGCGCAAAGGAAGCAGTCAAGGCTGCTCCTGAGGCTGCAAAAGAAGCTGCTGCCGAAGCTGTAGAAAAAGGCAAGGAAGCAGTGAAGGAAGCTGCAAAGGACGCCGTAGACAAAGGCATCGAGAAGGTAGGCGGACTGCTGAAGAAGTAAAACATCAGAAATCCATTAAGATAACGGGATATGCCACGCTGTGGCATATCCCGTTTATTTGGAGAGTCGGTTATCTCATGATTAACTTTGCATACAACACCTTTGCACCATCTACAGTCCTTCACTCCACAACATGTGGAAGAAATCATAAACATAAAGGCACTCCACCTCCCCAATATTACGGCTGAATCTGTCGAGCGACACTAAAATTCTGCGGCTCCCGGGATATTCATCAGCAAAAGTACGTAAATTGCGGATATTTGCACTACGAACCTCCTCTGTTGATTTGATTTCTACTGAGAATTTTAAAGGAAAATCAAAAGTACTACTGAGGATTTTAAAGGTATTTTCGTTTGCAAACGAAATAAATTCTGAGGAATTGCACAACACTCCATACAATTATTTATATAAATACTCACAAAAGGATGCAATTAACATCAATTGTTGCATATTGAATCACGCAAACCACTGGAAGAATTAAAAATCCAGGGGATTTTCCGAAAGGCATTGAGAGTATTACCCACTATCATCCTATTCACCCAATTAATTTCTGAAAAAAGAAAAAAACAACCCCTCTGAAGTTCGTTTTTTTCACATTTTTTTTGTAATTTTGCAACGTATTATGGACTAACCAATAAACAAGCCTATTCAAATTTATAACTAATAAAAAACTTAACTAAACATGAAACAAAAATTACGACTTACGATGAGCATGCTGCTACTAGCAGTATGCGGAGTAACGTGGGGGCAAGAAACAATTGCCACCTTCAATCACGACAACACAGACGATTGGACTATCAATGGTAAACCAAATTATTCTAATTCAGGAGGTTATCAATTGATATCATCTGAAATGTCTATTATCTCTCCAGAAATTGATTGGTCTAAATACACGGACATTACCATCACAATTAAAGCCAGAAAATATGGAGGTCCTAATGCCACTCAAGGGAAGATTTCGGTCACACAAGGATCCACAGAATTAACATCCTATAGCCCAAGTTCAACCACTCTTACAAATAGTGACGCTTTAGAGATTACTCCAACAGAAGGAGCATTAACAATATCATGTCCTGGCGCTTCAAGCAGTAGAGGATGTGGTATTTCAGAAATTACTATAAAAGGGACAAAAAAATCTTCTGCTGTTGCCACAACTACAACCATCACAAGCGGTATCACCAACATGGACGTTTATACAAGCACGGAAGCTGGTTCGTTGTCAGCAACAGTGACTGCTGGAGAAGAGACTATTAGTAATACTGTTACTTGGACATCAAGTAATGAAGGCGTTGCGACAATAGACCAGGAGGGAACAGTAACTCTCGTTGCAGCCGGAACAACTACGATTACAGCCTTATACGCTGGCGTGGAAAACGAATACCAAGCATCTTCTGCCACATACGAGCTTACAGTTACAAATTCAAGTATGACAAAAGCCGACTGGGTGGCAAGTGAGCAAGGGTATGGTAATGGTGGATTAGTAGAAAGTGACAAAATCGATGATAATATAACCGTGACTTTTAATAAAGGTAATAGTAGCAATGCTCCAGCATACTATACAACAGGAACCGCTGTCCGAATATATGGTGGTGGATATTTCACCATTGCCGGTGGAGAAGGTGTTAAATTAACTAATATCACTCTTACTTTTAGCTCTGGTGAAGGAAGTAATAGTATCACGACAGATGTTGGAACTTATGAGAATGGCACATGGGCTGGAAATTCTCAATCTGTAACGTTTACGATTGGCGGAACAAGCGGACATAGACGTATTGCAAAAATCTCTGTCTCCTACACTGTCGAGAGTAGTTCTGCTGTTGCCACCACAATCACAATTGACGATAGCGGTATCGACACCAATGATTTATTTCTTGACACCACAGCTGGTTCGTTGTCCGCAATAGTGAAAGCCGGAGAGAATGTTATAGAGGGCGCAACCGTTACTTGGAGTTCCAGTGATGAAAATGTTGCAACTGTAGATGCAAACGGGGCCGTCACACTCGTTGCAGCCGGAACAACCACCATTACCGCTTCATACGCAGGGGTGGAGGAAGAATACAGAGCATCAGAAGCCACATACGAGCTGACGGTGACAAACAGCGACCCTAACCTTCCCGGCGCCGCGAACAACCCTTATACTGTTGAACAGGCGATTCAGGCAATCAACTCCGGAACTGGAACAACAGGCGTTTATGTTAAAGGAATCGTTTCTACAATCGTTACACCATACGATTCACAATACGGCAATATATCCTACAAAATCTCCTCCAACGGGAGTCTGAATATTGGTCAAATTCTTGCATATAGGGGAAAAAGTTATAATGGCGACAACTTCACCTCTGAAGATGGCATTCAAATAGGCGATGAGGTGATTATCTTCGGAAACCTTACAAAATACGGTGAAGAATATGAATTTGCACAAGACAACCAGCTTGTCAGCCTCCTACGGAAAAACAAAGCTACGGCAACAATCAACAAGACAGCTTTGGCCTTATCCGACGGAGAAAATAGTGCCGAGATTACAATAACACCTTCTGGCATCTCAGTATCATACACTTCTAGTAATGAAGCTGTTGCAACAGTATCAGAAACAGGCATAGTGACTGCTGTAAGCGTAGGTACTGCCATTATCACTGCTTCTTGGATTGCACAGACCATCGAAGGAGCTGCATACGAAGCAGGAAGTGAGACCTTCAACGTCACCGTCACCGCTCCTATTCAGTGCGTATATGAGGAAAACTACTACACCCGCTTCGACTTCACGCAGAACGGATGGGGACTGCCAGAAGGAAATACTAACAAGATGGTTGAAGAAAACAACTTCATGAACACAGGAAAGACAATCAAGCTTGCAGGCAGCAAAGGAAATGGATACTATTTCAACAAACAAGGCTATTTGATGTTAGGCCAAAAAGGTGCTTATCTCGAACTTCCCGCATTTGATTTCGACGTAGCCGCTATTGAAGTGGTAGGAAATGACATTGCATCAGGAAAGGTTAATCAGAACATTTACGTAGACGAGACAGCAGTAAGCACAGAGACAACAGGCGCCAAAGACACAAACATCTACTTTATCGACAAGAATTATCAAGCAGCCGGAAATACTTATACAATAAAGGTAACCAACGATTACAACAGCCAAATCACCGAGATCAAGGTTTACAAGAAAGACGCCTTCGTGGAGTTTGCCGTGACCGACGCGGGCTACCGTACATACTGCGACACAGAAGGCTTAGACTTCAGCGTGGCAACCAAAGGACTGACCGCCTACATCATCGAGGGAGTTGACGCGGAAGGCTCCACCAACCTCGTGACGAAGGAAGTGACGAACGTGCCAGCTAAGACCGGATTGCTGATACAAGCTGAGGCCGGCACCTATTATGTCGCCAAGTCGAAAGCAACTGCAACCGTAGAGCCAACGGCTGAGGCACCAGTCATCATCACCGACGACGTGAAAAACAACCAGCTGACAGGAGTCGTTAAGGACACAGAAATCGAACACAGCATCATCGTACTGATGAAAGGTCAGGAAGGCGTTGGATTCTACAAGACCTCCAAGACCTTCACCGTAGGTGCCAACACGGCTTATCTGCCGGTGAGCGTGCTTGAGACCGTGGCAACCACCTCTGCCGACAGCGGTGTGAAGACCTTCAGCATCTTCGGAACTG
The DNA here is from genome assembly GCA_946625675.1 of uncultured Prevotellaceae bacterium. Classification (GTDB taxonomy): domain Bacteria; phylum Bacteroidota; class Bacteroidia; order Bacteroidales; family Bacteroidaceae; genus UBA3839. The sequence continues at coordinate 643 of CAMOTI010000136.1, read as the reverse complement.
ACGACAACACTCCGACCGGCATCAACGGCATCGCAGCAGATGAGCTGACAGGCAAGGACACCGTGATTTACAACCTTCACGGTCAGCGTGTATCCCGTGCTGAGAAAGGCATCTATATCGTGAACGGCAAGAAGGTGTTGGTGAAATAATCCTCCCCCCTTCTAGTCAAAAACCATTTAGCAACGAAACAAAAACGAAAAAAATCCGAAAAAAATGAAAAAGCAATATAAAAAACCGATGACCAGTTTGCGAATAGCCTCCTTCAACTCACTGTGTATCGGAATCGTAGGTTCCACAGAAGCCGGTTCAGGCAACCTGACGAAAGAGGAGCGTGAGATGGAAGAGGAGTTCGCCGCCTTCATCGCCTCATCAGAAGAGCGTGAGGGCAAGAACGGCCTATGGTAATCATGAACTGAAGAATCTATCACTTTATCAAAGGCGTGTCGGAAACGGCACGCCTTTATTACATAACACAAGTTTTCCTTTTATTATCAAGAATTAAAGAATTTTAGATTTTTTTCTTCACATGAATGTCCACTCTAACTTTGCAGTATCAATGAGATTGGTGAGCACTCGTTATAAAGATCTCATTAAAAAGCATTGACAATTCGAGGAAAGTCCGTACCTTTGTCCGTAGAAAGGA
>CAMOTI010000135.1 GCA_946625675.1 uncultured Prevotellaceae bacterium | reverse complement strand
CTGCAGGTGCGAACACATATTTGTCGTGTCAATCGTCATAGTAGGTGTAATTTGCCATCGCTAATTCTCCTAAATAATGTTGCAAATTTAATCATTTAAGATGGAATATGAATAATAATGCGTAAATTTGTGCCTGAATTTGAGAATTATTAGGATTTGAGCAGCATTGTCATCTCCATATTCCTACTGAGCATTGGCGCGAGTTTTATCCAGCGAACCACGGGCTTCGGTTTCGGCATCTTCATTATGACGATGCTACCCTTCCTCATGCCAAGCTATGGCGAAGCTACGACACTATCTGGACTGTTGGCTATCACTACTTCTGCTGCTATCGTATGGCGGTTGCGGAGTTACGTCGCATGGCAGCGTCTTTGGCCGATTCTGCTGACGTTTATCATTGTCTCGACCATCGCCATCTTTGCCCTGACACGTATTGAAGACCATATCTTACGACGTATCCTTGGCGTGGCACTCATCCTGATTAGCATCTACTTCATGCTTTTCAGTCAGCGCATAAAACTGCCAACGACAAAGAAAGTGCAGGTTGGCGCAGGAACATTGAGTGGACTGATGGGTGGATTCTTCGGTATGCAAGGCCCGCCAGCCGTGCTGTACTTCATCCAAAGTGAGCCGACGAAGGAGCATTATATGGCAATGGCTCAGACCTATTTCCTGATTGGCAATGTGATGATGACAGGTGTGAGAGCCTACAACGGTTTATTCACAACTACTGTAGCCGTTGACTATCTCTATGGCCTCGGCGGCGTCATCATCGGCACGATGCTGGGTGCTTATGTTTTTAAACATATCCCCAACCGCATTTTCCGCTACATCGTCTATGCCTATATCTGCATCAGCGGTGTAATCATACTAATGACAAATTAAGAACTATGGCATACATGAACAAATTCACCCAATCTGAAGATTATCGGCGTGATGAGCTGATACGTATTATCGAACATTCCGTGGAAAAACTGACTCTGGCCGAGTTGGAAGCCCTGTACTACGACATGTCTACCAAGTCATATATTAACGATTGACTACCTTTTGGTAAGCTAATCGTTCGTCACCAGGATCATGGGGTCGGTTCTCCTCAGGGGTCTTGCCGTCAGGGTTCAGCTTACCGTAATCGACCTGTACCATCGTGGCGTCGTCCTTTTGGAACACGCGGATGCGGTCGATGGTGTTGCCCTCGGTGGTGGTCACCTTCGCCTTAGCGGTCTTCTCATTGTTCTCATTCTGGTTCTCGACCTGAGAACCCTCTGCTGCAGCAGTCTTCGACTGTGCTTTTTCTGTTTTCACTCTTGCCATTGTGCTAAAATTTAGTTTTTGTGTTGATTATAAACTGAGGGGCTTTCCCTCATCGGTCGGCAAAAGTACAGCATTACTCCGGCACCGGCGGTCTCGGAAAATTATCTTGCGTGAATTAACGATTCACTATTGAATTGTTGTTGGCTTCGTGTGTTTTTGGCGGTTTTTCATGTTCATAGAGGTGCTATATCGATAACAATTCGTAACTTTGCACGAGATTTGGATGCTGATGAAAGTCATTCATGTGGATATGGACCAGTTTTTCGCGGCTGTAGAGCAGCGAGAAAATCCTGAGCTTCGTGGCAAGCCGATAGCGGTAGGCCATGATGCCGAACGGGGTGTGGTGTCAACGGCCAGCTACGAGGCACGGCGGTTTGGCGTACATTCGGCGCAGTCCATTCAGGTGGCCAAGCGGCTGTGTCCACAACTGATCATTGTGGAGCCACACTTCCAAAAGTATAAGGAGGTGTCGGCACAGTTGCACGAGATATTCCATGACTATACCGACCTGATAGAGCCTATCTCACTCGACGAAGCCTTTCTCGATGTGACAGAGAATAAGAAAGGGATTGAGTTGGGTGTGGATATTGCGCGGGAAATCAAGCAGCGCATCCGTGAGACCACTGGACTGACGACATCGGCTGGCGTGAGCTACTGCAAGTTCCTGGCAAAGATTGCCTCCGACTGGCGCAAACCCGATGGGCTGACGGTGATTCATCCAGACAGGGCTTTGGACTTCATCGCACAACTGAAGATAGAGAAAATCTGGGGAGTTGGGCAGAAGACCGCAGAGAAGATGCACCGCATGGGTATCTTCACGGGTCTTGACCTGAGAAACATGTCGCTAAGCCGACTGACGCAGGAGTTCGGCAAGATGGGCCAGGTGTTCTATGACTTCTCTCGTGGCATCGACAATCGGCCTGTTATCAGCGAATGGGAGCGGAAGAGTGTCAGCTGTGAGCAGACCTTTGAATCGGACATCAGCGAGAATGCCGCCGTCACCATTCATCTGTATCATACGGTGCTGGAGCTGGTCAGACGCATAGAAAAGAACGCCTTTGAGGGTCGTACCTTAACGCTGAAGGTAAAGTTCCTGGACTTCCAGCAAATCACCCGAAGCATCACCGTTGACCACATCCTCCGCACCAAAGATGAGATCCTGCCGTTAGCCAAACAGCTAATGCAGCAAGTGGAGTTCCACTCCCACCCCATTCGACTGTTAGGCTTGGGCGTTTCCAATCAAAAGAGCGCCACCCCACAGGAGGAGCCGCAATGGATTGAGCTGGAATTAGAATTTGAGCCGTGGCCAGAGGTATAACAAAAGAAAAGATGGCAATCAAGGTAACATACAGACGGACAAGCAGGTTGTCGATGCGCATCGTAAAGAATGGCGATGTGCATGTGTCGGCACCTATCGGAATGCCCCGCGAGAAGGTGATAGCGTTCATCGAGGAGCACAAGGACTGGATTGAACAGGCGAGAAAAAAGACGTATGAGCGTCAGAAGCAGCGGGCAGAGTTCTACAACAAACTGCCACTGACCACTCGCGCCCAAGCCGACGAAGCATTGAAACGGTTGAAGGCGCTGGTGGAACCGATGATGGAAAAACATGCCAAGGAAATGGGAGTTAAACCAAGTATCGTCTATTACAAGCCCACCATCTCGCGCTGGGGCCAGTGCAACGTGAAAGACCGTAGCATTTGTATCTCTGCCTACGTACTACTATTGCCGGAATGGTGTGTCGAGCATGTAGTAGTTCACGAATTATGCCACCTCTTGGAACCAAGCCACAATGCCCGATTCCATGCCCTCATGGACAAGTATTTCCCCCGTTGGCGCGAGGCTCGCAAAGAGACTCACAGGATTTGCCGGATGGAAGAGGATGAAGAAGAATAAAAACAAGGAGCAACACCGCAATGGATGCTGCTCCCAAATGTTTTTAGATGTTCCTAACTTCTACAAAGCCCTGAGAGGCTTACGAGACCTCAATGGCCTTGGTGACTTTCTCCTTCGGTGCGGTCTTCGGCATGGTGATGGTCAGAATGCCGTCCTCAACCTTAGCAGAAATCTGGTCTTTCACTACATCGTCTGGCAGCACGTAGTTCTGCTCGTAGTTCGAGTAAGAGAACTCACGGCGCAGATAGTGATGATGCTTGTCCTCATGCTTGTGTTCCTGTTTGTTCTCA
>CAMOTI010000134.1 GCA_946625675.1 uncultured Prevotellaceae bacterium | reverse complement strand
TTTCATGAACCTTGTCACGACTCAGCATAGCTCGAACAAGTTCGGCTCTGCGTTCGCTGCTCCAAGGTTTTCCTATTTACTATTTATTTTAGCTATTTTGGCTATTTTGCAGTCATGGAGCCAGAGGGGGATTCCTGAATCCGGTGCAAAGTTATGCAATAGTTTCTGCAACTCGGTTGCAAATATGCAGTCCGCGTTTTGCCATCTCATCAAAATTCACTAATTTTGTAGTCGATTAGCTCATCACAACCCTATAGAGGACAGCAGATGACGGCGGACTGACCGCCGGATGCATGTCCCATCATATCATAAAAAAAATGTCAGCAGAATCCACGAAAAATCATGAGGCAGCGATGCAGGAACACGGCATACGCCCCACCGCCAACCGGATGCTCGTCATCCAGGCGCTGGAAGATGCTCCCCACCCTCTCTCACTTGCAGAACTGGAAGACCGGCTCGTCACACTCGACAAGTCAAGCATATTCAGGACACTCACCCTCTTCCGGGAAAAACACCTCGTCCATGCCATCGAAAACGGTAACAACACCCTCGTCTATGAACTTTGCCTGAGCCACAACCACGACTCCGACGATGACACCCACGTGCATTTCTTCTGCGAACACTGCCAGACGACCTTCTGCCTGACCGACACGACCATCCCTCCTGTCGGACTGCCAGAGGGATTCCAGATGCACACATCGAACTACCTCATCAAGGGCCTGTGCCCCGACTGCCAACAGAAGATTCGCCGCTGATTTCCTTTTTGATTTTGTCGTACGTATCAGATTCGTTTCTGCATGCAAAGTCCAAAACTTTTTTATTGCCATATCACGTAATCTTTTTTCGATTTGATTAACAGCAAAAGTGTATCAAGGAAAAAGCGCGACACAAAAAAAACAGAAAAGGACTCCCTATAAACCAAGTACTTACAATACACAAAGCAAAAACAATGGTAAAATCATCCAAAGCGGCATTTTTTTGCTCATTTCGTAAAAAAGTTGTAACTTTGCGGAAACAAGCCAACTTAACACCTCAATTATTATGAAAAGACTATCATTAGCATTTGTATTTGTATGCCTCACCCTAACTGCATTTGCACAGAGCAGCATCAAAGTGAACTATAAAGGAGCGAAGCCCACGGTTGTTGACTTTGCGATGGCCGCCTTCACCGATTTCAACGCAGACGACGGCGAGCCGGGTGACCGCCCTTGGCGCGGTGTGGAGCAGGCCCTCACCCGCTATCGCAAGGGGTTCCCTCAAGAGAAGGGAGTGAAACTGACCGTTGACTTAAAAAACGGCTACATCCTTTATGAGCAAGACTATGACGAGGATGACTATTTCTGCAGGATGGAAATATGCTACTGGAACGAGTCCGACGGTAAGCATAAGCTTGTCGCCTTCAACAACACCGAGACGTTTGCCGAAGGGCGCCCTGTCTCCACAGAGACACACGGACTGACCTTCTTCCGCTACAACAACGCCACCAAACGTATGGTGTGGACCGACGCCCCGGGATTCCGGGTGGAATATCTTGGCACCACATACGCCATGCCCCGTCAGGGCAAGGACATCGTGGTGACGAAATGGGATGACAACGGAAAACCCTCCCGAAAGACACTGAAATGGAACGGCAAGCGGTTCAGCTATTGAGGGGTGTCCTATTGTATGCAACCGATATGTGTGCTCAGTCTGCGGTTATGTGTATGATCCAGCCGAGCACGACGGGGTAGCCTTCGAAGACCTGCCCGAGGACTGGAAATGTCCACGCTGCAAGCGTCCTAAGGACAAGTTCAACAAAGCATAACGAAATTAAAGGACTCTGTTGATAAGATGAATCGCCATGCTCTCGCAGATGCCGATTCATCAGCTGATAAACCTGGAGAGCATCCGCAGATGCTCATTTTGCTGCCAGGAACAGGATATCTGCCGAAGCAAAGACGGCTTTCAGCGGTAATGTATGGGTGCCGGACGACTTGGGAAAAATACGATTAAACTTCCCAATCTGACTAAAGGGGTGTTCTAAAAAAACTGGAAATGATAAAGAACATATTATTGGTAGGAACCGGCAGTTTTGCAGGTGGTATTCTTAGATACCTGATCTCTATTTTGATGAAGTATCAATCGGGCTTTCCTTGGGCAACATTCATTGTGAATATTGCCGGTTGTCTTATTATCGGGCTATTGTGGGGATGGTCGAGTCGAAGTTCTTCATTATCGGAAAATGTCATGTTGCTTCTGTCTGTTGGTTTCTGCGGGGGATTCACAACTTTCTCTACATTCTCAAAAGAGTCGGTAGCCTTACTCCAAGCAGGCAACTATTTAACGTTGGCTGTATATATTGCCAGCAGCATTGCAATAGGAATTCTTTTTGCAGCTTTAGGCTACATTATAACGAAATAACTCTTCCCCATCAGTTGTCCGAAAAGACATTGGCTGAGGGCGTGGGCGTCCTGCCCGCACAAAAGCGTCTAAAACTCGATGTCCGAAGACGTTTTAATAAATTGGAGATAACGAAATATGCCACCACTGATGCCAATGTCAATGACATTCAAGGTGACATTCTCACGCAAGAAATCGCTTATTTCTTGCAGTATATAAAAAGAACTGATATTCTTTTTTGCGCTTTCGCTGTCTTGCTTGTTTCTTTATTTATTTTTTTCAGGGACTAAAGATCGAGACGAAGTCCGAGGCTGTTGTCACGGTAGTCTGGCTCGCTGCTGAAGCGATGACAGACTCGGCTGTACCAGGTGCTGTTGCACCAGTCGCCCCCGCGGAAGACCCGGTCGGAGGCCGTAGAAGGACCTTGTGGGTTCGTTTGGCTGCTACTGCTGTAATCGTCACATACGATTTCCAGGACAGCAAATGCCTTGTTATACGAATTATGAGATAAAAATAAAAAAACGTTTTGTCTGCGGGCTTCGCCCTGCGTCGTTGATGCCATGACGGCTGTCCGCAAACAAGTTTGCTTCCTGCCGACACGGCAACAACGACGGCACTTCGTGCTGACAAAACTCAAAAAAAAGTCCTACACTGCGTTTCGGAGAAAAAACGCACTTCGTGCTCAATAAAAAAAATTAATCACAATGTGTTTGATTCTGTAAAAAGATAAGCCATTTGTCTTTTATGCCTATAAAATACAATTATATCTTTGCATAGAAATCTAAAATAAGCAATATGCCCTTTTCTATGCTCTTAATGGTTTTGAATAGAGAGATACAAATATAAGAGCATTTATAATATTTTTTATCATCGTTTATTATTTTTTACACATATTTTTGCAGATGTGCCTCAAAAGACAAGGATCTCTTCCATGTGGAGCTGCGTAAGTCATGGGACAAATCCATGAAAGCTATGTATGTTTTTCAATACGACCACAAACAACACCAGCCAAGCACAATAGAACGGAATGAGAGGATACACTGTTTACTTTTACGATAGCTGGCCGTGCTTCGCCGGCCAATTAGCTTCGCTGATTCTCGACTGCGCTCAACATAGCTCAAGCAAGCTTGGCTCTGTATTCGCTTGCACGAGAATTATTGACATGATTCTCGGCTGCGCTCAACATAGCTTAAGCAAGCTTGGCTCTGTATTCGCTTGCACGAGAATTATTGACATGATTCTCGGCTGCGCTCAACATAGCTCAAGCAAGCTTGGCTCTGTATTCGCTTGCACGAGAATTGTGCGGGCGAGACGTCCACAACCCCAGTGTGGATGGGCTTCGGTAAGAGTTAGGGAAGTTGTACGTGTAAAAACGGATTGTTCACCTCCTACGAGTTTGTTGGTGGACGGGCATGGTACGAATCAGGGGCGTTGTACGTGTAAAAACGGATTGTTCACCTCCTACGGGTTTGTTGCGAGGTACATCAAAAAAACGCAGGCAGTCGAAAATGACTGTCTGCGTTTTGGTTGGTGACCTGTCTGGGGCTCGAACCCAGGACCCCCTCCTTAAAAGGGAGATGCTCTACCTACTGAGCTAACAAGTCTACCTTAAAATGCTTCTTTCGAAGCGCAAAAACTGATTTTGTCAGCTTTCGCAAAGACTGCGGGGCTTTACTCCCACAGGTGATTTTTTGAAATCGGTTGCAAAGTTACAAAAAATTTTGATACCAGAAAAATAAATCCCTACTTTTTTGATGTTTTCTTGTCGGATTTCTTTGATTTCGATGATTTATTGCCCGTTTTCCTCGATTTTCGCTCAGATTTTGACGTTTTTTGGGAGGATTCTGACTTCTTGGTCTCCGACTTCGATTTCTCCGGTTTTGTCTGCTTCGTAGCAGATAAGTCTGATTTGACGGAATCGTGAGCAACAGCAAGAGAGTCGGAATCAGACGGCTCGGGACGAGCCGAGAGACTGACTGGCCGGCGGTTATAGGGCAGTTTCACGTATGGGCGTCCTGCCTTATAGGGTGCAATCTCATATTCCTGGTAGATGAAGACGAGGGAGTCGTCCTGCAGGAATGCTCCGTTGGCCGGCAGTGGGACCATGCCCTGGCTTCGGCAGTCTTCTCCGATGAGGAGAAAGTCGAACAGCTGGCTTGGATGCTTCACGAGGGTCTTGCCCAGGTAGTCGGTGATTTGCCGCCGGTAGTTGTCGACGTCTGCGGAATCGATGAGGTCGGCCAGTGTGAAGTCCGCCTTTGTGAAAGTATATCCTACGGAGAGATGCGACTTGTTTTGGTCGCCTCCGATAATGGTGTCTTCCTTCATAAAGGTGATGTAGTCCTTGTCCTCATAAATTTTTCGGATGCCCGTCCGAATGAAGACCTCACGCACAAGCGACGCCTCCAGCTCCTCCCTGTTGTTGATGAACTCGGACTGTTTTTTCAATGCCTCCTTGCGAACATAAGCTGCAGCAAGCGACTTGACAGCTTCTTTGTCGCTGGTGGGGTCCACCTGCAAGACGGTGCTGAGCCACATGGCATAGTTTTTCTTGCACAACTCGCTCAGTCCCGAGGGGTCGGCTATATATACCGTGGCAAAGGCAGTCCCCTTCCCTACTTTATATCCCGCAGAGTCGTTTGCCACGAATGTGTTGATTTTATAGAATCCGCCCTCTGGCTCCTTGTCGCCAGGGCAAGCGGTCAGCGTGATGCACAGGACGCTGAGCAAGACAGAACGCAAAAGTAGACGGAGTGACATTGAATACATTTTTTAAGAGATTAGGAATACTCGGAGGAAACGGAGGAATCGGAATATTCTGAATACTCGGAGGAATCGGAGCGTGCCAAAGCAGGAGGTTAATCGGAGATAACGGATTTCAAGCAGTCCAACAACTCTTCCCATCCGTCGGCAAGAGCTTGCATGGATGGATAGAGGATGTTGGCACCAGCCTGATAAAGCACCTCGTCGGGCAGCGGCCCGGTGTTGACAGCGATGGTGAAGACGCCTGCCGCCACTCCTGCCTGGACTCCGAGGGGTGCGTTCTCGATAACGATAGACTGCCATGGATGGAGGCGTTCGCCGTCTGCATTCAAGAAGCGTCCGCCCTTCTCCAGCCCCATGAGATAAGGCTCTGCGTCGGGTTTTCCTTTCTTCACATCATAAGCGGTGACCATCAGTTCCTGCCGGAAGATGTCGGGGAAACTGCGCTGAAGGCGCTGCAAGAGCACTTTCTGCCCGGATCCTGTCACAATGACTGGCGTCACCCCTACCCCCTTCACTTTCTTCAGCAGCTCGTATGCCCCGGGCATGGGCTTTGCCTCCGGGCACTGCTCAAAAAGCTTGCTTTTATAGTGGTACATGGCTTCGCACTCCTCATCCGTAGCGAGATGTCCTCGCTCACGCATCGACACGATGTTGATGGTTCCGGCTCCTGTACGTCCTTCATGCATGTAGGCCTCCCATTCCGGGAAGGTGAATCCGAAATGCTCCATCGTGCGGTGCCAGCAGCTGGCATGGTTGCGCATAGAATCGTAAAGCACACCATCCATGTCGAACATGGCAGTGCGCACGTCCATTCTTTTCTGGCCGGTGGTCTGTAGATATTTCTGTATTGCGGTTTTTATCATGAGTTGATTTTAGGTGATAGGAGTACTCAGAGTACTCGGAGAACTCAGAGTATTCGGAGAACTCAGAAAGACCGGAGATTCCGGATATTCCGGAGAGAACGGGAGAATCCGAAAAAGCTAATCCGGAGAGTCCGGAAATATTCCGGGCTCTCCAGATTTTCTCTTATCGGATGCGTAGATTTAAGCCAGTCTGGCCTTGATGGCCTTGCTCTCAGCCTCGTATCCCGGCTTGTCGAGCAGCGCGAACATATTGCGCTTGTAGTCCTCGACACCAGGCTGGTTGAACGGGTTGACCTGCAGCACGAGTCCGCTCACTCCGCATGCCTTCTCAAAGAAGTAGATGAGCTGTCCGATGTTGTACTCGTCGAGCTTGTCGATGCAGATGCGGATGTTAGGCACGCCACCGTCGACATGTGCGATCTGCGTGCCCAGCTCAGCCATCTTGTTCACCTCGTCGATTCGTTTGCCGGCAAGGAAGTTCAGTCCGTCGAGGTTTTCCTCGTCTGTAGGCACAGCCAGCGTGTGGTTGACATTGTCCACAGAGATGACCGTCTCGAAGATTGTGCGTTCTCCGTCCTGGATCCACTGTCCCATGGAATGGAGGTCGGTGGAGAAGTCCACAGCAGCAGGGAAGATGCCTTTCTTGTCCTTTCCCTCGCTCTCTCCATAGAGCTGCTTCCACCATTCGTTCATGTAGTGGAGCTTGGGCTGGAAGTTGACAAGGATCTCGATTTTCTTTCCCGCGTTATAGAGCGCGTTGCGGATGGCAGCATACTGAGAGCATGGGTTGTCGGCAAACGGTATGTTCAGACCAGTGGCCTCTTCCATGTCCTTGGCTCCCTTGACGAGCGCCTTGATGTCGTATCCGGCGCATGCAATGGGCAGCAGTCCCACCGGCGTGAGAACAGAGAAGCGTCCTCCCACATTGTCCGGTATGATGAACGACTTGTATCCCTCCTTGTCAGCCGTAGTGCGTGCCGCACCTTTCTTAGCGTCGGTGATAGCTACAATCACTTTCTTCGCCTTTTCCTTTCCACGCTCGTCCTCGCAGAGTTTCTTGAGCAGACGGAATGTGATGGCAGTCTCGGTGGTGGTTCCCGACTTGGAGATGTTGATCACACCGAATTTCTTTCCCTTCAGATAGTCAATGAGCTCAGCAAGATAGTCCTCGCTGATGTTGTTGCCTGCAAAGAGGATTCTGGGATAATCGCTTGGCTTGAGCCATCCGAACGTGTCGCCCAGCGCCTCGAGCACTGCACGCGCGCCCAGGTAGCTTCCGCCGATTCCCGCCACGACCACAGCCTCGCAGTTGTCGCGAAGCACAGCCGCACAGGCATTGATTTCGTCGAGGAATTCCTCAGTGATTTGAGACGGGAGGTGCATCCATCCCAGGAAATCATTTCCAGGGCATGTGCCCTCTTCGAGAGCCTTGTTGGCGTCATTCACAGCCGGTTCAAAAGCCTGAACCGCATTTGCGTCGACAAACTGCAACGCTTTTGTGATGTCTAATTTCATGTTTTTATGTAGTTTAGAGTTGAGAGTTTAGAGTTGAGAGTTTAATGAGGGGGAAAAGCTGTGCCATGTCGGCGCACATCACTATTTACCTGAATGAGTCGCTAAGGATCTTGATTTCCACGGATGTGGAGATACGCTCATAGAGGATGTTATAGACCGCGTCGAGAATAGGCATGTTCACGTGGTAGCGCCTATTGATTTCCTTGAGACACTTCGTTCCGAAATAGCCCTCCGCGATCATCTCCATCTCCAGCTGTGCGGTCTTGACCGAATATCCGTTTCCGATCATGGTTCCGAACACACGGTTGCGGGAGAAATTGGAGTACATAGTGACCAGCAAGTCGCCCATATAAACAGAGTTGGAGATACGGCGGTTGGCAGGCACGATGGCCTGGAGGAAGCGCTCCATCTCCTGTATGGCGTTTGCCACGAGTACCGACTGGAAGTTGTCGCCCTTCTTCAGTCCGTGGCATATACCTGCGCAAATGGCATATACATTCTTAAGCACGGAGCTGTATTCGATGCCCTCGATGTCGGTGCTGACCGTGGTCTTCACGTTCTTTCCGGCAAGGATGGCCGCCACCATAGCACCGTTCGCCGTGCTTCGGCACCCGACGGTGAGATAGCAGAGACGCTCGAGCGCCACCTCCTCCGCATGCGACGGTCCGCCGATGCAAGAGATCTGCTCTTCCGGCACGTCGAACGTGTGATGGAAATACTGCGAGATGGTGATGTTGTCGTCGGGCACAATACCTTTAGTGGCAATCACAATCATCTTGTTTCTCAAGCTGGTCTTCAGCTTTTTGAGATGTCCTTTGAGATAAGGCGACGGCGTGACAAAGATGAGTGTGTCGCTGTTTTTCACGACGTTGTTGATGTCGGAGTAGAACGTGATCCTGTCGATGTCGAACTGCACGCTCGTGAGGTAAGCCGGGTTATGTTTCAGACGCTTGAAGTCGTCAATACGGTCTTCGCGCCGGAAATACCAGTTGATATTCTCGACGTTGACCATGACGATCTTGGCAATGGCAGTGGCCCAGCTGCCGCCTCCGATAATCGCCACTCTTCCACAATTCTGAAATTCCAAGATAGCTATTATTTTAGTAGAAGAAAAAAACAAAGATGCGAGATGATGGACTCATTGTCTATCAAAACGGGAAAAACCCGGTCCATGGACGTTCTTTCGTCCATGAGCCAGGTTATCCTGCCTTTTTATCCCAGTTTGGCAAGCACTTCCTCCAGTTCAGCCACTGACGGCTTCTGGAGTTCGAGCTTGTACTTCTTGATTACTTCTCCGATTTGCTGTTGTATCTTCTGCGCGTTGGCCTTAGCCAGGTCGCTCACGAGGTTGTACCCGCACTTGTGCAGTACTGGCACGAGGTCAGCCTGAATGCCCACTTCGGCGAACTTGTCGGCTCCGTCCTGCGGCATCTTCTTCTCCGGCTTCATCTGCGGGAAGAAGAGCACCTCCTGGATAGTCATGTTTCCGGTCATGAGCATGACGAGTCGGTCGATTCCGATTCCGATTCCCGACGTAGGCGGCATTCCGTACTGTAGCGCGCGCAGGAAGTCCTGATCGATGATCATGGCCTCGTCGTCACCCTTGTCGGCAAGTCGCATCTGCTCGACGAATCTTTCCTCCTGGTCAATCGGGTCGTTGAGCTCGGAGTAGGCGTTGGCCAGCTCCTTGCCGTTCACCATCAGCTCGAAGCGCTCGGTCAGCCCTGGTTTCGAGCGGTGCATCTTCGTCAGCGGCGACATCTCCACGGGATAGTCCGTGATGAAAGTAGGCTGAATGAAGTTGCCCTCGCAGAATTCGCCGAAAATCTCGTCGATGAGTTTTCCCTTACCCATGGTGTCGTCGATTTCCATATTGAGCGCCTTGCACACCTCGCGGATCTCATCTTCCGACTTACCTTCGAGGTCGTATCCGGTCTTCTCCTTGATGGCCTCGAGGATGGGCAGTCGCCGGTAAGGAGCCTTGAAAGAGATGGTCTTTCCGTCCACCACGGTCTCCGTCGTCCCGTTGACGGCAATACATATACGTTCGAGCAGTTGCTCCGTGAAGCTCATCATCCAGTTGTAGTCCTTGTATTGCACGTAGAGCTCCATGCACGTGAACTCCGGATTATGTGTGCGGTCCATACCCTCATTCCGGAAGTTCTTGCCGATTTCGTACACGCCTTCGAATCCACCCACGATGAGCCTCTTCAGATAGAGCTCCGTGGCGATACGCATGTACATGTCGACGTTCAGCGCGTTGAAATGGGTGATGAAGGGTCTTGCCGATGCCCCTCCCGCAATATTCTGCAGTGTAGGAGTCTCCACCTCGGTGTATCCGTTTTCGTCGAGAATCTGTCGCATGGTGCGCAGTACTGTGGCGCGTTTGAGGAAGATGTCCTTCACCCCCTTGTTGACGATGAGGTCGACATAACGCTGGCGGTATCTCATCTCCGGGTCCTCGAATGCGTCGTAGGTTTTTCCGTCAGCCTCCTTGACAATAGGCAGCGGCTTAAGGCTCTTGGCCAGCACCGTGAGTTCCTTCGCATGAACAGAAATCTCTCCAGTCTGTGTGCGGAACAAGAATCCCTTGACACCTACGAAGTCGCCAAGGTCGAGTAGTTTCTTGAAAACGTTGTTATACAAAGTCTTGTCCTCCTCCGGGCAGATGTCATCCCTTGTGATGTATACCTGTATACGTCCTTTAGAGTCCTGCAGTTCGATGAAAGATGCCTTACCCATGATTCTTCGGCTCATCATACGTCCGGCAATGCACACGTCCTTCTGAGGTGCGTCGTCCTGGAACTGTGCCAGGATGTCGGTAGAGAATGCGTCCGTAGGGTATTCAGCAGCAGGATAGGGATTAATGCCCAGTTCCTTCAGTGCCTGCAGGTTGTTACGTCGGTTGATTTCTTGTTCTGAAAGTTCTAAGATGTTCATGTGAAATAATTTGATTATGATGTCAGCAACATCAGTATTCAGTCAGGAATCCGCTTTTTACTCACAAAAACGTCTCCCAGTAGATGCTGCCATAAGTTTAAGTCCATATATTTTGCAAAGTTACTAATAAAAAAGAAGATTTGAAAATGAAGAAAGAAGAATTTTTAAGTGAAAAGTGAAAAGTGAAAAGTGGAAAGTATATTTAACATATAAAATGAGCATTTCAGGAACATCAGCCCCCGCAGTGTAATTTGCCGGCCATGCTCAGTCACTTCCAGCCCATCCTGCCAGAAAGAGAAAAAGGTGTGCCGTCTCACGACGTCACACCTTTGCCGGTTAAGTTTATGAAAAAATAGTCTAACCTTTAAAAAACAAATGTCTAACAAAAAAAATTAATATGCATGAGTTTATAATTCGATTGCCTTGATCTGGCTGAGCACCTCTTCCCCTCTCTCGATGGCCTGCAGCATGTCGAACACCTTGTCGCTCCACCCAGCAATGAGGAACACATCGTCGTCTTTGACGGAGAGGGGTGTGCTTCCGTAGCCGCAGAGGTCGAACAGATAGAGCTTGGCCTCAGGTGCGACCTGCTTGTATGACTTCCACGAGCGGCGGAGTAAATCGTCGTCGTAGTAGGAACTGTTCCACATCTGGCAGTCGGTGAAGAAAAACACCTTGTCCACGACCGTCTTGTTTCTTGCCAGCCAGTTGATGACTTTGTGTCCGTTTGTGGAGAATCCCACCTTGTTCCCATATTTATGCATCTTATCCATGGATTTAAGCACATCGTTACCAAGCACTTCCACCGGTCTCCACACATCCCCGAAGATACCAGCCACCACTTCCTGGCAGCGGGTCTTCATCAGCATGGCCAGCAGCAGTCCGATGTCGTAGTACTCTATCTTGCTCTTGGGTGAGACAGGGCTTCTCATCGACCCACTCACATCGCATGCCAATAGGATGCGTGTGTCGGCATCGAAGCCCGGAATATTCTCCGCCGACGCGCTTACGGCCTTCTCGAGTGCAGCTCCAAGCTCGCTGTGCGCCACATCGAACTCCCTCAACTCCCGGTAAGCCGAGAGGAATCGGAACGGTAGTTGTCGTGACTTCCTTACAGCCTCCCTGTTGGAGAGGTAGCTGCACACCGTCTGTATCGTCTTATCCGTCACCTTCATTTTCAGCATATTGCGCAGATTTCGCAACGTGGCCATATAGCCCAAACGTCGGCTCTCCACGAGTTCTTCCCACTTACGGGCAAAAGCAGCTTCGCGCTCAGCATTGTCGGAAAATTCAGTTTTTCCCAGTTCTGAGAGTTCCGTCTCCCAAGTGTACGGCGTGTCGAGGCTTCCCGTGACGATCTTGTCGAAAATGGCCTGCTGAGCCGCATCCTTGGCTTTAGGATGAACAAGGAAGAGTGCGTCGCGCAGCTTCACCTCGGCATTGTCGCGGTCATACTTGGCGAACTGGTACTCATCAAAGCGGTTGAATACCGTCTTCAGTCCTTTGAGGATCTGATTTGAGACCTTGGCCAGCTTCTTTCGTTTGTCGCCCGTAGGGTTCAACTTCTGATAGCAAGCCAGAAGCTCCGTGATTTCGTCGGCTCTCTGCACCACCTGTGCCACGGTACGTGCCACGAGGTCATCACCACTGTGCACACCTGCCAACGCCACAGTCAAGAGCAAGGGCACAGAGCGGAGATTCATCTGTGTACGCGCAAAGACAGCGAGACGTGCCACAAACTGCGGATCGGTCTTCTGCACCAGATTCTTGATACGGCTGAAGCGCCCACCGTCTTTCTCGTAAAAATTGTCGTTGAGCATGGAGGTGACAACAGCGGTGTAGAGTTCCATCTCTGCCGAGAGCTTGTAAGCTCGTGCGCCCTCATGGTTGAGGGTCAGGTTCGGTTCTTTTGCTTTCTCGTTAAATTTCATATTTCTCGTGTTTATTTGGTTTTACATCGCGGTGCTACTTCATGGAGGCCCAAAGCCGTTGTCCGATGGCCCTTCCTCCACTAACGGCAACCAAGTATTGATAATGATTTACTTCATCTTTGTATTGCAGATATACTATTTTATATATGCCTACATGGAATTGGAGAGAAAAACAGAAAGGGAGCAAATGCGGTGATACTATCGCATAGAGACTTGTGTAGAGAACTACAAAAAAATAGTAATCTTGATTGTAATATCGAAGTAACCCTACGCTACGTCAACCGCATTTCTCCACTCATCCAGTTCATATTTCCCCCGGTTTCAAAGAGCTCTGATTTTTAATTTCAATGCAAAGTTAGGATTGTGCTACGCAAAAGTTCTGCGCATATAAAAAAAATTTTATTGTTGTCGTAAAAAATATGGTACTTCAGGAATATTTGTGGAAAAAAATTCTATATCGTTGTTTGACCTTGCTTCGCCGGTCAGATGTGCGGGCGAGACGCCCACTATCCCAGCCGATGTCCTGTCGGAATGAAAAAGGAGACCCGAAGTTCAACAGAGACGAAATCGGACGTGTATCCCAGCCGATGTCCTGTCGGAATGAAAAAGGGGACAGCAGATAACAATAAAATTAATCACCACACGAAATCCTGAATAACCTAAAAAAAATAGAGATGGAGAGCATATACAAGAGCCCGCGGGATGTCACACCGTAAATTCACCATTCAAGTAAATTATTTCCAATCAAGCAGATATGGGTATTCCCCCTATCGTATGGGAAAAACCCAAAGGCAATTAGGGAATTAACATTTGGTGGTTTGGATAAACTTTCCTAACTTTGCGTCATCAAAAAGATAGAAACAGAAAAAATTATTAACAATTAATACGAAAGCCTTATGAAAAAGTTATTACTCATGACCATGTTTCTCGCAGCGACGCTGACGATGAACGCCCTGCCAATCGACGTAGCACAGCGTGAGGCCCTCTTCCTCACCGACAAGATGGCATACGAACTCGACCTGACCGAAGAGCAGTACGAACTGGCCTACGAGGTGAACCTGGACTATCTGCTCAGCATCAATTACCACGGTGACCTTTACGGCACATGGTGGAGCCGCCGCAACGCAGACCTTCGCTATATTCTCTCCGACTATCAGTATCGTATCTACGTAGGACTCAACTACTTCTATCGCCCGCTGGCATGGAGAGACGGCAGATGGTACTACCCTATCTACGGACGCTATGCTGACCGCTATCACTACTATCGCGCTCGTCCTCACGGATTCGGTGTTTACAGAGGAGGACACAACCGCATCCACGGACACTACAACAGACCTATCCACCGTCCGCACGCCGGAAGGTTCGGTAATCACCCAGGTGGACATCCGGGCGGACACGTAGGAGGACATCCAGGCGGACACGTAGGAGGCAACCATCCAGGTGGCAACTACAACAACCGGAACTACAACGGTGGTGGCAACCGGCCTAACGGAAATCACAACGGTGGTGGCAACCGTCCTAACGGAAACTACAACGGTGGCGGCAACAACAGGAACTACAACGGCGGTGGCCACCGTCCAGGCAACATCCGCTCACAGCAGAATCGCTCCAACAGCTCCGGACGAGTAGCAGCCCCGGGGCGCCGCAGATAAGCAAATCACAAAAAAAATAAAAAAATGTGCTCAGAAAGTCTGAGCACATTTTTTATTTTCCACATACCACCTTGATAATTTTCTTTGGAGAGATCTGGTCGTTGGAGTAGATGATGAACTGCTGGGGGTCGTCTGCGTCCTTCATCTTCGCCGTGTCGACCCAGACTTTGATTTTGAACGTCTGGTTTTTCTTCAGCGCCAGCTGCGGACATTCCACGAGCACAGCCCCGGACGCCTCCACCTTCTCCACCATCAGCAAGGCGTCTCCGCGATTGCTGATAGTCAGTGTTCCCTTCAGTTTCTTGTCGGGCTTGAATTTTCCTACAATCAACGATGATGTTGACGTGAGCATCACAGGCTTGGCATAGTCAATCAGGGGCTGCTTTGCAGACGGGGTTTCTTGGGCGATAACCGGTTTTTCTTCCTCAGGCTCAACCACCTGCTTCTGCTGCACCACCTCGTGCTCCACCACCTTGCATTTCATTCTCACCAGCTGTGGCTCGGCATCCAGGCTGTTCCTCACCTCGATCATGCGGTCGAACCGGCCAAGCATCTCGGCGTTGTAAGTGACGACTACGCGTCCGGTTCCCCCTGGCTGGATTGTGCCTCTTGTCCATTCCGGCTCCATGCATCCGCAGCCCGGATCCACATATTGGATAGTCAGCGGCTGCCCGCTCTTATTCGTGAACACATAGGTGGCCGTAATGGGATGATACCACTGCGTAAGGCCCACGTCGAGCATCTCCTCCTTGAAGGAGAGTGACTGGGCTCTCGTGGTTGAGCCCATCAGCATCAGCATATATATAATAAGGAGTATCTTGATTCGGTTCATGACAGAAAGGTTTGGAAGTCTTTGTTAGTTAAGAAATTGCTGTTTCACAATCAATGGAGAACTGCATCCCGTCGTATGCCAGATGACGGTGGGGCGGCAGTTTGGCCGCCTCCTCGGCATGCAGACCGACGTGGTGGGACATATGGATGATATACGCCTCCTCAGCTCCCAGCTTGTCGGCAAAGGCCACTGCGTCTTCCACAGACTGGTGTGTCATATGCTCTTCATGGCGCAGGCCGTTCACAATCAGGTATCTGACGCCATGCAGGAGACGCTCCTGGTCGGGCTGGATGGTCTTCATGTCGGTGACATACGCAAAACAGCCGATTCGGAAAGCCAGAATCGGCAGTTTTCCGTGCATCACCTGCAGCGGCAACACATCCACACCGTTCACTCTTACCGTCTGTCCCGGCTCCACCCGTTCGAGGTCGATACCCGGCACCCCCGGATACCTCACTTCTTTCGGTGTGAAGCAATAAGGAATGCGCTCCATCAGGTGTGTGGCACAGAAGTCGTCGGCATAAATCACCATGTCGCCAAATACGGAGAAGGGCCTGATATCGTCGATTCCGCCCACGTGGTCGTAATGCTCATGGCTGATGAAAATGGCGTCGATAGGTTGGAATCCGTTACGCAGCATCTGCTGACGGAAATCTGGGCCGCAGTCCAGGAGCATGCGTGTGACGCCGTTCTTCGCAGACGGGTCGTCGATTTCCACGAGTGCAGAACACCGCAACCGCTTGTCGCGCGGGTCATCAGAAGTACATACCCTGCATTTACATCCCAGCTGTGGCACGCCGCATGAGGTGCCAGTGCCCAGAAGAGTCACTCGCATCCTGCTCATATAAAATTCACCTCCGGCTTGATTTCCACACCAAATTTCTCCATCACGTCAGCCCTGACCGCTTCGCTCAGGCGCACAATCTCGTCTGCGTCGGCACCACCCAGGTTCACGATTACGAGTGCCTGCTTGTCGTGGACAGCAGCACGTCCCATCGACCGTCCTTTCCATCCCGCCTGCTCAATAAGCCATCCGGCCGGAATCTTATAGCCGTTTTCCACCTTGTAATAAGGCATATTGGGATAGTCAGCCTGCAGCTGTCGGAACTGCTCGTCCATCACAACGGGATTGACAAAGAAACTGCCAGCGTTGCCCGTCACTTTCGGGTCAGGCAGCTTTGCGTTTCGGATGTCGATGATGGCCTGCCGTACGTTCGCAGCCGAAAGTTCCCGTCCCTCCATCGCCTGGCGGATATTGCCGTAGGCCGTGTTTGGATTGAACACCTTGGACAGGCGAAGCCTTACGTAGACAACGGCATACTGTCCCTTCAGCTCACGCTTGAAGATGCTCCTGCGGTAGGCATACTGACATTCATCGTTTGAAAAAGTCCTCAGCTCTCCCGTCGAGAGAGACACAGCCTCCACCTCCTCAATCACATCTTTCACCTCCGTGCCGTATGCACCGATGTTCTGAACAGCAGCGGCTCCCGTCTCGCCTGGGATGAGTGAGAGGTTTTCAATGCCGCTCCATCCCTGCCCGACTGCATAGTCGACAAGTTCGTCCCATACCACGGCCGCACCCACACGGACCAGCACCTCGTCGGCCGTCTGCTCCACGATGTCCACACCTTTGATGCGGCTGTGCAACACGATGCCGTCGAAGTCCTTCGTGAACAGCAGGTTGCTACCGCCTCCTACGTGCAGCACATTTCTGCCTTGGAGTTCTGGGACGAGAGTCTGCAGTTCCTCTACAGAGTCGTATTCGATAAACTCATCGGCATGGCAGTCGATACCAAATGTGTTGTTGTTCTTCAGCGAAAAGTTTTTGATTCGATGCATAATGGGGATAGGAAAGAGGTTTTTAGTCGGGCAGGTCGGACGAGTCAGACAGGTCAGACGGGTCGGACAGGTCAGACAAGTCGGACTATCTAATGAATTACTTCAGTCCAGCTTTCAGGCTTCTGATGACAGCGGAATTGAAGCCGGCATGGTCGAGCTCGTTGAGCCCCTTGATTGTAGTTCCACCAGGCGTGGTCACCTTGTCGATGGCAGCCTCCGGATGCAGACCGGTCTCGCGCAACAGTGTGATGGCTCCGTCCATGGTCTGCATGGCAATCTGCTGAGCGTCTTTGGGATAGAAGCCCATCTCAACGCCCGCCTCCATCTGCGCGCGGATATAGCGCATGATATAAGCGATGCCACAGCTGGCCATCATCATGCCAGGGCCTACC
This sequence comes from uncultured Prevotellaceae bacterium, assembly GCA_946625675.1. GTDB lineage: Bacteria > Bacteroidota > Bacteroidia > Bacteroidales > Bacteroidaceae > UBA3839. The sequence continues at coordinate 2,034 of CAMOTI010000134.1, read as the reverse complement.
ATCTTCTCCTCGCACACATTCACCTCTCCGACCATCCTGAAGAGCGCAGCCACCTTTTCGGTTGCCTCGTTCGTCACGCTCACACCTGGAGCCACGAACGACATGCTCTTGCCGAACTCCGCTCCGATGTTAGGGATGACATAGAAGAACTGGGCCTCGCCCACTCCCTCCTGTTCGGAGAAGAAGCCCTCGAGCTTTTCGGTGGTGATGCCAGCCGCGTCGGACACGATAATCTGATTGTCGAAGTCGATCACAGGCGCGATCTCATCGGCCACCACCTCCACGAGCCACGGCTTGACAGCCAGCACCACAATGTCGGCGCCCTTCACGGCCTCCGCATTGTCGGTGAACGTGTTGATACCAGGGAAAATCTGCTTGAAATTGTCAAGCACTTGTGTGTTGCGGTCGGCGATGTTGATGTCAGACTCGCTGGACAGCACATTGCCCGCTCCGCCTTTCCGGGCTGCTTTCGCCCATCCTTTGATTAAGGCACCGCCCATATTGCCGGCACCGATTACTGCTATTTTCACTTTTTTTAGTTTTTAGTTTAGAGTTTAGACGGTGATGAGTTGAGAGTTGAGAGGATTAGAGTTTCGGGAGGTCGAGACTTCGGGAAAAAATTTAGTTTGCCGCCTCAAACTCGCGCAGGAATCTCACGTCGTTCTCAGAGAACATACGGAGGTCCTTCACCTGATATTTGAGGTTGGTGATGCGCTCGATGCCCATACCGAAGGCATAACCTTTATATTTCTTGCTGTCGATGCCGTTGAGCTCCAGCACCCGTGGATGCACCATGCCGCATCCCAGGATTTCCACCCATCCAGTGTGCTTGCAGAATCCGCAGCCTTTTCCTCCACAGATGTTGCACGAGATATCCATCTCCGCAGAAGGCTCGGTGAACGGGAAATAAGACGGACGCAAGCGGATTTTGGTGCCTTCTCCGAACATCTCCTGTGCGAAGAGCAACAGGACCTGCTTCAGGTCGGTGAACGACACCTGCTCATCGACATAAAGGCCCTCCACCTGATGGAAGAAGCAGTGGGCACGTGCCGAGATGGCCTCGTTACGGTAGACACGTCCTGGGCAAATGATGCGGATAGGCGGCTGCTGGCGCTCCATCACACGGCTCTGCACCGATGACGTGTGAGTGCGGAGAATGATGTCGGGATGGCTCTCCACGAAGAAAGTGTCCTGCATGTCGCGAGCCGGATGGTCGTCGGCGAAATTCATCGCACTGAACACATGCCAGTCGTCCTCCACCTCAGGTCCCTCAGCCAGGCAGAAGCCCAGACGAGAGAAGATGTCCACGATCTCGCTCTTCACGATGTTCAGTGGATGACGGGTGCCGAGCGGGAGGGGATAGCCCGTTCGAGTGATGTCGAAATCACTGTCATCAGCGTCGGATGTGGCAAATCCGTCACGCAAGGCGTTGATTTTCTCCAGCGCCTTCGTCTTCAGCTCGTTGATTTTGATTCCGGTCTCCTTCTTCAGCTCCGCAGGCACCGAACGGAAGTCGTTCATCAACGACGGAATGAGTCCTTTCTTACTAATATACTTAATTCGCAGCTTTTCCACATCATCAAGCGAAGTGGCTGTGAGTTGTGCCACTTCAGCAAGCAATGCCTCAATTTTTTCTAACATGATTTATATTTTTTGATGTTTTATTCACGTTTTTTTAGAAATTTCATGCAAAGATACGCAATTTCGGCCATATTTTTACCATATAAAAAAATAAAACATTAAATTTGCATAAATTTTATACCTTATTAATATTTGAAAAAGCATATATGACTTACAGACGTCTGATTTTTGTGCTTGTAATTCTTCCCTTCCTCGCTGCTTCCTGCAGCCAGTGCGAAAAGAAACAAGACCCGCTCGACGGGGAAATTCACAGCGACTCGGCCACCACCGACACGGCAGAGCGTGAACTCGACCTTTTCAAGAAACGGGCCATACCGTCGTCGGCCGATGCCAACTTCGAGGACTTCCTCTACGCATTCCTCACCGACGACGAATTCGCCGAGGCCCGCGTGG
>CAMOTI010000133.1 GCA_946625675.1 uncultured Prevotellaceae bacterium | reverse complement strand
TCACACAAAAGTGTCAACGATGTCCTGATACAAAGTGTCAACGATGTCCTGATACAAAAGTGTCAACGATGTCCTGATACACGGCAATTAAACTTTAAACTAAATCAGAACTCACTGGTGAAGTGGAATTTGATATGCTTAAAGTCCTGCTGAGCCATCATCAGCACATAGCTGGAGTCTGCGAGAAAGACGTCGCGTCCCTCACGGTCTTTGGCCATATACTGATACTTGCGCTTCTTGAAGTTCTCATATTCTGCGTCGTCCTCGCTCTCAATCCAGCATGCCTTATACAGGCTGGCGGGCTCCCACTTGCACTTCGCGTTGTACTCGTTCTCCAGACGGTACTGGATTACCTCGAACTGAAGCTGCCCGACCGTGCCGATGAGCTTGCGCCCGTTGAACTGGTTCACGAAAAGCTGGGCAACACCCTCGTCCATCAGCTGAGCGATTCCTTTCTCCAGCTGCTTCGTCTTCATCGGGTCGGCGTTCTCGATATACTTGAACATCTCCGGAGAGAAGCTGGGAAGACCCTTGAAATGAAGGATTTCGCCCTCAGTGAGGGTATCTCCGATTTTGAAGATGCCGTTGTCGGGCAAACCGACGATATCGCCGGGATAAGCTTCATCGATGGTGCTTTTCTTCTGAGCCATGAACTGCGTGGGCGAGGAGAAACGCACCGTCTTGTTGTGGCGCACATGCAGATAAGGGGCATTGCGTACGAACTTGCCTGAGCAAACCTTGCAAAAAGCAGTACAAGAGCGGTGATTGGGGTCGATATTGGCGGTGATTTTGAAAATGAATCCGGTGAATTTGGGGTCCTCGGGCTGAACCATCCTTTCCTCGGCCTGAGTCGGACGGGGGTTAGGCGCAATTTCCACGAAGCAGTCAAGCAACTCTTGCACGCCGAAGTTGTTGAGGGCTGAACCGAAGAAGACGGGCGCTACCTGAGCCTCGAGGTAGGTGTTCACATCAAATTCCGGATAAACGCCGTCGATGAGTTCGAGGTCTTCACGCAGTTTGGCTGCGTCCTGCTCCCCCACCCGCTCATCGAGCTCTTTGCTGTCCACATCAACCGCCACCTTCTCCGTGACCATCTGCTTGTTTGGTGTGAAGAGGTTGAGGTTCTGCTCATAGATATTATACACACCCTTGAACCGGGCGCCTTGGTTGATTGGCCATGACAACGGGCGGACACTGATTTGCAATTCCGTCTCTATCTCGTCGAGCAGGTCGAAGGGGTCGCGGCCCTCGCGGTCCATCTTGTTCACAAACACGATGACCGGTGTCTTTCGCATCCTACAGACCGTCATCAGCTTCCGCGTCTGAGCCTCCACACCCTTGGCTCCGTCAATCACGATGATAGCGCTGTCGACAGCGGTGAGCGTACGGAACGTGTCCTCGGCAAAGTCCTGGTGGCCAGGGGTGTCGAGAATATTCACCTTATAGTCTTTATAGTCGAACTCCATCACCGACGTACTCACGGATATTCCACGCTGTTTCTCGATCTCCATCCAGTCGGACGTCGCTGTCTTCTTGATCTTATTCGACTTCACGGCTCCGGCCACCTGTATCTGGCCGCCGAAAAGCAACAACTTCTCCGTCAACGTTGTCTTACCTGCGTCTGGGTGAGATATTATCGCAAATGTGCGACGTCTTTCTATTTCATTCATTGTATTTATGGAATCTTTTCAACAATCTTTTAATCTTAAAAAACAAATCTCGTATTTAATTAAGCGAGCAAGACCCTCATTGCCCGTTGTGTGGCGAGCGATAATATCGCGAGCAAAAAGCCATCCTTTTAATCGTCAGAATTCCAGCGGCTTCTCCTTGTCTTTTTGATAATAATCCGACAAAAGCCCTATAAACTGGCTGACAGCCGACATGGCCTTGGAGGTGTCTTCACTCACGGCCTTTCCTTGAAGGCGGAGCAGCATAATACCGTAGAGTGCCTGGAAGCATGTCTCGAGTTCGCCCACTTCGCTCTCTCCTGACTTACGCCGCAGTTCCACTATCACAGGCAATGCCTTATAATAAGCGGCTGAATAAAAAGGAAACTTTGGTGACTTCAGCAGCTGCTGGTGCAAGTCCGTCAACCAGATAAGCACGTTTTTGTTAATCTGGATATGCCCATGCTCTGCCACTCCCTCGCTGCGCATCATCTCAATCAGATTGCCATACCATTCACGCATCTCAGCATGTTCGGCCGAGTCCAGCTGGAACTTCGATATATATTCCTTGTCAATGCGATCCAAGTCCAGACCATAGGCACGGATCAAATCCTCCACCTGCCACATATAAAGCAAGTACTCTGCTATATTTTCTTGTTTAAGCTTTCTGCTAACTATCATAATTTCATTCAATCATTCTTCATTCAACCAAAATTCCATCCGCTATCACAAACACCATTTGCCACATTCGACCCATTCAAATAAGAAAGAGCCGTCTCGTACGCTGCGTTGCCAACGCAGCCCCATCATCATAAAAACCCAAATCTAACATCGCTCTAAACTCTCAACTCCTCTCAAATCACATACTTGAAGTAGTCGCGGATGGTATGAAGCAGGATAATCAGAGACACACCCATCACGACCGAGCCTATGATGCGGTTGATAAGCCAGATACCCCTGACATTAAACTTATTACGTACCTTATTGATAATCCACGTAAGGCAGAACCACCAACCTACCGCACCGACGATGATAAAGATATATCCGATAATCTGGAGCAGCCAGCCCAGCTTCACGTTCTCTGGCAAGATGAAAGTCATCTGACCGTACATCGCAATAAACAAGAAGATAATGAGCGGGTTAGATATCGTGACCAAAAAACCGGATATGAAGTTATGCACCAGTGTCCCTTTGTTATGCGACACGGGTCTGACACGGTCCACAGGATTCGACTTGAACGTATACAGTCCGAAAAGGAACAGCAACACACTCCCGACGGCCTTGATCCAGAAAGCCACGTTGGGAGACTCTATCGTGTCCATGATGAACGACATGCCAAGGCCGGTCATGAGAGCATAGATGATGTCGCTGAGGGCCGCACCAAGACCTGTGGCAAAACCACACCAGCGGTCCTTGTTGAGCGTGCGCTGAACGCAAAGGATTCCCACCGGGCCCATTGGCGCAGATACGACGACACCGATTATCAACCCCTTGATAATCATGTTCATGAAACCGATATTTTCGAACTGAAACCAGTGAATTGGATTCATACTCTTATTCTACTTTATAAAATTTGTTTCCGACTAAGAACCTCTAAAGCTACGATGACGCTCCTGAGGTACCTACACGAAAACAGAACTTTGAAATTTGAGGCATCATTCACCATCTGACCCCCAAATGCCAAAGCGATATTTGCATATAATTTGCAAAATTAGTGATTTTTTTTCTAAAAATCGTATAAAATCAGAAAAAACATATCAACTTATTGGATAAAGAGAAGAATCGGCAGAATCGAAAGGAAAATAAAAATAAAAATCAGACAGGCCGTCTGAACAAAGATGAAGACTGACGCAAAGCGGCGCAGTGTAACTGACACTACGCCGCTGTTTTTGTCAAAGAGAGTGTTATTTGGGCTGAATCAAATCTCCCAGCCTAAAGCACTCGCACCAAGCACCGCTGCGTTCATGCTCATCAAGCCGGAAACGAGGAACTTCGCCTTGTTCTGGAAAATCTTCATCACATGCTTGTTGTAGCTCTCCTCGATGGGTTTCATGATGAGGTCGCCAGCCTTGCACAGGCCACCGAAGAAGATGTATGCCTCAGGAGAAGAGAAAGCAGTGAAATCGGCACAGGCCTCACCCAACATCTTACCCGTGAACTCGAAAATCTCCTTGGCAAGCGCATCACCTTTTCCGGCAGCGATGGACACGTCGAGCGACTCGATTTTCTCAGGATCAATCTCACGAAGGAGGCTCGGGCGGTCGGTCTTGGCGAGCATCTCGCGGGCCGTGCGTGCCACGCCTGTAGCTGAGCAGTAGGCCTCAAGACAGCCTGTACGGCCGCAACCGCAAGGACGTCCTTCCTCGCCGCGAACCATCGTCACATGTCCAAGCTCGCCGGCGAATCCGTCATGACCATAAACCAGCTGACCGTTGATGACAATTCCGGACCCGACACCGGTTCCCAAGGTTATCACGATGAAATTCTTCATTCCTCGTGCCACGCCATAAATCATCTCGCCCATCGCAGCTGCATTAGCGTCGTTGGTCAAAGCAACAGGTATGCCCAGCTCCTTGCTGAACATCTCACCCAGGGGAACGACACCCTTCCAGGGAAGGTTGGGTGCAAACTCAATGGCATTCGTGTAGTAGTTGCCGTTGGGAGCACCGATTCCCATGGCCTTGATATTTTCTACACCTCCGGCTTTCTCAATAAGCGGCTTGAGACATGCCACGCCAGCCTCGACAAATCGCTCGGCTGTATCATAAGCCTGAGTCTTGATGGAGTCGTCGAACAAGATTTCTCCACGCTGGTTCACAATTCCGAATACGGTGTTCGTACCTCCAAGGTCCACACCAATCACATAAGGTTTTACTGCGTCCATAAAAAGTAGTGTTTTATAATTAATTAGAAGTAAAATTATACCCCGTCAAAGTATAAAGGTTATTCTGTGTACCCACATTCCGCACTAACAAACTAAAGTACAGAAATTTAAGCAAATATTTTATATCATTTCGTACAAACAGATGTGGTAATCCCACACTTTTCCGTACTATAAAAATATAAGAACTCACATTTTTTCTGGCGAATATCAACGCAAAGTTACATTTTTTTACACGAACAAACAAAAAAAAAACAAAATATTTGGAACGAAGTGAGATTAAGTTACAACACAAAAAAGGCACACTCGCTTTGGAGCATGCCTTTATGATTTCGATTCGTCAGGACGATTTCCTTACTTACGCAGACCGAGAGCCTTAACGATAGCACGGTAGCGATCGATATCCTTACGCTTCAGGTAGTTGAGCAGACGACGACGCTGACCTACAAGCTTCACCAGCGAGCGGTTGGTGCAATAGTCCTTGTGGTTAGCCTTCATGTGCTCGGTCAGATGGCTGATTCTGTAAGAGAAAAGGGCAATCTGGCTTTCGCAAGAACCAGTGTCAGTAGCACCAGAACCATACTGAGTGAAAATCTCCTGCTTTTTTTCTTTGTCTAAGTACATAATAGTTTTGATAAATTAAAATTGATGATTTCATCCTTCTGACGCCTGCCGCCTTTATCACAACGGTTTACGTCATCGAATGGTCCGGATTTTCCGAAAACGGATGCAAAGTTAGTGAAAAATTTCCGAACTGGCAAGAAATCCAAGTGTTTTTTTCTTATTTCCAATTAAATCGCGTGAAATCCCTCAAAGGGGCATCTATTAAAGCACATCCTCCGCATCAGAAAGTTGCTGTTGATTTATTTCATCCTGATTGCGTTCCCTAACATACCAATGTTCATACAACTGGTCGTCAGGGCGTTGCCTGTTTCTCTGTTTCACATATTCTTCCGCCTGTCGTTTCGTAGGGAAAGAAGTGATGAGATAGTCGCTCCCATCACCCCATTCGTGACATCTCACCTCAAACACTGTTTTCATAACAGATACAAAGCAGTTTTTGGCAAAACATTAGAACTCGTCGAATTTTTGATTGTATTCCAGGGCTAACTGTTTGTAGTATGCCTTGGTGGATTCAGACGTGGTGTCAGCCCGGAGAATCTCATAATAATGGTGCGAAAGATTGGGTTCCAGTCCGGTGGCCGTGTGAATCGCGTCAAAAACAGAGTCCCCCATTAGTTCTCTGCATAAGCTCTCGGGATAAGACGCATAGAACATACCATAGCTTTTCACCTGAATCTCAGTGCATAATTTCTCAAACTTGAGATTAGTGAGATCCCCCCAATAGCCATAATCACTTGTCTGATGCTTATACCTATAGAAAATGCCACGTTCGGTGGCTGTGTAGTTGAGGTCTTTCACTGTTTCGTCAACATCGGCTTTCTTGCACACAATAGAAGTACGTGCCAAATCCTTCAAATCGAAAGGCCGGCAATTGTCTGTGTTACATTTTCTTGTGGCACTTTCCCGTGTCTTATAATTAAGCGGTGTAACCACTCCATTATTACGTGAAGCCACCTCTTCAGCCAGCGCTTGAGTGGCAGGTCCATATTGTTTCGCATACTGCATGGCTTCATCCATCTCCTGCTCAAAAGTCAGGGTCTTACTATCCTGCTTGTCGTCATCGTCGTCCTTGGAACAGGAAAAGAATGTGAATGAGACGGCAAAAGCAAAAAACAAGGCTAAAAAACGATATTTAGTTTCACTCTTTTTCATTGTTTTGAACAGCATTTAAATATGCCTCTTCTAATAATTTCTAAATAAAATAGGAATCAGTAGAACCGGCCGTTTATCTTCTTAGAAATTTCTGGTTGTCCTGTATGATAATTCCCCTGTCCTGACTGGTAGCAGGAGTTCCCATAATGGTGTAAGCACGTCCGTTAACCGCGTTTCTTGGTTCTTCCGCAACGGCTTTCACCCCGTTAGTCCCACCATTTTTCTTCTCCTGAAACTCCTTGCGCGCTTTTGCCATCTGCTCAAGGAACCGCTCGCTTGTGTGCAGTTTTGCATAGGCAACGGATGCTGCAAGGCGGGCGGCATCGACATCGCTCTGCCAATGATAGCCGGCAATCACACGGCTCTCACCATACATATATCCTCGTGCCATCAGGGTGTCGGCAGCCTCCGGATTAATCTCCATCAGCAACAATGCCGAGCTCCATCCAAGGATGGTGTGTCCAGAAGGATAAGAGCCGTTCGTGCGGTGTGATTCCTCCTGTTCCGGGACGAGCGTGGGCTCATTGAAACGTGCGAAAGGACGCTTACGCATATAATGCTGTTTCGGCAAAGTACAGATACTGTCGCAAGTGGCAGTTGCCTCACGCAGCAGTTTATAAATCTCCGGAGTCTCCTCCTCTGATATATTCATGCCAAAAGGCTCTGAAAACTCCTCAATGATGGTCTGAAGTCCATACACAGCATCGCGCTTGGCGATTTCAGCCCGTTCAGGATTGACGACCCGCTGTTCCTTTCCCCACATATACTGCATAATGTCATTCACAAAGCGAGTGGAAGTGGTATCGGGAGGTGCAGGCAGAAACTTTACCATATCGGGCATTTCTTTGGTTGTAAAATAAGCGTCAACCTCATCTTGCGCCTTTACGCTGGCAATGCTTGAAAGAAGCATTGCAAAAATCAGAATTTTTTTCATCTTTTTCATCTTTTTTAGTATTATACATTTTGTGTTATCAGAAAAAACATAAGCATCACCGAAATCTCAGTAAAGCCTAAGTTTCCCCTTAAATCGCATCGCTCCAATTTTTTACTTTTTTCATTTTCACTGTGGTGCTGTAGTATTTCCCCGGCTGCAAGTTGGCGCTCATTCTACATTTGTAGGATAGCAATTCTGAGGAGCCCTCTTTCCTTGCAGACAAATAGAGTGTGTATGTTGTCTTCTGTGAATTTTTGTTCAGCATCGCCACATAAATGGTCTTAAGTTCATTAACCACTGGCACAGTCAGACATTTACCATTTTCCGCGCTCGGTTCCTCATTGGCGCCAAGGAAACACTGATACTCATCAGTAATCACATTGTATTCTTTCACAAGTCCTTGGCCACTAATCATAAAAGTAGCCGGTACAAGCGTGTTGCCCTCTTCATCTTTGAACGAAAAGGCTGTGATGGAAGTATGATTGATGAAATTCAGATGATTGCCTCCCTTCAACTGAATATATAATTTATCTCCTTCCGGTTCCTTCAAGAAATCTTCCACCTCTGCCGTAGCGCTTGCATAGTCGAAATTGGAGGCAATAGTTTCCAACGTTCCGTCCTGTCCATCATAATAGTTAAAATCACCTCCTGACTGGCTTGAATTAGGAAAGGTGAAAATCAGTTGAGAACCCTTCTGGATATTTTTATAACCAGAAAGTTGAGGAATGTCTCCCACAAGCGTTGTAGGGTTTCCTGTATGGTTCGATTTAACAAATCCTAAATGAATAGGTGTGAGATAACCGTCATCTTCATAAAAAGTATGTACTCCAACTTCCTCGCCTTCTGTCCACGAAGGAGTTATCGTATTTTGATTGGCATCATAAATCAAGGTACGTGTTCCCACTCCGTTGTTTGCCTGCACTTCCAGACGATAGTTTTTTTTCTCATAACCGCCGTATGATTTCTCATCATCTGTATCGTCGCTTGAACAACTTACCAGCAGTCCACCAGTCAACAGAGCGGCAAAAAGAAAGAATATGTTTTTTTTCATCACGCTTAACCAATTATAAATATTCATTTTAATTTATGTAGCAATCAGCCAATGTTACCATAAAGAAACACCTCCATTGCTTTTCTCATTATCTCCTCCTCCCCACAACGTATTTTCGCGTAAGGTTCTACTGGAAGGAGCCTCATTGGATTCCTGATCAGGACTCTCCCATTCTGAGGTGTCTGCCTCACCGAATCCCTGTCGGGAAGCTCCAATCGACACCATCAACTCAGGAAATTCAAAAAGTCTATCAACCGAAAGAGGTCTGACATAATTTTTCTTTTTCATCGTTCACTGTACTATTAACTATAAGGGTGTTCTAAAAATCAATCCGACATAATTATCAGAACCGCCCTATAAAGTTATGTGATTATTTTACCAATACTTTCTGATTGTCAATTATATAAATACCCTCTTTCGAAGGCAGGTTGTCATAAGTGCGTCCAAACACATCATTTCACGAAAGTGGGTCTGTAAAAATAAGAATCGTCGCCCATCGGGATGGCGTTTGCATTGAAATCAGCCCAGTCAATCGTAAATATCCGGTGCAGGCTGTCGCAGTAATAGTGGAGGAAAATTCTTGCCTCCGCTCCGTCCGCTCCAATGGTCAAAGGAAAGAAACGGCTGTTATACTCCTCCTCGATTGTAGGAGGAGTGAGTCCTCTCACTTCGTCGTTCATCGTGGCACAGAGCAAGTCATTCTGAGTCATATAAGGCTCCAATTCATTCTGCATCAGTATTCTCACCGACATAGTCTGTTCCCAATTGTCATAATCAGGATATTCCCATGCCGGTCTTTCATCAGTGCCCGGTGTGATAACCAAGGTGGTATTATCGTTGCCACCCTCACCGCCGTTGCCGTTACCATTACCACCGCCGTTGCCGCCGTTATCATCGTCGTCCGACTTTGAGCAACCCATCGCCACAAGGGCGAGGGTTGCTATAATCATCATTATTTTTTTCATTATTTAATAAATTGTGCTTTACCGTTATGAATATAAATACCTGACTGCTGCGGTTTTTCCGCAAGTTTTATACCAGAGAGAGTGTACCAGTTGCCGTCGTCGGCAAATTCATCCAAATCGGCGAAATCAATCAGAGTTGGCTGATCAGGCGATCCCAGGACCGCATCGGCCTTATAGCCAATCTTGCTACGAGTGACAGCCACCACCTCGTTGTTCCGCTCAATACAGAAGGATAGATTCTGAGCCAGATCCTCATCTACTCCGACATTAAGATAGAATACACCTTCTTCGTCGGCAGTGGCAACACCACAACGCTCAGCACCGTTGTATGCCACGAGTGTGTCGCCCTCAATCGTCTCCACTCCGACCACATTAGCCACAATATTCATGGTTGTTGCCTGCACATTGTGTCTTGGTGCCACATTGCTCACACCACTGTAGCGGTTGTCACCGTAGTAGAGCGGATAATAATAAGAGTGCTCAGAGTCTTTCAAACGTTTAAGCATATAGCCCTTTCCTGTCTCCATATAGCGCAGGTTGCCCTTCCAGATAAGGTTGCCCGAACCGTCACGGCTTAAAATAGAGAAAGCATCCTGGGATTTCAGCACATCACCCTCCGAGGCATCCGTCACATAGCCAGACATAGCCTGAGCAATCGGGAGATTAATCGTGGAGAGGTATGCGATACGGTTCCATCCTTTCTTCACTGTAATAGGTGAGAAATAGCAAGGCAAACCACCAATAAATGCTTTTTTATTGTCAACAGAGAAAATCCGGTACATAAGGGTCGGATTGATTTCAACAACTTTATCTTCCTCAGTCCACCTATATCTACGAGAACCAGACGACCCTTCACAGAAGAACTTAAACGCAGTCTTCCCGTGTACAATCTCCACGATGTCACCCGGCATCCATTCTGCTGCTCCGTATAGGAGTTCCCCAATGGTTGTAGGCTCGAGTGGAGCGGCTGTGAATGATACCCAGTTCCATCCACTGGCCAGGTCAAGCGTGGTAACTTCATCGTATGTGTTAGAAAGCACCACAGGATTCTCGGCAGTGCCCACAACAGCGTTACGTTCGAATGTGTAGGTTTTGCCGTCTTCAGGCTCAAGTTTATAAATCTTACCGTTGGAAGCGTCATAGAAACCGAAGCTCAACTTAGTTGACCGGTTAGCATGACCATAGATAATCATATAAGCCAGTGCCTCGTAAGCATTTGCCGTATCGTCGACATCTATATTAGCCACGCCCAGCACTTCCTGATTCTCTCCGAAAGCAACAAGAATGTCGTTACTGTCCTGGGCAATGACACTGTCAATCTTCACACGTGCAACCATTTGCATCGTCTGGTTCTCATTCTTGAGGTCGTAACTTACCTTCCAGTCGGGAGCCTCACCCGTCACTCTCACATTGAGCGCCAAGGATTCTGTCATACCATTCTCACCCACAAGCGATACCACTTCATTGTAAGTACCGATATTGATAAACGGTGAAACGGTGAATGTGACTTTCTGCTCGTCGAGCGGTCCGATTGTACCTTCGGTGATTGAAGGAGTTATCCAGATAGGAATGTCTCTAAGTTCAAAGAACTGGTTCTCTCCGCTCAGGTTCTTGATAGTGGCTGTAATTTCCACACCAT
>CAMOTI010000132.1 GCA_946625675.1 uncultured Prevotellaceae bacterium | reverse complement strand
TCAGCTCAGGATGACGGTCGAAATCGAAACGGACATAATAATCATAATACTCCTTGCCAAAGGCCTCCATCACCCATGTCTTGCCTATCTGACGAGCACCTTTTAACAATAAGGGCTTGCGGGAAGATGAGTTTTTCCACGACTTGAACAGATCTATAATATCTCTTCTTATCTCCATATATTACACTAAATTGTGTAGAAAAGTGTGGTCATACAACACTTTTCTCTATTATTTTGTGCAAATTTAGGATTATTATTTCATTTCTCCAAATTTATCATGCACAAAAATTTCAAATACGCACATAAAAAACAACCGGCTGCATTCCAGGGAACACAGCCGATTGTTTTTTATGAGCCCAGAACCGCAGCCTACTTGCTGGTGGCCGGTTCTGAGTGCGCGCCGTCTTTACGCCTCCACGACAGGAAAGCGGCAAGCAGCGTGGCGAGCACGAGCACAGCGAGGCTGGCGTATGCCACGGTCTCTGTCTTGTGGACGGACTGGGGATCGAAAGTCATCTCGATCTTGTGCTTGCCGGCAGGAATCTTCATGGCACGCAGCACATAGTTGGCACGGGCGATCTCAGCCGGCTTGCCGTCGATCGTGGCTTCCCAACCGGGATAGTATATCTCGGAGAATACAGCCACACCCCCATTCTTGCTCTCTGCCTCATAAGTGGAGGTAGTGGAGGTCTGGGCGGTCAGTTTCACATAGGCCGCCGAGTCCACGGCAGCCGCATCGCCCAGCACCTTCGCAAACTCCTTGTCCACGATGGCGTTATGGCGTGGCGACACCTCATGCAGCGCGTCCAGTTCCTGGTTGGCGTTGTCCACCACTTTCAGCTTGTCCACAAACCAGGCGTTGCCGTAGGCAGTCGTGTTCTCAAGCGGGAAGACGTTGTTCTGGTCGCCGTAGATGAACCAGCGGGTGTTCAGCATGTTCAGCACAGGACAGATGGAGTCGGCATTGAGGCCGGAGAGATTGTAAACCGGGAATTTCAGGTTGTCGTCGGCCAGCATAGCGTCGGTGTTCAGGCGGTCCTGAGAGAACATACCCAGCGCCTTCGGGAATTCCTCAACGATATGGCTCTCTATCAGCTCCTGATAGCGGCGGAGCTTGGCAGGATGATAGCCGCCCACGCTGTTATAGAAGAAAGAGGTGGTGTTGTCGTTGAACGTGCTCACCGTGGCGTTGAAAACGCGGTAGTCGCGCTTGTCGCCACTCTTCTGCAGGATATATTCGTCGACAGGAGTCTTCTCGCGCGCCGTCTGGACTGCAGGCTCCTTGAAAAGGTCGTTGTTCATATAGCGCTTGTTCACCTGCCACATGTCGGCAAGGCAAACCACGATAATCAGTCCGCCGATGGCTGCCTGGGTGCTCCAGGCCACCTGGCCCTTGTTCTTCATCGCCGTGTTATAATAGCAATAAAGGAGGGCGGCTCCAAGCAGGATGATGAGAAGCGAGCGCCAGGCGTCGGACTTCACCATCGCAGCACGCATCTCGGCTATGCTTGAGAGAATCATGTTGGCGGAAGTGGGATCCAGCTGCTGGCGGATGGAGCTTTCCTCCATCGAGGCCACACACTGCCCGCCGATAGTCGGCACAAGGGCGAACAGCAAGCAGATGCCTCCGGCGATGACTGTGCTTATCACCAGACTCCGGAACATCTTCGGACGGAGGTTGGCATCACGCATGTTCTCCACGAACTGCTTCAAGCCTATCATGGCCAGCAATGGAATCGTGAACTCTGCCACCACGAGGATGGACGAGACGGTGCGGAATTTCGAGTATAGCGGAATATGGTCGATAAAGAAATCGGTGAATCCCTGGAAGTTCTTTCCCCATGAGAGGAGGAACGAGAGGATGGTGGCGACAAGCAGAACCCATTTCAGCGGATTGCGGTTGGGCACGACGAACAGGGCGAGCACAAAGAGCATACAGATGAGCGCTCCCACATACACCGGGCCGCTGGTGCCGGGCTGCTCGCCGAAATACTGGGGCAGTTGCTGGTAGATACCAGCACTCGTGAGGTCGGGCTTGGCCTTCTTCATCGCGGTCTCGTTGGCTGCCAGCGGCACGGTGGCACCGCCTTTCGCATTAGGGATCAGCAGGGTGAACGTCTCCGAGATGCCGTAACTCCACTGAGTGATATAGCTGCGCTCCAGGCCGCTGTCGGTCTGGTCGTGCTCCTTTCCTTCCTTCACCAACTCGCTCTTGCCGCGCATCGTGTCCTCGGAATACTTATATGTGTGATAGAGGTTCGATGCGTTCAGGCCGATTGCTATCACCGCTGCGAGGGCGATGGCGGCGGTGGCTTTCAGCAGATGGCCGGCTTTGCCCTTACGAAGGCACTGAATGGCGAATGCAGCGAACATCAGCAGCTCTGGTATCAGGAAGTAATACGTCATCTGCACGTGGTTGCCGTTAATCTGAAGCGTGGCAAACAGGGCGGTGACAACGAAGCCCCATAGGTATTTGCCTTTGAAGCACATCACTACTCCGGCTATCGTCGGAGGGATATAAGCCAGGGTGATGGCCTTCCAGAGGTGGCCGGCGGCGATGATGATGAAGAAATAGCTGGAGAACGCCCAAACGATCGCACCGAGCGCAGCCATCCAGCGGCGGAAGTCGAACGCGCGGAGCAGGATGTAGAAGCCCAGCATCGACACGAACACATACCACACGTAGTCGGGCAGGCCCAGATGGTAAATCTTTTCAACAAGCGACATCGGCTTCGCTGAGTCGTAACTCGGCGCAATCTGATAGGTGGGCATTCCGGAGAAGATGGAGTTGATCCAGCGGGGAGTCTCACCGTCATGGCTCTCGCGGTACTGGTTGATTTCTATCTTCAGACCGTCGTTGGCGGAGTTGTCCTCGCCGGTCAGACGCCAGCCCTTGAATGCCGGGTAGAAATAGACGGACGCTATCACGGCAAAGAACAGCACGCAAGCCACATCCATCAGTATCGGTTTCAGTTTCAATTTCATTAGTTTTATGATGTTTAAAGTTGAGAGTGATTCTTTATGATTCTTCAATCCTTCGATTATTCAAGTTTTCGGTCCTTTATCTTAAAGGTATGCCGGCAGTTCAAACATACGCGTGCTGTTCGAGCCCTTCACCAGCACCGTCATTCCTTTCGGCTTCTCGGCGGCCAGCACCTGCTTCACTTCGTCGACATTATTGAACAAGACGAAGTTGCCGGGGCATGGTGTCTTCACGAACTCCTCGCCAACGAGCCACACCTTCTCGAAGCCCGCCTCCTGCAGCAAGGCCACAATCTTGCGGTGCTCTTCGCCGCTCACCTCGCCCAGCTCGCCCATATGGCCCAGGATGCACATCTTGTGGTCTGCCTTCATCAGCTTGAAATTCTCGAGAGCGGCGGCCATCGAAGTGGGATTGGCATTGTAAGCATCGATGATGATGGTGTTGTCGGCCGTCTTTTCCAGCTGAGACCGGTTGTTCGACGGCACATAGTCGGCAATGGCCTGAGAGATGTCGTCGGCAGGCACGCCGAAATACTGTCCGATGGTGGCGGCGGCAAGCGCGTTGTCAATGTTATAGGAGCCAATCAAGTGGGTCTGGACATCATGGCCGCTCCACTTGAAATGCAGGAACGGACTGCAGTCAAGCAGCTCTCCCTTCACGCTGAGATCCTCGGCCTCCTGCTGGCCGTAGGTGATGGCTTCCAGCCCGCCGGCGATGCCTTTCAGGTGTGGGTTGTCGTTGTTCAGGAAGATCTTGCCACCATGCTCGCGCAGGAAGTCATAGAGCTCGCCTTTCGTCTTGATCACACCCTCGAACGAGCCGAAACCCAGCAGATGGGCCTTGCCTACGTTTGTGATGATACCGTAGTCAGGCTCGACGATATTCACCAGCGTCTTGATCTCGCCGGGATGATTAGCACCCATCTCTATGACAGCCATCTCATGGTCAGCCGTCAGCTGAAGCAGCGTCTTTGGCACACCGATATGGTTGTTGAAATTGCCTTTTGTATAGTGGGTGTTGTATTTTTTTGATAAGACCGTAGAAATCAGTTCCTTGGTCGTAGTCTTGCCGTTCGTGCCCGTCACGCCGACTATCGGGGTGCCGAGCTGACGGCGATGGTAGTTCGCCAGCTGCTGAAGTGTCTGCAGCACGTCATCCACCACAATCACACGGGGGTCACCGGCGTATTCAGCCTCATCCACCACAGCATAGGCACAGCCCTGCTCCAAGGCGGCGTGGGCATAAGCGTTGCCGTTGAAGGTCTCGCCCTTCAACGCAAAGAACAATGAACCTTCAGGACAGTCGCGGCTGTCGGTCGTCACCACGGGATGTTGCCTGAAGATTTCATAAAGTTGATGTATTTCCATTCTGAATAACTGTTGATTTTTGCGAATTTTAATTAAAAAATCATGCAAATATAGCACAAAATCACGAAACTACGTGAAAAATTCAACAATATTCTTTATTTTTGCAAAAGAATTGAAGGCTGACAACGGCCACAGACGAAAAATAATGGCATTGAACTATACAATCAACATCAACGGACGATTACTGGATTTAGAAAAAGTCAGGGTGATGGGCATACTGAACGTCACCGAAGACTCCTTCTTTGAAGGGAGCAGATGCAACCGTAGGGACCAAATCGTGGAAAGAACCCTTCAGATGCTCAGCGAAGGGGCCGACATCATCGACATCGGGGCTTGCTCCACCAGGCCCGGAGCCAGAAGCGTAGACGAGAAGCAGGAGTATGAACGGCTGAGGGACGCATTGAAGGCCGTACGGGATATCGCTCCTGACGCCATCATTTCCGTGGACACCTTCAGGGCTGGCATCGCACGCATGGCGGTAGAGGAGTTCGGAGTTGCCATCGTCAACGACGTCAGTGCAGGAGCATTCGACCCGACAATGATTCCGGTCGTGGCTAAAATGAGAGTCCCATATGTGCTCACGCATGGATGCCCACAGCCGGAAGCTGCCAAAGAAGACAGCAAGAACCTATTCGGATCCGCCTGCCTGACGTCAGCCACAGCCAACCCAATCAAGCAGGAAGAAACCGACGGCGACATCGTAGAGTCCGTGATGCGGTTCTTTGCGGAGAAAGTGCAGCTGCTGCGCGACCTCGGACATAAGGACATCATCATCGACCCGGGATTCGGTTTCGGAAAGACCCTTGACGAGAACTACCGGCTGCTGGCTAATATCAGCATGCTGAAACAGTTCGACCTGCCCATCCTCATCGGAGTATCGCGCAAAAGCATGATCTACAAGCTGCTGAAAACCACTCCCGACAAGGCGCTCAACGGCTCCACCGTCATCCACACCACCTGCCTCCTGCAGCAAGCCTGCAACATCCTCCGCGTACACGACGTCCGACCCGCATGCGAGGCCGTCACCATCACAGAAAAAATTCTCCAACAAAACCAGAAAGCCTAGAATATCTAGAAAGTCTAGAATATCTAGAGCATCTGGAAAAATCCCCCAGGCAAAAGAAAACGTCCCCCCAACCCCCAACTCTCAACTAAAAGTATGATTGACTTCGGAATAAAAGATGCCATCGACATCATTGCAGTGGCATTTCTGCTATACTATTTCTACAAACTGATGAAGGACTCCGGATCGCTACACACATTCTACGGAATCCTCATTTTCGTCGTACTCTGGATTATCGTTTCGCCCATTCTCGAGATGAAACTCATGGGTACAATATTCGACAAGCTCGTCAGCGTCGGTGTGCTGGCTCTCATCATTCTTTTCCAAGAGGACATCAGGCGATTCTTCCTCACGCTGGGATCAAACAATCAGTTCGGAGTTTTCAGAAAAATATTCTCCAAGAAGAAGACCAAGTCGGAGGAGAACCCGGCCATCATGCAGATTGTACGTGCGTGCGGATTCATGAGCAAGAACAATATTGGAGCTCTCATCATCATCGAGCAGAACATGTCGCTGTCCGACATCGTACACAGGGGTGAGGTACTCGACGCAAACATCAACGCGCAACTCATCAAGAACATCTTCTTCAAGAACTCCCCACTCCACGACGGTGCCATGGTCATCAGAAACAACCGGATCAGCGCCGCAGCATGTATCCTGCCTGTATCACACAACACTGACATCTCTAAGGACTATGGTCTGCGACACCGCGCCGCGCTCGGTATCACCCAGCAGAGCGACGCCGTTGCCATCGCCGTCTCTGAGGAGACCGGACTCATCACCATCGCACAACGTGGTAAGTTCGTCAAGCAAGGAGCCAACCAGGAAGAGCTCGAAAGCTACCTCAGCAGCATCATGCAAACAGAATAACCCATATAGAACACCTAAAATATGTAGAGCATATAGAAAATCTTGCCCCAATATAACTAAAAACTGAAAACTAAAAACTGAAAATATGAAAAAACTACTTCTCACCCTGCTGACCGTCATGGCAGCCATTTCCGCATCTGCGGCCAAATACCCAAAGCAAGCCGACGTCCTTGCAGCCATGCACAGGGCAAACGACTACTTCATGAACAAATACCCAGACCCGGGCGCACCCACCTTCGTCAAGAAAGAACGGCCAAGCAACCTTTGGACACGTGGTGTATACTACGAGGGACTGGCAGAACTCATTGCCATAGACGGACAGAACCGCGACCTCGACTACATGACCCGATGGGCCACCGCACACCGCTTCATGCCGCGTAACGGAGTCACAACGCGTGACGCAGACGACTACTGCTGCTGCCAGGGATATATCTATCTCTACGAGCGGAAATTCCAGAAGACTGGAGAGAAGGACAACTCCATGATTGAGCCCACCATCGTATGCATGAACAATCTGCTCAACCCCGTGGCGCCACCAAAGAACAGCAAATGGACTGCCAACAGCGTGGAGGACTGGACATGGATTGACGCCATTCAAATGGGACTGCCCGTGCTCACACGCCTGGCACGCGTGAAACATCTCGACGGCGACATCAACTGCGGAAGATATGCCGAGCAAGGATGGAAGATGTACGAATGGACTCGCAACACTCTCGCAGGAGGACTCTTCAACACGAACGAGGGGCTATGGTGGAGAGACAAGGACTTCGTACCGCCATACAAAGAGTCAAACGGTGCAAACTGCTATTGGAGCCGCGGCAACGGATGGGTATATGCGGCTCTTGTCCGCGCTATGGACAACGCCATGATTGCCAAGCACTCCGGGCAGGGAAACCTTGAGCCTCGAGGCGAGTACAAATGGACGGTGCAGGACTACGAGAAGCATTTCGACAACTATCAGAAAGACTTCGAGAAGATGAGCTACGCTCTCGTCAAATGTATGCGAAAAGACGGATTCTGGAACGTCAGCCTGCACAACGAGGCCAACTACGGAGGGAAGGAACTGACCGGAACCGCCCTCTTCATCTACGGAATGGCATGGGGAGTGCGCCACGGTATCCTGCCAAAGAAGATGTTCAAGCCCATCATCATCAAGTCTTGGAACGCCATGGTCAAGGAATGCCTCCACCCCAACGGATTCCTCGGCTACGTGCAGGGAACCGGAAAGGAGCCCAAAGACTCACAGCCCGTCGGCTACGACATCGAGCCCGACTTCGACGACTACGGTCTCGGATGCTTCCTCCTCTGCGGAGCCGAGGTCTACAGACTGAGTGAGAAGCAGTAAAATAGGAAAAAATGCAACGGATTATCTACATTGTGCTTGCCGCTCTCTTACTCTTTAGCACAGCTGCGTGCGAAGAGGAGGTGAAGGAGGGCAAACGGAAGAAGAAAGTGGGACTCGTGCAGTCCGCACCCTACGAGCTCCTCGTCGTCTGCGACAAGGCATGGTACGGCAGTGGACCGGGCGAGCAGTTCCGGAATTTCGCCAACACGCTCATGCAAGGGATGCCGCAGGACGAGCCCGTGTTCAAGGTCATATGCATCAACCACGAGGGGTTCAACCGGACCTTCTCCACTTTCGGATGCATCATCTTCGTCAACATCGGAAAAGAATACCAAGAGGAGGAGGTTCTCATCGCACGCAACCAATACGCACGGCCGCAGGTGGTCGTCACGTTCAACGCACCGGACTCAAAAAGCATTGACCATCTCGTCGAGACCCAGGGACAGCGAGTCCTCGACCTCCTTGTCGACAACGAGATGTCACGCAGCCTGTCGCTGCTGAAGAAAGACTACAGCGGCATTATCGACAAGCACGCGCGCAAGATGTTCGGATGCACGTGGCATATGCCGTCGCAAATCACACTTATCAAGCCGGGAGAGGAATTTTTCTGGGCTTCTTCACCCGACAACACCTTCAACGCATGCATGTACTCCTACCCATGGGAGTCCAACGAGACCTTCACAAAACGTTACTTCTGCCATAAGCGCGACTCAGCCATGTACTTCAACATCGAGGGCGAGGAATGGGGACAACACATGGAGACCGACACGTCCACCGTCTCCGTGCGCGACCGCATGATCAACGGATCCTACGTCATGGAGGTGCATGGATTATGGGACATGAAGAACGACGCCATGGGAGGCCCGTTCGTCTCATTCGTCCAACTCGACAGCGCCAACCAGCGAATCATCGTCACAGAAGGGTTCGTCTACCTCCCCAACAAGCAGAAGAAAAAGCAGATTCACCTGCTGGAAGCCGGGCTTAGAACGCTCAAAATCCTCAAGCAGAAGAGCACTAAATAACACCATGCAGACAACAGCGGAAAACCTTGTCCCTGTTGCCTCCGGCCGCCAAACAACATCCCGAAAAAACCGTTACACGAACAATCGACCGCATAATCGGACAGTTGTGCTATCGGCCTCTCCTTTTATTTACATAACTTTGCATCTGGTTCAGCAATGAGTCGGTCGGGTCCATTAAGCCCATTGAGCCCATTGAACCCATTCGACCCATTAAACCCATAACACCCCCCAAAATCCCCATATTACCCATGAAAAAAATATTCTCTTTGGCACTCTGCATCGCAGCAGCCTGCCTATGCACAGCACAGAACGTAACCGACCTCTCAGGCTTCTGGGAATTTGAAATCGACCGCAATAACACCGGAATATCTGAAAACTGGCAAAACCGAAAACTCAACGACAATATTGTTCTCCCGGCATCCATGCCACAACGGCTGAAAGGAGA
The DNA here is from genome assembly GCA_946625675.1 of uncultured Prevotellaceae bacterium. Lineage (GTDB taxonomy): Bacteria > Bacteroidota > Bacteroidia > Bacteroidales > Bacteroidaceae > UBA3839. The sequence goes on along the minus strand of CAMOTI010000132.1, from coordinate 18,180 downwards.
CGACATCTCCGTCGACACCAAATGGGTTGGCTCACTCTACGACAGCTCGTATTTCTATAACCCCTACCTCAAGAAATACCGCCAGCCAGGCAACATGAAGCTTACCTTCTTCCTTACGCCCGACAAGCACTTCGTCGGCACGGCATGGTATCGCAAGACAGTAAGCCTACCGAAAATCGACACGGAGAAGAAGCGCTACATGCTCTACCTCGAACGGCCACATATCCAGTCCACCGTCTTCGTCAACGGACAGGAGGCGGGAACAGACCGCAGCCTCTGCGTGCCACACGTGTTCGACGTGACAAGCTTCTTGCAGAAAGGCGACAACACCATCGCTGTCCGCATCGACAACCGCATCGAGACCGTCGGCGTGGGCCAGGACTCACACTCTGTCACAGACCAGACACAGGGCGACTGGAACGGAATCGTAGGGCGCATGGAACTCAGGGAGATTCCAGCACTCAGCGTGGCCGACGTGCAGGTGTTCCCCGACGTGGACAGCAAGCGGGCACATGTGAAAGTGGAGCTGCAAGGACCCATCACAAAGAAAGCACGGCTGCTGCTGCTCGCAAAAAGCTTCAACGGAAAATACGTGCATACGGCCTTGAAGTCCGTCAACTTAGAGAAGGAAGACGAAGGAAAAACCATCGAGACGGACTTCAACCTCGGCGAGAACATGCAGCTCTGGGATGAGTTCCACCCCAACCTCTACCGCCTCTACGCCACCGTTGTGGACGCAACCGACAAGAGCGCAAAGGCGCTGCTCAAGGACAAGCTCGACTTCCAGTCCGACCAGTTCGTCAGCCTGCTCAAGCAGAACTATGCCTTCGAGACGGTGTTCGGAATGCGCAAGTTTGAAATCAAAGGACGGATGTTTTTCGTCAACGGACGGGAGACCCAGCTGCGCGGAACTGTGGAGAACTGTGACTTCCCGCTCACAGGCTATGCGCCGATGGGCGTGGACGAGTGGATGGACGTGTTCAAGGCATGCAAACGATATGGGCTCAACCACATGCGGTTCCATTCCTACTGCCCCCCGGAGGCAGCATTCCTCGCAGCCGACATGACGGGATTCTACATCCAGCCCGAGGGGCCCAGCTGGCCTAACCACGGAGTGAAGCTGGGATACGGGCAGGACATCGACTCTTTCCTCATGGAGGAGACTCAGCGCATCAGCAAAGTATACGGCAACCACCCTTCATTCTGCATGCTGGCGTGCGGAAACGAGCCCGCCGGGCGTTGGGTGGAATGGGTCAGCAAGTTCGTGGACTACTGGAAGCAGACGGACAGTCGACGTGTCTATACCGGGGCTTCCGTCGGAGGCGGATGGGCATGGCAGCCAAAGAGCCAGTACCACGTGAAGGCGGGGGCAAGAGGACTCGACTGGGCAAGCCGCGCGCCTCAGGCCATGGACGACTACACGCAGAAAATCACCCACTACAAAGCGAAGGACATGGAGACGGACATTCACGAGCCCTATGTCAGCCATGAGACCGGGCAATGGTGCGTCTTCCCCAACTTCGAAGAGACAAAGAAATACACGGGCGTGAACAAGGCCAAAAATTTCGAAGTGTTCCAGGACATCCTCAACGACCACAAGATGGGCTCCATGGCACGCAAGTTCTTCCTCGCCAGCGGAAAACTGCAGGCACTGTGCTATAAATATGAGATTGAGCGCACGATGCGCACGCCGGACTATGCAGGGTTCCAACTGCTCGGACTCAACGACTACTCAGGACAAGGGTCGGCGCTCGTGGGCGTCACCGACGTATTCTTCGACCAGAAGGACTATATCGACTCCGACGAATGGAGACAGTTCTGCGCCCCCGTCGTGCTGCTGGCACGCATCCCGAAATTCACCTATGCCAACAACGAGCACTTCAAGGCGGAAATCCTGCTCAATCAGTTCGGAGAGGCTACGCTGGACAACGCAGAGGTGAGATACACGCTGCAGACACTATCGGGCGAGCAGTTCCCCAGTGTAGGCCAGCGGACAGACTACGAGAACATCAAAGAAGGAACAGTAGCGAAGAAGTCCTTCCCTGTGGGCGATGTGCAGACCGTGGGAAACATCGACATCCCGCTTTCCGGCATCACTGCCCCGGCCCACCTCAGGCTGAACGTGGAAATCAAGGGGACGGACATCGAGAACCACTGGGACTTCTGGGTTTACCCGCAAAAGGTGGAGACAGCTGAGAACGGCATTCTCATCACCGACCAGCTCGACGCAAAAGCAATAACCACACTACAGAACGGTGGGAAAGTGCTCATCTGCGCCGGCAAAAACGTGAAATACGGCAACGACATCGTTCAGCAGTTCCTTCCTGTCTTCTGGAACACGTCATGGTTCAAGATGAGGCCACCGCACACCACAGGACTGTACATCGACAACACACACCCGGCACTCGCCGACTTCCCTACCGACTACTACTCCGACCTGCAGTGGTGGGAGCTCACCAACAAGACGCCGGTCATGCAGTTCGACGAGTTTCCCGACAGCTTCCAGCCCATAGTCCAGAGCATCGACACTTGGTTCCTCTCCCGAAAAATCGGTATGCTCTTCGAGGCCAACGTGCTCAACGGAAAACTCATGATGACTACCATGGACATCACCACCGACCTCGACCGCCGCATCGCGGCAAGGCAGATGCGTGCATCCATCCTCAACTACATGAACTCCGACCAGTTCCAGCCAAGGATGAATATCAGCCAGGAAGCCATCTCCAACCTCTTCAACAAGACGGCTCCGAAGATCGATATGTTCACAAAAGACTCACCCGATGAGCTCAAGCCAAAACTCAAATAAATTTGAGCTTTGAACTTTGAGGTTTGAACTTTATAATTACTCTGTTTGATTCAAAAGCCAAGGATATTTAAAAGTCTAAAGCATCTAGTAAATCTAGAAAGCCTAGAAAATCTAGAATGTCTAGAAAATCTAGAATGTCTAGAAAATCTAGCAAGTCCAGAAATCATAAAATATCTAACTTCCCTCTAAACTCTAAACTCTAAACTCTAAACTAAAAAAATGAAACTACTGCTAACAACCCTTATCGCAGCCGCAGCTCTCTCCGCCCAGGCGCAGACCTACAACTTCTCACTCGACGGCCGCGAGAAGGACGCACAGGCCCTTACGGCCAACGACATCTACACCAAGGAAAAAGGCTACGGATTCGATTTTGTCAACATTCTCAAGGAGTCCACCCTCATCGACTCGAAATTCAAGAAAGAGGATAGAGGCACGTCTGCCACAGCTCCTTTCTTTCTGTCGGTCAACGTACCAGACGGCAACTATAAAGTGACTGTCACGCTCGGAAACAAGAAGCAGGCCGGCAACACCGTCGTGCGTGCCGAGTCACGCAGACTCTTCGTGGAGGACCTGCAGACGAAGAAAGGCGAGTACAAGACCGTATCTTTCATCGTCAACAAGCGCAACACCGACATCTGGGGCACCGACAAGAACGGCGAGACGAAAGTGGTGGACCGCGTGAAAATCAAGGACCGCGAGAAGTCGAAGCTCAACTGGGACGACAAACTCACCATCGAAATCACCGGTGAGCAGCCGGCATGCTCGTCCATCAAGATCGAGCCGGCAAGCATGGACATCCCCACCCTCTTCCTCTGTGGAAACTCCACTGTCGTGGACCAGGACTGCGAACCCTGGACCAGCTGGGGACAGATCTTCACCAACTGGCTCGACGACCAGGCCGCAGTGGCAAACTATGCCGAGAGCGGAGAGTCAGCCGGCAGCTTCATCGCGCAGAACCGCCTCAAGAAAATCCTGTCACTCGCAAAGGAAGGCGACTACATCTTCGTGGAGTTCGGGCATAACGACCAGAAAGCCAAGCAGCCAGGTTCCGGTGCATGGTACGACTTCTCGCGCAACCTCAAGATCTTCATCGACGAGGCCCGCGCTAAGAAAGCCGCCATCGTTTTCGTCACCCCGACACAGCGACGCAATTTCGACAACAACGCCCGCATCCGCGAGACTCACGGCGACTATCCCGACGCCATGCGTGCCGTGGCAAAACGGGAAGGGGTGCCGGTCATCGAACTGCACGACATGACACGCACGTTCTTCGAGACGCTCGGCGTGGAGAACTCCAAGCGCTCACTCGTCCACTATCCGGCTCACACCTACCCGGGACAGATGAAAGCCTTCGAGGACAACACCCACTTCAACCCCTACGGAGCATACGAAATCTCCAAGATGGTGGTCATGGGGATCAAGGATCTCAACCTTCCCATTGTCTCTCATATCAAACCGTCCTTCCAGCCGTTCAACCCGGCCCAGCCCGACAGCTTCGAGCTGTTCCACTGGGTGAAAGGACCTTTCACCGACGCCGTAAAGCCGGACGGAAACTAAACTCAATAAAGCGAAATCTTCATCACACAATAGCCCTGCCATTCCCCGGCGGGGCTTTTTCATTGAGAATTTCGGCATTTTCAAGATCTTGACCATTGAAAAATTCGGCAAAAAACAGCCCTTACCTTGTCCGATTCACAAGAAAAACATATCTTTGCGAACAAAACTCGCTTGAAAAAGTGTAACAATCCACCAAAAAGTCGCTTGAAAAAGTGTAATAATCGTAGCTAAGTCTTTGATTCAACACACCTTATATTTTTTTAAAAAAAATCATCTCAACCAACCGTCAAAACACTCTTATCCAAAACACACCATCCTGCAATTAAAATCAGCCAAATCTATCATTTTTCACTACTTTTAGCTGATTTTTGTCCGACAAAATCAGCCAAATCTATCATTTTTCACCACTTTTAGCTGATTTTTATCCGACAAAATCAGCCAAATCTATCAAATTTTACCACTTTTAGCTGATTTTTCAACAAAAAGCTTGCTTAAACAAAGGATTTTTCATAAATTTGCATCGATCATCATCACAGGCACATGGAAAAATTAATAGGCAGAAAAAAAGAGCAACAAGAACTGATGCGATGCTACAATTCCCAACGATCGGAATTTGCTATTCTATATGGACGAAGGCGCATTGGAAAAACCTTTCTCGTGAACAAAACATTTGAAGGAAAATTCACGTTCAGGTTCATCGGGTCTCATAAAGCACCAAAAGAAAGGCAGCTCGAACGATTCGCACTCAACCTGAAAGAGCAAGGGAAACTAAGCTATCTTCCGAAAGTGGACAGTTGGTATCATGCTTTCGACGCATTGCAAGAAATGATCAAACAAAGCAAGACAAAAGGGAAGAAGGTCATCTTTTTTGACGAGATGCCATGGATTGACACTTATGCGTCAGAGTTTGTTTCTGCTCTCGAAGACTTCTGGAACACATGGGCAGCACTGCGAGACGACATTCTCTTCGTGGCATGCGGGTCTGCAACATCTTGGATGGTGGACAAAATTATTGAGAACCAAGGAGGACTGCATGGACGAATCACCTCACGAATTTATCTGAAGCCATTCACGCTGGCAGAGACGGAGGAATACCTACGCCAAGAAGGATGTATGTGGAATAGATACACGATTGCACAATGTTATATGTATGTCGGAGGTACACCCTACTACCTCAGCCTGATGGAACCCAAGAAAGACTTGCCACAAAATATCGACGAACTGTTTTTCACTCCGCAAGCAAAATTGAAAGGAGAAATAGCAGAATTATTCCATGTACTCTTCAAGGATGCTGAACGCTACATCGAAATCGTCCGTACGCTGGTTGAACACCGGGAAGGACTGACACGAAAACAAATTTCCGATATCACAAAATCAAACGGAGGAACGCTCTCGTCCAGACTTGAAAACCTTGAAAGATGCGACTTCATCATGGGACAACAACAATACGGGAAAAAGAAAAAAGGAATCATATACAAAATTGTGGACTTCTTCACGTTATTCTACTTCTCGTTTGTGGAAGGAACAAGACCACCCATCAATCCCTACTGGCAAAAAAAAATCAATAGTAATGCCGTGAAAATATGGCAAGGGCTCACGTTCGAACTGCTCGTCAACACACATGTGGACAAAGTCATACAGCATCTCGGCATATCGGGTATTCTCACTACCGTGAGTGCCTGGAGAAGTGAGAGAACATCCAACATGAATAAACAAAGGGGCAGAAAGGACATCAAAGAGGACAATCCACAAAAAGAATCATCGAACCAACAAATTGACCTCATTATCGCACGAGAAGACCCATATATATACCTGTGTGAAATGAAGTTCTCACAAGAAGAATATACCATCACAAAAGAATACGAACAGAAACTGCGACAGAGAATGGCACTCTTCAGGGAACAGACCAAAACCAAAGCGGCTTTCCTGACAACATTCATCACAACCTACGGAGTAAGAAAAAACATATACTCCGACATCGTACAGCTCCAATTGACTCTCGACCAACTCTTCGACTGAAACAGAACGGGCGAAGAAAGTACTACAATTAAAAATATTAATTCATGATAATTCGTGGGCATTCATGAACATTCGTGTGAAGAAAAAAAAAGAAGCCATGCGTCTATATGGAAAGAGCTGTAGATAACCAACTTGCTTTATTCTATAATTCGTCAAACTCACGTTAAAATAAAACATCCGCAACGAAAGCAATTCGAATGCCATCACCAAAAGTAACTACACTTTTCACTTTTCACTTATCTTATCTTGCCTTCATCATAACGAGGTAACTTATATTTTTACGGTAAATAAACACACTTTTCACTTTTCACTTTTCACTTTTCACTTTATTTTTCGTAACTTTGCGGAAAATATCATAAACAATCAAAAAATAAGAATATATGTACAGAACGAAAACATGCGGAGAACTGCGACTGACCAACGCCGGCGAAAGCGTTACGCTGGCGGGATGGGTGCAGCGAGTACGCAAGATGGGTGCCATGACCTTCGTCGACCTGCGCGACCGCTATGGCATCACACAGCTCGTGTTCAACGAGGAAACCAACGCCGAACTCTGCGCGGCTGCCAACAAGCTCGGACGTGAGTTCGTCATCCAAGTGGAAGGTACCGTCAACGAACGATACAGCAAGAACAAAAACATCCCGACCGGCGACATCGAAATCATCGCATCAAAACTCAACATTCTCAACGAGAGCGAGATACCTCCGTTCACCATTGAGGACAACACCGACGGAGGCGACGACATAAGGATGAAATACCGCTACCTCGACCTGCGCCGTACGGCAGTACGCAAGAATCTGGAACTCAGACACCGTATGTGTATCGAGGTGCGCAACTACCTGTCCAACCTCGGATTCCTCGAGGTCGAGACACCTATGCTCATCGGTTCAACTCCGGAGGGAGCACGCGACTTCGTCGTGCCCTCACGAATGAACCCAGGACAGTTCTACGCCCTGCCTCAGAGCCCGCAGACACTCAAGCAGCTGCTTATGGTGTCTGGATTCGACCGCTATTTCCAAATCGTGAAATGCTTCCGCGACGAAGACCTGCGTGCCGACCGCCAGCCGGAATTCACACAGATTGACTGCGAGATGTCGTTCGTCACCCAGGAAGACATCATCCAGACCTTCGAGGGAATGGCCAAGCACCTCTTCAAGACCCTCCGCGGCGTGGAGTTCGATCAGCCGTTCCTACGCCTGCCATGGGCTGAGGCCATGCGCCGCTTCGGCAGCGACAAGCCGGACATGCGATTCGGTATGGAGTTCGTGGAGCTCGACGACATTCTCAAGACCGGCAGCTTCCCCGTATTCGACAATGCGGCATATATCGGAGGTATCTGTGCTCCAGGATGCGCCGTCTACACCCGCAAGCAGCTCGACCAGCTCACCGACTTCGTCAAGCGTCCGCAAATCGGAGCCAAAGGACTTGTGTATGCTCGCGTTCAGGACGACGGCACCGTCAAGTCCAGCGTCGACAAATTCTACGACCAGACTATCCTGCAGCAACTCAAAGAGAAGATGCAGGCAAACCCGGGCGACCTCATCCTCATCCTCTCTGGCGACGACGCCATGAAGACACGCAAGCAGCTCTGTGAGCTCCGTCTCGAGATGGGTGAGCGACTCGGACTACGCGACAAAAACAAGTTCGCACTGTTGTGGGTCACTGAGTTCCCGATGTTCGAATGGAGCGACGAAGAGCAGCGGCTCATGGCCATGCACCACCCCTTCACCCATCCTATGGACGAGGACATCCATCTGCTCGACACAGACCCGGCTGCCGTTCGCGCCGACGCCTACGACATGGTATGCAACGGAGTGGAAGTCGGAGGTGGTTCTATCCGTATCCACGACCCGCAGCTGCAGGAGAAGATGTTCGAGATACTCGGCTTCACGCCGGAGAAAGCACAGGAGCAGTTCGGATTCCTGATGAACGCCTTCAAATATGGAGCGCCGCCACACGGAGGACTCGCCTACGGACTCGACCGCTGGGTCAGCATCTTCGCAGGACTCGACTCCATCCGCGACTGCATCGCATTCCCGAAGAACAACTCCGGACGTGATGTCATGCTCGACGCGCCTTCAGCCATCGACCAGAAGCAGCTCGACGAGCTCTGTCTCAACCTCAATGTCAAGGAATAAGCACAAGCTCATATCATATACTGAAAATCCGCCCCTGCTGAATAGTGATTCAGCAGGGGCGGATTTTATTATTGGTCAGAATAAAGACAAAAGTTCAAACTTCAAAAATCACTATTCCTCCAAGCCTGTAGCCTTCAGCAGGCGCTGCCACTCGGCGGGCAGCTTCATGCGGTCGTTCCAGCCTTCGTTCAGATACTTACCCTCGGCATTCACGATGTCGTACTTATGTGCGGCACGGAACTGAGGGTCGGTGTTGGCGTTATAGCCTGCCAGGTCGGAAGTGATACGCAGGGAGCGGTCAGTCAGCAGACGCTGGCCAGAGGGGAACACGCGGGTGATGAAGTACTGGGCGGCACTACCGGCGCCATGACTGTAAATCACTTTGTTGGCAGGGTCGAACAGCGGGCTCTGAAGAATCACGCCGTCGGTCTCGTAGTCGTATTTCTTCGTCTGAGGATTATAGATGACAGAGGCGAGACCGCACCGCGGACCGTCCTTGCCCACCAGGATGTCAGGATAGCCGTCGTAGTTCACGTCGAGAAAATGCACCACTTTCACGTTGGCATCTCCATAAGTGTTCACGTCCACATATCCCACGTTAATCAGTTGTGACATACGCGTACCTTCGAAAATCGAGAGCAACACGTCGCCCTCTTCGCTTTGGGCGATATAGGCCGACAGGCCTTCCGGATATCCCTTCTTCTCATACACCGACAAGTCGTACAGATTCCCCTGGCCGCGACTCACGCCCGCAGCCATCATTAGCAAGGTGGCTAAAAATAGTTTTTTCATTCTCTTTTTTTAATAATTAATTAATTGACTGAATGTTATATAAATTAACTTTTAAATCGATTTTATGAAGACAAGAATACGGGACGTTAGTCATCCATGGCAGGAATCCAACTGGCACAGAAAGTGAGGCACCAAGCTTCAAATCGCAAAGAATACGTCCGGATGGCCAAATTTCAAACCTCAAACCTCAAATCTCAAAGAAAACGTCCGGATGGCCAAACCTCAAATTTCAGACCTCAAATTTCGAACCCTACACGATGCCCTGCGCCATCATGGCCTTCGCCACTTTCATGAATCCAGCCACGTTTGCGCCCTTCACGTAGTCCACGTAGCCGTCAGGCTCCGTACCGTACTTCACGCACTGCTCATGGATGGACTTCATGATATAGTGCAGCTTGTCGTCCACTTCCTGGTCGCTCCAGCTCAGGCGCATCGAGTTCTGCGTCATCTCCAAACCGCTCGTCGCCACACCGCCGGCATTCACGGCCTTGCCAGGGGCAAACAGCACCTTCTTCGCCACGAACAGTTCAGAGGCCTCTGCCGTACAGCCCATGTTCGACACCTCTGCCACGCACAGCGGTTTCCACGAAAGAATCGACTCGGCGTCAGCCAGATTCAGCTCGTTCTGGGTGGCACAAGGCAGGTAGATGTCGGCCTCGCATTCCCATGGACGCTTGCCGGCAAAGAATTCCGAACCGGGGAACTCGCTGGCGTAAGGCTCACAGATATCCTCGCCACTGGCGCGCAGCTCCAACATATAGGCGATCTTCTCTGCGTCAAGTCCTGCCTCATCGTAGATATAGCCGTCTGGACCGCTGATGGTGATGACCTTCGCACCCAGTTCTGTCGCTTTCTTTGCCGCACCCCATGCCACGTTGCCGAAGCCACTCAGAGCCACGGTCTTGCCAGCGATGCTGTCACCTTTCGAAGCCAGCATATGGTTCACGAAATAGATGGCGCCATAACCCGTGGCCTCAGGACGGATGCGGCTGCCGCCCCACTCCAGGCCCTTGCCTGTCAGCACGCCCTGGAACTGACGCGTCAGTTTCTTGTACATGCCGAACAGATAACCGATCTCACGAGCGCCCACGCCGATATCGCCGGCAGGAACATCCTCGTCAGGACCTATGTTCTTGTACAGCTCTGTCATGAACGCCTGGCAGAACCGCATGATCTCGTTGTCGCTACGTCCTCGGATGGAGAAGTCGCTGCCGCCTTTGCCACCGCCCATCGGGAGTGTGGTCAGCGCGTTCTTAAACGTCTGCTCAAAACCCAGGAACTTCAATATCGACAGGTTCACCGAACGGTGGAACCGAAGGCCGCCCTTATACGGGCCTATCGCACTGTTGAACTGAACGCGGTAGCCCAGATTCACATGGACCTCGCCTTTGTCGTCCACCCACGGGACTCTGAACGTGATCACACGCTCCGGCTCAACGATACGTTCGATAATCTTGGCCTTCTCAAACTCAGGATGCTGGTTATATACATCCTTTACTGACAGCAGCACCTCGCGTACTGCCTGAAGATACTCCTGCTCACCCGGATGTTTTGCCTCCAGGTCATGCATGATTTTGTCAACTTCCATAGTATACGTATTTATCTGGGGTTAATAAAACAGGCCGCTTTTGGAACTAAATCCCGAACGGCCCTTTTCTCAATGGCAAAATTAAGCATTTTTCCATTCACTACCAAACAAAATACGTTAAGATTTCTTTATTTGCCGTTTCTGACCAAATGAACGTACTTTATTGCCATCATGCAATCTGCACTTTACAATTATTTGTCTGCTTACCGTCGAGATTACTTCGTCGATACTCCTTCAGCAATGGAAACAATTATTATTCGTTGCCAGCAAACCAATTTACAACAATTAATGAGTGAGGCAACAGATTATTTAACGGTTACTTGGTTGAATTTTATTCATTTCTAAAGATTTTTTTGAAAAAATTTGAATTTATCATTCAGAAAGATTATCTTTGTAAACGATAATCATAAAAATATATGGAATCCATTGACAGACAAACGAATATTGGAAAGATAGAGGACGAGCAAAAAAGGAAGGAGGCAATACGTCGTCTCTTCATCATATAATTGAGGAAACTAAATTTTCACGATTTCATAACACCTAAAAATAAGATTAAAAAATGAAAAGAATTACAATCCTATTGATGCTGTTGCTGACTATGGCGGCAGCAAGCGCACAGCAGAGGGGATTTGTCTGCACCGGCAACCACGTGAACGTGCGCAAAGGGCCTGGAAAAAACTACGGCTTCGTATGCGAGTACAAAAACGACCCCGCCACAAAAGTCCAGATGAACAAAGGGATGGTGGCAGTCAGTCTGGGAAAGAAACGCAACGGATTCTGCTACGTCAAGGTGATATACCCTACGGTGGGAGAGTTCAACGGATGGGTGTCGGCACAATACCTGCGGCCTGCCTCCATCTGTCAGCGATGCAAGGGCATAGGAGAAGTCCAAATCGGCGACTATCTGGACAACTGTCCCAAATGTGGAGGAGACGGATATTTGAAATAAGAGAACCTGCCACATACAAAAAAACAGCGGAGAAGTCCGCTGTTTTTTTATTGAATATCTTTTTGCCATGGAGGAATCTTATGGCACGATGGAGGAATATCAATACCGTGGTCCGGGACGGTGATGGTGGTGAGGATGGTGAGGACGATGGTGATAAGGGCCGGGCTCATCCCAGTCGTACCATCCCCAGCAACTCGACAGCAGGGCTGCCATGGCGGTTGCAGTAGCGATCACTGCGAGTAGATGTTTTATCTTTTTCATAATCTTCTGGTTGTATATGTTAATAATTCATCCTTCTGCAAAAATAGGCATTTTTTCTTGAACTTCAAAATGTTTGCTGAAAAATCCGCAATCAGGACTTCATTCTCTGTTGACAGCCACTTTCATACTCAAACTAATGTCCACTTTAAACTTTAAACTTTAAACTTTCACATTTAAACTAATACCACTTTAAATTAATAATAGTAGGGTCTGTGATGATAGCGGTAGTGATAACGGTAAGGGCGCGGAAGCGGCTCGTCGTAGTAGTCATAGCAGCAGAAGCAGCTCGACAGGCAGAGCACTGTGAAAAGCGCGATGGCAATCACGGTCAGTATGTTTCTGTACCTTTTCATAATCATATCAGGGGTTTAATTGTTAATATTTCGTTTTGACACTGCAAAATTACCAATTTTCTTCCACTCTCCCAACTGATTATTCCTATCTTTCAAGGGGATTTTTCCTATTCGTGTGGGAAATTCCCCACAGAAGTGGAATCCTATAGAAACACCCGTTTGTCCATTTTGTTGAATGCGGACCACAGATGTTCAAATTCCAATCAGCTTCTATAAACAACCACTCCATCGCCTGCTCCACTACCCATATTTGAAGGATTATTTGGCGCAGAGGGAATTCTCTGTGAAATCCGAACACAAAAGAGAAGTATAAAAAAAGTTACTTTCGCTCGACAAAATCAAATTAAAACTGCGTTTTATTTGTCTGCGTCGAATTTTGTCGCGACTCAGCAAAATAAGCGAGCTTATTTTACATTTGCTGCTCCAAAATTTGCTTTTCTGCTCACTTAATCGTCAACTTTGAGCTTCGCTCGAAGTTACTTTCGCTCGACAAAATCAAATTAAAACTGCGTTTTATTTGCTTTTCTGCTCACTTAATCGTAACTTTGCAAAGATTATATGTACTGGGAAGATGCCAGACTATGTTTTCCGGATTGCGGATGTTGTGGTTCCGGACGAGGAGAGCATGAGCCTGACGTTTCGCAGAGTCCTGAGACGCAGGACGCTACATAAACATAAAACGTATAAAAAAACAAATGAAAGTAATGAAATTTGGCGGAACATCCGTGGGTTCCGTAGAAAGCATTCTGAGTGTAAAAAAGATTGTAGAGGCAAGCGAAGAGCCTGTGATTGTAGTCGTGTCTGCCCTCGGCGGCATCACCGACCAGCTCATCAACACTTCGCAGCAGGCGCTGGCGGGAGAGCCACGCTATATCGAGGCGTACAACGCAATGGTGAAACGCCACCACCAACTTATCGACGCTGTCATCCCTGACGCAGAGAAGCAGGTACAAGTGCTCAAGACCGTGGACTCGCTGCTCGAGGACCTCAAGAGCATCTACCAGGGAGTCTATCTCATTCGCGACCTGTCTGAGAAGACGGCCAACGCCATCGTCAGCTACGGAGAGCGGATGTCGTCGTGCATCGTGGCAGCCATGATGCAGGGAGCAACTTGCCATAACGCACTCGATTTCATCAAGACGGAGAAGAAAAACGACAGGAACACACTCGTCACTGGTACAACATACGACAATGTGAAGAAAGAGTTCAAGAATTTCATCGCATTGGGTAAAGACCAGCAGTCACCACGCCCCATCGCAGTCGTGCCGGGATTCATTTCAACGGACAACGAGACGGGAGAAATCACCAACCTCGGACGGGGAGGCTCGGACTACACGGCAAGCATCATCGCAGCAGCGCTCGACGCATCCATCCTTGAAATCTGGACCGACGTGGACGGATTCATGACTGCAGACCCTAAGGTCATCAACTCCGCATACACCATCGACCACCTGTCGTATATCGAGGCCATGGAGCTCAGCCACTTCGGAGCCAAAGTGGTCTATCCGCCTACCATCTACCCGGTATGCATCAAGAACATACCAATCCTCATCAAGAATACATTCAACCCCGAAGCAAAGGGGACTACCATATCATCGGAAGGAGAAAAAAGCTCACGTGCCATCAAAGGCATATCATCCATCAACAACACGAGTCTCATCACTGTGTCCGGACTTTCCATGGTGGGAGTCATCGGTGTCAACCGACGCATCTTCACAGCCTTGGCAAAAGAAGGCATCAGCGTATTCCTCGTCAGCCAGGCATCTTCCGAGAACTCCACTTCCATCGGTGTGAGAAACGAAGACTCCGACAAGGCCTGCCAGGTGCTCAACGAAGAGTTCAGGAAAGAGATTGAGATGGGAGCCATGTATGAGATGGCGCAGGAGAAGAACCTCGCCACCATCGCCATCGTAGGAGAGAACATGAAGCACACGCCCGGCATTGCGGGTAAGCTCTTCGGAACGCTCGGAAGAAGCGGCATCAGCGTCATCGCTTGCGCTCAGGGTGCATCTGAGACCAACATATCGTTCGTCGTGGAGAGCCGGTTCCTCCGCAAATCACTCAACGTGCTGCACGACAGCTTCTTCCTGTCGGAATATCAGGTACTCAACCTATTCATCTGCGGCACAGGCACAGTAGGTGGATCACTCATTCAGCAAATCAAGCAGCAGCGCGAGATCCTCATGAAGGAACGCCGCCTCAAACTCAACGTCGTAGGCATCATCGACGTCACCGGAGCCATTTACAACCGCGACGGAATCGACCTCGAGAACTTCCGAGAGGAGCTGGCTAAGCATCCGGGCGGAAACGAAGACACCATAAGGAAAGAGGTCATCGGAATGAACATCTTCAACTCCGTATTCGTCGACTGCACAGCAGCACCGGGAATCGCTGGTCTCTACCAGGACTTCCTCGACCACAGCATCAACGTCGTGGCGGCCAACAAGGTGGCAGCATCTTCCGACTATGCCGTTTACGAGAGACTCAAGGCAACGGCACGCGACAGAGGTGTGAAATACATGTACGAGACCAACGTGGGTGCCGGACTTCCGATCATCCACACAATGAACGACCTCGTCAACTCGGGCGACAAAATCGAGAAACTCGAGGCTGTGCTCAGTGGAACCCTCAACTATATCTTCAACAAGATTTCGGCCGACATACCTTTCTCGCAGACCGTCAGGATGGCAAAGGAGGAACGCTTCTCTGAGCCCGACCCACGTATCGACCTCAGCGGAAAGGACGTCATCCGTAAGCTCGTCATCCTCAGCCGTGAAGCAGGCTACAAGCTCAATCAGGAAGACGTGGAGAAACATCTCTTCATCCCCAACGACTTCTTCGAAGGCACCATCGACGACTTCTGGAAGAACCTACCTTCACTCGACGCTGACTTCGAGGAAAGACGCAAGAAGCTGGAGGCAGGAAACAAGAAGTGGCGTTTCGTGGCCACACTCGAAAACGGGAAAGGCAAAGTGGCTCTGCAGGAAGTGGACGAGCACCATCCGTTCTACGATCTGGAAGGCTCCAACAACATCATCCTCATCACGACGGCACGCTACCACGAGCACCCCATGCTCATCAAGGGATATGGTGCCGGTGCCAGCGTTACGGCTGCCGGAGTCTTTGCCGACATCATGAGAATCGCCAACATCTAGTCCTCAACTGCGAAAAGTAAAACAGAGGCTCCCCTGCCCTAGAAAATCTATAATATCCAGAACATCTAGAGAATCCAGAACATCTAGAATACATAGAACATCTAGAAAAATCCAGAGCATCCTATCCTCTGAAAACTGACAACAGAAAACAGCAATGAAGCATATCATCATACTTGGCGACGGAATGGCAGACTGGAAGGTGGAGAGTCTTGGAAACAAGACACTCCTCCAGTATGCCAACCCCAAATATATCAACGCGTTGGCCCGCATGGGGCGGTGCGGCATGCTCAAGACCGTGCCCGACGGATTCCACCCCGGCAGCGAGGTGGCAAACTCCGCCATCCTCGGTTACGACCAAGAGAAGGTCTACGAGGGTCGCGGACCGCTCGAGGCAGCCAGCATCGGAGTGGAGCTCCAGCCCGGAGACATGGCCATCCGCTGCAACCTCATCTGCATTGAGGGCGACCACATCAAGAACCACTCTGCCGGACACCTCACAACCGAGGAGGCAGACCAGCTCATCCAGTTCCTGCAAGAGAAACTGGGCAACGACAAAGTGCATTTCTACACTGGCATTCAATACCGCCACCTGCTCGTCATCAAGGGGGGAGACAAACGCATCAACTGCACACCACCCCACGACGTGCCAGGGCAGCCCTGGGAGCCGCTGCTCGTCAAGCCAGAAGTACCTGAGGCTCAACCTACGGCAGAGCTCATCAACGACCTCATCCGCAAGTCCCAGACACTGCTCAGCAACCACCCCGTCAACATTCAACGCGTGAAGCAGGGAAAGGACCCGGCCAACAGCATTTGGCCATGGGCAGGCGGCTACAGACCGAACATGACTCCGCTCACAACGACCTACCCGGCTATCAAAAGAGGGGCTGTCATCACGGCTGTCGACCTCCTACGCGGCATTGGCAAGCTGGCAGGACTTAGATGCATCGACGTGGAAGGAGCCACAGGACTCTACAACACCAACTATGAGGGGAAGGCACAAGCGGCTGTCGAAGCACTCAAGACCGACGACTTCGTCTATCTCCACATCGAGGCCAGCGACGAGGCTGGACATGATGGCAACCTCGAACTCAAACTCCGAACAATCGACTACCTCGACCTAAGAGCCGTCAAGCCCATTTTCGAGGCCATTTACGGAAAGCTCGAGGACTTCGACCCGGAGCACCCGCATTCCGCAATCGGAGAAGACGTCGCCATCGCCATCCTGCCCGACCACCCAACCCCTGTGGCACACAGGACCCACACTAACGAGCCCGTACCGTTCCTCATCTACAAGCCGGGAGTCAAGCCCGACGATGTGCAGACTCTCGACGAGGACGCATGCAAGGCAGGCTCATACGGACTGCTACAGAAAGACGAGTTCATGAACGCACTCATGGACGACTAACCACATTAACCCCATTCAACTCATTCAACCTATAAAAATATGCTATATTACTCCACCAACAAGCAAGCGCCCCTCGCTACTCTCGAGAAAGCCGTGGTGAAAGGGCTTGCTGAAGACAAAGGACTCTACATGCCGGAGCGGATCAAGCCACTGCCGAAGGAATTCTTCGACAACATTCAGGACCTGACATTCCAGCAAATCGCATACACCGTGGCTGACGCGTTTTTCGGAGAAGACGTGCCCGCCGACGACCTCAAACGCATCGTTTACGACACACTGGCATTCGACTGCCCGGTCGTGCCCGTCACTGAGAAAATCTACTCACTCGAACTTTTCCATGGACCAACTCTCGCATTCAAGGATGTGGGAGCCAGGTTCATGGCACGTCTGCTCCAGTACTTCATCAAGAAGGAAGGGAACGAGGGACAGACAGTCAACGTGCTCGTCGCCACTTCGGGAGACACCGGTTCGGCAGTTGCCAATGGATTTCTCGGAGTCGACGGAATCCATGTCTATGTGCTCTATCCCAAAGGAAAAGTCAGCGCCATACAGGAGTGCCAGTTCACGACACTCGGACAGAACATCACCGCCATCGAGGTGGACGGTGTATTCGACGACTGCCAACGGCTCGTCAAGTCGGCATTCATGGACCAGCAGCTCAACCAGCACATGAAGCTCACATCCGCCAACTCCATCAACGTGGCGCGCTTCCTGCCCCAGGCGTTCTATTATTTCAATGCCTACTCACAGATGAAGCGCATGGGCAAAGCCGACAATCTCGTCGTTTGCGTTCCGTCTGGCAACTTCGGCAATATATGCGCCGGGCTCTTCGGCAAGAAGATGGGGCTGCCCATCAAGCGGTTCATCGCTGCAAACAACGCAAACGACATCTTCTTCCAGTTCCTGCAGACAGGACAATACTGTCCCAAACCCTCTGTGCAGACCATCGCCAACGCCATGGACGTGGGCGACCCTTCGAACTTCGCCAGAGTATATGAACTCTACGGAAAAAGCCACCAGCAAATCTGCGAAGACATCAGCGGTGCCACTTACTCCGACGAGCTCATCGCCCAGACCATTCAGCAGGTGTACAAACAGACAGGCTATCTCTGCGACCCGCACGGTGCATGCGGATTCCAGGCCCTGCAGGAAGGGCT
>CAMOTI010000131.1 GCA_946625675.1 uncultured Prevotellaceae bacterium | reverse complement strand
GCTCGCTACGCTTCTGCGAGTTTGCGGGCAAATCTGCTCAAAAATAGTCTAAACACAGCCTAAAGCTAATTTTTAGAACCTGCCTAAATTGTATGGATTGCTGTTGGCAATGGGAAAGTTACAAGACGCGCCACGGCGCGTCTCTACTGGGCTTATTCATTCACCAACGGAAGAGTGGCGTACTGCTTTGAATAGCGGAGCATCTGATCGGCATAGCCCTCGCTGTAGGTCACCTTCACGTCGGTGATGTTTCCTGCAGCGTCCTTCACGGCCGTGTAGACCGGGTTGATGAAGCCTTTGTAAGGCGCGAGGTTGAGTTTCTCGTAGCGTTCGAGCACCTCCTTGTGCAGTTCCGGGTCTATCTTCACGCCATAGCCTTCGATAAGGGCCTGTGCCGCCGCATAATCTCCGGTGCTCTTGATGCGCTGCACCTCGGCGAGCAGCTGTCCGAAGAGTCCGCGCAGCTTCTCGTAGTCGTTGATGCGCACGTAGGTCTTGTCGTTTTTCTTCACGAGTTCCACCACCTTCTCGGCCTTACCCTTCTCATAACACCAGCGTGCCACGAATGCACGGTTGCGCATGTGCGCCTCCTCGATGTCGTTGCCCAGCTGTATGCGCACGAGCTGTGTCATCAGTCCGTTCATCATATAGGTGTAGTACTGCGCCTTATAGGCCTCCATGTCGGGGGTGAGTCCCAGCTCCACCATCTTCGGGTCAGCCACGTAGTAGAGTCCGAAGAGGTCTGCCCTGCCCTCCTCCAGCGCCGATCCGTAGGCTTTGAGGCTGTCGGGGCTCACGCCGTCGAGCAGTTTTCCGCTGCCATGTCCCAGACATTCGTGAAGGTCGGTGTGCAGGTCGTCGGTGACGTCGGCATATTTGTCCACCAGCTTGATCACCTCCGGGTCGTCGATGAACTCGTCGCGGAATCCGTTTCCTTTTGCCGCCAGGTTGTATGCCTCCGTGAGGTTGCCGATGGTGACGGACTTGCTGCCGTGCTCCTTACGCACCCAGTCGCTGTTGGGCAGGTTGATTCCGATGGCTGTAGAAGGATAGAGGTCGCCTCCGAGAATGGCAGCGGTGATGACTTTGGCGCTGATGCCCTTCACCTTCTCTTTCTTGAAGCGGCTGTCCACGGGCGAGTGGTCCTCAAACCACTGTGCGTTGGCCGACAGCGTCTCCGTGCGTTTGGTTGCGCCGAGGTCCTTGAAGTTGACGATGCTCTCCCACGACGCCTTCATGCCCAGCGGGTCGCCATAGCTCTCGGTGAAACCGTTGACGAAGTCCACCTGCGGCGCGGTGTTGGCTGCCCAGAGAATGGTGTAGTCGTCGAAAGTGCGCAGGTCGCCTGTGGTGTAGAACTCCACGAGCTTGTCGATGACAGCCTGCTGGTCCTTGTCCTCGGCGAAGGGTCTTGCCTTCTTCAGGCAGTCGACGATGCGTGTGAGTGCCTGGCCATAAAGTCCGCCGGTCGTCCACACGAGTTCCTGCACCTTGCCGTCCTTCTTCACCAGCCTGCTGTTCATGCCGTACATCACGGGGTGCGGGTCGTTGGCGTCGCGCTGCTGCTCGTAGAATGCCTCGGCCTCGGCCTGCGTCACGCCCTGGTAGTAGTTTCCTGCGGAAGTGAGTACGAGGTCCTCCCCGTCAGCCAGGTTCACGCGTTTCTGCATGATGTCAGGGTTGAACATCACGTCAGCGATCTCGCCAAGCTGCTGCTGGTAAGGCTTCAAGGCATCGTCCTCGAGCATCACGCGTCCCGCTTCCCTCAAAAACCAGTCCTTGGAGAAGCCTGGCACGAATTTCTCGCTGCCGTAATGATGATGTATGCCGTTGGAGAACCATACACGCTTCAGATAGGTGACGAAGGCCTCGTAGTCATTCTTCTCCTTGATGGCCACGTCGGGGTTCTGGTTCAGGCAGTTGCCCAGCGGGTTGTCGTAGCTGGTGTAGATATCCTCGAGTATGCGTCGGATCCTCAGGTTGTAACGTCCGTTCTGGTCGTAGAGGATGTCGCGTCCGTACATTGCCGCCTCAGTGAGGTAATATATAAAGGTCTTCTGCTTCAAGGAAAGCTGGTCGAACCCCTTCACCTGGTAGCGGAGCATCTGCAGGTCGGCAAACCGCTCGTTGTTGTACTCGAAATTGTCGTTCTGGGCGGCAGCGTCGCTGGTCGCTCCCGCCATGATTGCGCTGAAAGCCATGATTTTTATGATTTTTCTCATTATATAAAAGATTTGTTTGTGCAAAATTAGTCAATCCTGCCGCAAATTCCAAATTATTTGCATGCAAAATAGCAGATATGAGAAGACAAGAAGACGAGAAGACAAGAAGATAGTCTGCTATGGCTGACTTTTTTGCCTGGCAAACAGAAAAGGCCAAAACCAAAAATAACCATTTTTCATCATTTTTCCTTTTTTCTGCACCCTAACTACACAAGTCAAAATGTCAAAAATCAAAATGCAACAAAAAAATGCAGTTTTTATTCAAAAAATATGCAGAACAAACAAAAAAACGTCAAAAATGTTGCAGATTCATCAAAAAAGAGCTTTTATTGTTAATTTATTTTGTTTTTTAAATAATATTTCATAAATTTGCACGAATAACTAAAAATCTTTAAGAAAATTGGGCTTTTTGCAGACAAAATGCAAAGAAATCCAAAAATTAATGGTCGATTAGTAAGGAATATGGTATTTACGACAAAGCCGTGACGGCGTTCATTCAATCCATACAAAAGATAACCCAATAAAGTCAAAGGAAAAAAATACAATTATTAATTATTAACTAAAACTAAAAGGAATGGGAAAAAAATTATGCTTGATTCTTACCCTCTGCTTCTTGTCAGTGGGTATGGCATTCGCCCAGAAGACCGTTAACGGTACCGTTTACGAGGAAGAGACGGGCGAACCCATCATGGGAGCTACCATCCGCGTAGACGGCACCAACATGGGAGCCACATCTGACGTGAACGGTAACTTCGTGATTCAGAATGTGCCAAACAGCGCAAGCGCTGTGACAATCACCTACCTCGGCATGGAGGACCACAACGTGGCCATCCGTCCGGGCATGAAGGTGTACATGAAGACAGACCACAAGCAGCTCGACGAGGTGATGGTCATCGCCTACGGTACAGCCAAGAAGTCGGCCTTCACGGGTTCCGCTGCAGTGGTGGGCTCTGAGGAAATAGACAAGACCCAGGTGACCAACGCCATCGACGCTCTCAAGGGTAAGGCATCCGGTATCCAGATCAACACCGCATCCGGCCAGCCGGGTTCCACCCCGACCATCCGCATCCGTGGTGTCAACTCCATCAACGCCGGCCTGTCTCCGCTTATCGTGCTCGACGGTTCACCATTCGACGGCGACCTCAACCAGATCAACCCGATCGACGTGGAGAGCATGACGGTCCTCAAGGACGCTGCTTCCTCTGCCCTCTATGGTGCGCGTGGTGGTAACGGTGTCATCCTCATCACCACCAAGAAAGGAAAGCGCGGCGAGGCTGCCAAGTTCACGGTGGACGCCAAGTGGGGTTCCAACAGCAAGTCCATGCCTGAGTACAAGGTCATCAAGAGCCCGGCAAAATACTATGAGGTATGGTACAGCGGTCTGAACCGCTATGCACAGAACGGCCTCGGCTACACTCCTGAAGAAGCATGGAAATGGGCCAACGGCGTCCTGATTGACGACAATGTGTTCGGTCTCGGATATAATGTATATAATGTGCCTGCAGGACAGTATATGATCGGTGCTGACGGCAAGCTCAACCCGAACGCGACCCTCGGAAACGTGGTGACCCGCGGCGGCCAGCAGTATTACCTCACTCCCGACGACTGGGAAGACGAGATGTACAACAACGCGCTTCGTCAGGAATACACCGTTTCTGCAACGGGTAGCACAGACAAGAGCAACTACTACGCTTCTTTCAACTACCTCGACAACGAGGGTATCGCAGCCGCTTCAGACTACAAGCGTCTCACCTCACGACTGAAGGCCGACTACCAGATCAAGCCTTGGTTGAACGTGGAAATAAACGCCGCTTACTCTCACTACAACCAGAACGCACTCGGAGATGACGGTAGCTCAGGCTCATCTGGCAACGCATTCGCATTCACCAACATCGCACCTATCTACCCGATGTACATCCGCGACGCGAACGGTAAGATCATCTACGACCCCACCTCACGCATGATCCGCTACGACTATGGTGACGGTACGGTCACTTCATTCCGTCCTTACCTCAGCCAGGGTAACCCGATCTCAGCCAACAGACTGAACATCAACAACACCGAAGGCAACACCTTCAACGGAACCGGAACCTTGAAACTGTCGCTCCCGCTCGGCTTCACCGTTTACTCCATCAACAACGTATATCTCGACGAGTACAGAGGCACAGAGACCACTAATCCGTTCTTCGGTCAGTATGCCAACCTGAAGGGCCAGGCCTACAAGAGCCACGGACGCACCTGGAGCGTGAACTACCAGCAGCGTGTGAACTGGAACCACTCATTCGGCCTGAACAACTTCGACGTGATGATCGGTCATGAGTACTACAACACATACGGCTACGGACTCAGCGCTTACAAGAACAACCAGTTCTCAGTGTACAACACAGAGTTGAACGGAGCTGTGATCATGGGTTCTGCCAACTCCAGCAAGTCGCACTACAACACAGAGTCGTGGCTCGGACGTATCATGTACGACTACGACACCCGCTACTTCGGTTCATTCTCTCTCCTCCGCCAGGGTTCATCCCGTTTCCACCCGTCTGACCGCTGGGGTACCTTCTGGTCAATCGGTGCCGGATGGCTCATCAACAAGGAGAAGTGGTTCAACGCCAAGTGGGTGGACGAACTCAAGCTTAAGATGAGCTACGGTGAGAACGGTAACGACTACATCGGTTCTTACCAGTACATCAAGACTTACACTATCGTGAACTCCAACGACAACGTGGCCATCGTGCCAGCCGACCACGGTAACCCGGTAATCTCCTGGGAGAAGAACGGTAAGTTCAACGTAGGTATCGACTTCAGCTTCTGGAACGGACGCCTCAGCGGTACTGTGGAGTACTACAACAACACCACGAAGGATATGCTCTCATGGGTACCGTTCCCTGTCACTTACGGATGGAGCGGCCAGTACGACAACGTGGGTAACATGAAGAACAACGGTATCGAGTTCGACATCAAGGGCGACATCATCCGCAGCCGTGACTTCACATGGTCGGCTTACCTCAACTTCACCACCAACCACAACGAAATCACCAAGCTCGCTGAGCAGCGCAAGTCTTGGTACGACGAAATCCAGCGCTACGGATATTCTTCCGGCAGCTACTTCTACACAGAAGGCAAGTCACGCTACTCTTACTGGACAAAGAAATATGCGGGCGTGGATAAAGAAACTGGTGAGACCCTCTTCTTGATGAACGTTTACGAGAAGGACGAAAACGACAACGACATTTATTACGACAAGAAGGGCAACAAAATTGAAGACCCTGCAACCTTCAACGGCGAGAAGCACCGCAAGATTGTCGGCACTACCACTACCACAACCTACAACGACGGTGACTACTACATCTGCGGCGATATGCTTCCAGACGTATATGGTGGATTCGGTACAGCCCTGAAGTGGAAGGGCATCGACTTCTCTGTTGATTTCCAGTATCAGCTTGGCGGTAAGGTGTACGACGGCACATACGCCGGCCTCATGGACGCCAGAGCAGGTCACGCACTCCACAAGGACATCCTCAAGGCATGGACGGAGCAGAACACAGAAAGCAATGTTCCTCGCTTCCAGGTGGAGGACTCTTACATGGCAGCCGGAACAGACCGCTGGCTCACCAGCGCCTCTTACCTCTCACTGGCCAACATCACACTCGGCTACTCTTTCCCGAAGAGCATTCTCCGTCACATCGGACTGGAAGGCCTGAGAATCTACGGCGTAGCCGACAACGTATGGCTCTGGTCAAAGCGTCAGGGTCTCGACCCGCGTCAGAGCATCACAGGAAGTGTGACCAACACCTACTACAAGCCCATCCGCACCATCTCTGGCGGTATCACTGTTACATTCTAATATAAAAACGTTACATAAAAAAGTATAGACGTATGAAATATTTCAATAAAATATTAGTTTTCGCGGCACTTGGCATCGGGGCAACCACCCTCGTGGGCTGTCTCGACGAAACCGAGCCTGAATCAGCAACCGTCACACAGAAACAGGTGGAGAACTCCACTTTGGCAACTGAGGCTGCCGTTCTGGCCATGCCAGCCTATTTCAATCACTATGATGATGCCATCGTGGACCGTGGATGGCACTATCCATTCGGATACGGAGCCAACATGTACATCCGCGACCTGATGACCGGTGATATGGGACACGACAAGACAAACTATGCATCCCACTTCTACTACTGGGCTCAGAACAAGTACCAAGGAGACGGATATGTGTTCTGCCAGTACGTGTTCAACTACTACTACGGATTCGTGCTCACCATCAACACAGCAATCGGTGCGGTTGACCCTGACAACGCCACCGACCAGCAGCTGGGATGGCTCGGATCAGCATACGCTTTCCGTGCACTCGCCTACCTCGACCTGGCTCGTACCTATGAGTTCCTGCCCAACGACAAGTTCCCGGACGGAAAGAACAAGGACGGAAACGTAGTGACCAACCTCACCGTGCCAATCGTAACCGAGAGCATGGCTGTGGAAGAGACGATGAACAACCCGCGCGCCAAGCGTGAGGACATGTTCAACTTCATCCTCTCCGACCTCGACAACGCAGAGAAACTCATCGTCAACCTGACGGACTACCACAACAACACCCTGCCCGACCTGGCATGTGTATACGGTCTGAAAGCCCGTCTGTACATGTGGGTGGAGGACTATGCCAACGCTCAGAAATATGCCCGTCTGGCCATCGACAACGCCCGCGTGCAGCCTATGACAGAGGATGACTGCCTCGACCCGTCCACAGGCTTCAACACCATCAGCAAATGGATGTGGGGTTCTCAGCAGACCAAGGAGGACGACACCGTTTCTTCAGGTATCATCAACTGGACTTCCTGGCTGTCCAACCAGACCACATTCGGATACACTGGTTTCGCAGAGGCTAACATGCCTTACAACGTCATCGACCAGCGCATGTACGACCGTATCAGCAACACGGACTTCCGTAAGCTCGAGTTCCTCGCACCGGCTGAGTCACCACTCAGGGCTCTGAACCGTCTGATTCCTGGCACCGAGGCGGCAATCAACGAGAACATGACACCGCTCGCAGCGCTGAAGTTCCGCCCGAACGCTGGAAACGTAAATGACTACAACGTAGGCGCTGCATCAGCATATCCTGTCATGCGCGTGGAGGAGATGTACTTCATCGAGGCTGAGGCTGCAGCTCACCAGAACCCTGAGCAGGGAAAACAGCTCTGCATCGACTTCATGAAGAACTACCGCGACCCGAACTACAACATCGGCCAGGCAGTCGATCTCATCGACGAAATCGTGTTCCAGAAGCGAGTTGAGCTCTGGGGCGAAGGACAGACCTTCTTCGACATCAAGCGTCTGAACATGTCAGTGACCCGCGGATACCCCGGCACTAACTTCTACAGCACCGCACGTTTGAACACCGTGGGACGTCCGGCATGGATGAACTTCGTGCTTATCCGCAGCGAGGAGAACGTGAACAAGGCCGTCGTGGGATGGAACAACCCCGACCCGTCTGACCTCTACACGCCTTGGACTGAGTAATAAATTGCATTAAGGGGAATTCCATTGCCCCGATGGCAATGGAATCCCCATCATAAACAAACTAATTAATAAACCACAGCATATGAAAAAATATATCAATTACAGTCTGATGCTGATGCTTGTAGGCCTGCTCTTCGCATCCTGTGCGGATGAATACAAGAGCTACACGCCTGCAAAGATAGACACCGACCAGGTGTATTTCAGCAAAGATCTCAGCCATGACTTCGACCTCGAAGACTTCGACGAGACGGAAATCACCATTCCTGTTTCCCGTCAGAAGACAGACAACGAGCTCACCGTACAACTGGGACTCATCGACCCTCAAGACACCGTCTTCACCCTGAAGACCAAGACCGTCACATTCCCCGCAGGAGCGGCTACCGCCAACGCAGTCGTCACTTTCGACGCCAGCAAGTGGGCCTACGACGATTTCAAAACCGGCTCCATCTATATCGTGGACGATGCCATCGAGCCGGAAGAGCTCGTGCTGCCTGAAGACCCAACTGCGGCAGACTCTACTGAGGTAGAGAAGAAATCCGCTCCAAGAAAAGCACAGGAGCAGACGAACACTCCCAACCCTCAGTACACCACACAGTGGGGCGACCACAGCTTCTACTTCATTGTTGGCGTACCT
Organism: uncultured Prevotellaceae bacterium; assembly: GCA_946625675.1. Lineage (GTDB taxonomy): Bacteria > Bacteroidota > Bacteroidia > Bacteroidales > Bacteroidaceae > UBA3839. The sequence goes on along the minus strand of CAMOTI010000131.1, from coordinate 27,555 downwards.
GCACCGTTCGAGACTGTAGGAATAGGTAGTTTCACCGACAACTTCTTTTTAGGACAATCATGCGAAGTCACGATTTTACACAACACCGTCGACCCGAACATCTATCGCGTGGTTGACCCTTGGGGTAGCTTCGGACAACCAGCCTTTGATGAAACACGCACCTTAAATCTTGATATCAGGATTCTCAAAGCAGGAGAAGAGGTTAATGGAGTTGAAATACCACGGGACGACCTCGTATATTATGCTCCATTCAACACAGGATATTACTTTAAACAATACCAAGATTATGCAGTAATGGAGCATCCAATCCTCCATTATGACGATGGTGCCGTACTGGAAAACAATATTGTTTTGGAATATCAGGAAGATGGCACACCTGGAATCATTCAGATTGCACCAGTTTTCTGGATTGCCAAAGCGGGAGGCGGTTATTGGATGGACACCGAGTCTGACATAGTAACCATTACATTCCCTGGATACGAACCGAAAGACTTCTCGCTCGAGATTCAGCATAAGGGTATCTTCACCAACCTTGAGGAAAAGCCGTATGCAGTGGTTTCTGCAACACTCGGAGAGGACGCACTCTCGTCAACAGTCAAGGGAGTTGTCATCGGAGCTGATGCCGATCCCGACGCAGTGGCTGACGCCATCGAGGCTGGAGAACTGGAAGCACAGGAACTCGACCTCACCAACATGGACAACATCCTTGTGGAGATTCCAGAGGATCTCACCGGAAAACTACAGGTGATTCTCGTCGTTATCGATGAAGACGGAAAGGCAAAGGCTGTCTCTTCTGCAAACTTCGAGTACTACGGAAAAGGCGATGCCAATCCTTGGCAGTCGCTCGGAATCGGACTCTACACCGACCCCTTCCTCAAGACTGTCTATACCAGAAATGATGAAGCTCCTGCTGCCATAGGGCCGTACGAGGTGGAAGTGCAGGAGAATGCAGAAACTCCCGGACTTTACAGAATCGTGAATCCATACGCACCGGGTGTACACCCATCGATTGCAGCAGACGATCCTGATGCAACATACACACCTGCCAACATCGAGATTGACGCAACCGATCCAGAAGGAGTGTTTATTCAAGCTCAGTCCACCGGTCTGAACTGGGGATCTGGAGTCATCTATATTGCATCAAACGGAGGATATTCGTTGCAGCAAGCGGACTTCGCAACTCTGAAAGAAAATGGCTATTTCGGAAAGCTGGAGAATGGAATTATAACTCTTCCGACTTTCCAGACAAAGAAGGGTACAATTTATCAGGGGATGCTCTTCGATGACGACGGCGGATATTACGCTGGTGTTGAAGACGGGTTCAAACTGGTTCTGCCAGAAGCCGTTACATCCGACGCACGTAGACGTGTTACTGCCATCAACAACTGGACCGGCCTCGTTCGCAAGTACAACGCAAAGAAGATAGAGAAGAAAGACCGCTATCCACTCAAAGACAATGTGCAGATTACCAAAACTAAGAAATAATCCAACTATTCTAATCTGACAATAAGGGGGTGTATCGTCTTCAAAGACGGTACACCTCTTTAAATCTTTCTAATAAAGATGAGAAAAAACATACTTTTAGCTATCTTACTGGCCTTCGCTGCCGACTGCATGGCCGTGCCCGCCTACCCCGCCAAATCGAAAATGAGGAAGAAGGACGGAACCACCGTTGAGCTCACGCTCCGCGGCGACGAGCATTTCGCCTTCTACAGCAGCAATGACGGACAGTACTACGTGAAACGCGACAAGAAATTTTTCGACATCACAGCTGAGCAGATAGCTGAGCAATGGACAGCCCGCAAGCAAACCCACGAGCAACAGGAGAAGTCGTCGCGACGGAAAATCAAGAGACTGCCCGAGGTGCGCGAGTACAAAGGGAAGAAGAAGGGCGTGGTCATCCTGATTGAGTTCGACGAACAGAAATTCTCAGTCTCTAACCCGGCAGCCCTCTACAAGCAGGTGTTCAACCAGAAAGGCTACAAGGACAACGAGATGACAGGATCCGTACGCGACTACTTCCTCGAGCAGAGCTACGGCCAGCTCGACATTGAATTCGATGTGGCCGGTCCGTTCAAGGCAGAGAAGTCCATGTCGTACTACGGCGCCCCCAACGGCGGCAACAACGACACCCGCCCATGGGAAATCGTGATTGAAGGATGCAAGGCTGCTGACAAGGAACTCAATTTCGCTGACTACGACTGGGACGGCGACGGCGAAGTGGACCAAGTGTTCGTCATCTACGCCGGATACGGACAGAACTACGGCGCATCGGAATACACCATTTGGCCCCATGAGTACTTCCTCGGAGCCAGGGCCCTTCAGTTCAAGCTCGACGGCACACTCATCAACACCTATGCCTGCAGCTGTGAGCTCTATGGTAAAGAAGGAACGCAGCTCGACGGCATCGGAGCCGCCTGCCATGAGTTCAGCCACTGCCTCGGACTGCCCGACATGTACAACACCTCTGCCGGTACCGCCAACGGCATGATGGACTGGGACGTGATGTGCCAGGGAAGCTACAACAACTACGGACGGACCCCTGCCGGGTTCACCGCCTACGAGCGGATGTACAGCGGATGGCTCACACCTGTGGAGCTCAAGGAAAGAACGGCGGTGACGGGCATGAAGCCACTCGCCACCACGCCTGAGGCATACATCCTCTACAACGACAACCACCCCGATGAGTTCTACATGCTCGAGAACCGGCAGCCCGTGGGATTCGACGCCGGACTCAGCGGACACGGACTCATCATCACACATATCGACTACGACCACGACATCTGGGCCAGCAACGACGTCAACTCCAACAGTGCACACCAGCGGTGCGCCGTCGTGCCGGCAGACAACCAGTCCATGCTCACCGAGGAGTCATTGGCCGCCGACCCCTTCCCGGGGACAAAAGGAGTGACGCAGTTCAGCCGGTTCACCTCGCCGTCCATGACCCTCTTCAATGAGGATGCCGACGGCAACAAATATCTCAAGAAGCCGATTGACAGCATCACGGAGGACGGAGAGCTCATCTCATTCGTGGCCTGCAGACCAGAACTGGGAAAACCGGCATTCACCGACAGCAAAACGGCGGGCGACTACAGCTGGACCGTCAAGTGGGACGCCGTGGCCGACGCCGTGGGCTATGAGCTGGAACTGACGGAACAGCCGGTGGCCAGACACGACCTCGAGACATGCCGGATGCTCGAGGAGGACTTCTCCGGATTCTACTCCAAGTCGAACGGACTGAGCGACGTGTCCTCCAAAATTGCCACCTACATCACAAACAGCAAAGGATGGGCAGGAAGCAAACTGTTCACCTCGCCCAACCTGCTGCGTATCGGAACGAGCACGGCTACGGGATATATCAACAGCCCGACTTTCGACTTGCCTACAAGCGGAGAAATCACCGTCGTCATCGGTGTGGAACCCTTCGACGCCAACACCAAGGCTGAAGGGAGTGTCAGATTCATCACCAACTCAGGAACCACGGCTGAAGCATTCAGTTTCGAGAAAGCGGGAAAGCAAGTCTTCCACTTCAATTCACGCGACACCCGATTCCGTGTCGGAGTATCACCTGTTGCACGTATCTACCTCAACTACCTCGCCATCTACGAAGGCACCTTCACGGAGGAGGAGCTGGGCATCGAAACTTCCGAGCCCACAGAGGCGAAAAGCCGCATCGGCAGACGCAAGGCGATGGAGACACTCACCTACTCCACTTCTGACACGCAGTACACCTTCAACGGACTGACTCCGGGCAGCACCTACTTCTGCCGCGTGCGCACCGTGGGAGAGGTCAACAAGTCGGAATGGTGCGAGGAAATCAGCTTCGTGCCCGAAGGAGAACTCGTCATTGGTGATGTCAACTGCGACGGAAAAGTCGACATCAGCGACATCGTCGCCATCATCAACTGCATCGCCGGAACGGCCTCCTACTCACGTGCCGACGTCAACGACGACAAGAACGTCGACATCTCTGACATCGTGGCGGTCATCAATATCATTGCAAACCAGTAATTAAAAGACTGGTCGGACTGGTCGGACAAGTCAGACTGGTCAGACTGGTCGGACTGGTCGGACTGGTCGGACTGGTCAGACAAGTCGGACTGGTCAGACTATAATAATAATCTAAAAAAAAACACTATGCAAACAACTTTTCTTCAGAACAATGGCGGATACCGGAAACTTAGAGTATATAAGGTAGCTGAAATCATTTACGACATAACTTTTTATTTCACCCAGAATTACCTGAACCATGGCGACAGAACAATAGACCAAATGCTGCAGTCAGCACGTTCCGGTAAACAAAACATTGCTGAAGGAAGTAAAGCATCTACAACATCCCGAGAAACAGAGATAAAACTCACAAACGTGGCAAAAGCAAGCCTGGAAGAACTTCTCATTGACTACGAAGATTATCTAAGAACAAGACAACTCACTCAATGGGACACAAACCATCCTCGATATGCTCCAATGAGAGAATATGCAAAAGGCAATCGCATTGAAAACGAATATAACAACCTTCTCCAAAAACTTGATGACGAAGAAATCGCAAATCTTTGCATTACACTTATCAACCAAGCTACATATATGCTTAGAAAATTGATTGAAAAACAGCAGCAACAATTTCTACAAAATGGAGGTATACGAGAACAAATGACAAAAGCAAGAGTCGAGTATAGAAAGAATCAGACGGGTCAGACAAGTCAGACTGGTCGGACTGGTCAGACCAGTCCGACAAATCATAGTCTTCCTCAAAAATAAAAAAACTCTTTCATTGTCTCATTTGTTAATTAAAGTTAATAAACTAAACAAAACAATCAAATAGTTTGTCAACTATAATTATAGTTGCTATATTTGCAGCGAAATTCTATTTATCGCTAAAAGACGGACTTTGCTCCGTCAGAAAGAACACAAATCATGAGCAACAAAGACTACAAGGAACTGACCCCGGCAGAACTCGCCGTCATGCGCATACTTTGGGACAAGAAGCAGGCGCTGGCACGCGATGTGCTCAACGAGATGCCGGAGCCCAAGCCGGCTTACAACACGGTGTCGACTGTCATACGGGTGCTGGAAAAGAAAGGATTCGTAGGACACAAAGCCTACGGAACAACCTACGAGTACTTCCCCCTCGTACCCAAGCGTGAATACACGTCCAACTTCCTGCAGAGCATGATGCACAACCTCTTCGGCGGATCAAAAGCCGCTTTCATGTCGTTCTTCGCCGAGGAAGAGTCCATGACGCAGGAGGAAATCTCCGAACTCGAGCAGCTCATGCAGAAAGTGGAGGAAAGAAAGAAAGTGAATAGTGAACAGTGAAATCTTGGAGCAGCGAGCGCAAAGTCAAACTTGTTTGAACTTTGCCAAGTCGTGACAAGATTCTACGAAGTAAAAAGTGTGGTTACCAAAGCACTCTGTTTTTTTTTAAGTTACAAGACGCCCCACGGGGCGTCTCTACTCAACTTTAAACTAAAAAAGAATGTTGACATACGAACTGAAAGCCGCATTGCTCTTAGGGGTGTTCTACGGCCTTTATGCCCTGCTGATGCGCCGTGACACCCTCTTCCGTCAGCGCAGACTGGCACTGCTGGCATCCGTCATACTCTCCGCGCTGCTCCCACTCTGCCAAATCGAATGGCACGTGGAGGAAATCATATCTCCCGAGGCTGCCGGCAACCTGCCCGTCATCTCAGACAATGCAGCGGAGGAACCGATGTCAGCCGGCATCTGGACGCATTACGCCACCATCGCCGCCACCAGCCTCCTCTTCTTAGGCATGGCTGTGATGGCGATACGTTCAATCAAAGAGCTGGTCAGCCTGCAACGGTTCATCCGTCAGCATCGTTCCCACAAAACATCCGACGGCACCACCATCGTCGTGAGCAACCACCCCACCCGGCCGTTCTCCTATCTGAACTACATCGTGATGTCGGAAGCGGATTTCGAACGCAACCACGACGCACTCATCATGCACGAGCAGGCACATATCCGTCATCACCACACCATCGACCTCTTCCTCATGAATCTCCTGCTCACACTCCAATGGTTCAACCCCGTGGCATGGAAACTGCGCAAAGAGCTGACGATGGTACATGAATACGAGGCGGATGAGGACGTGCTCAACGCAGGGATAAACTCCACGGACTACATACAACTGCTCATCAGCAAGGCCACGGGCAGAGGCCGATTCTCTTTGGCCAACACGCTCAGCGAGAAGCGTATGCTCAGGCAGCGGGTAGAGATGCTGGCACGCAGAAGGACACCGAAACGGGCAAGGATGAAAACATTATTCCTTCTGCCTGTCATCGCAGTGAGCCTCGGACTGTCAGCCCGTGTAGTAAAAGACTACGCCTATGAGCAAGACATAACACAACAGGCGGGTCCAACCGAAAAACAAGAAAACTCCGGCAATCAGCAGTCTGACAACATTTCCGGGACAAAGGACAAATCCATGGATTATCCGTCTGACAGCAATCCTGATAGTAACTCATCAGACAACGACTCCGTGGAATACAAGGTGAACGGCATACAAGTGGCAAAACCGGACGTTGACAACATCAACCCGGACAAGATCAAGCAGGTCACCATCATCAAAAGTCCGACAAGCGATAATGATAATAGTACTGACAAACCACTGAAACACAGGGTGTATGTGGACATTAACGACACCATCATTAAAAAGGTGGACGACAACACCTACATCATGTTCGACAGCCAGGAAGACTACGACGAGTTCCGGCAACAAAGCGACGACATCTCAATCGAAGTCGAGCGTGCACGAAGTGAGGCTGAGGCAGCACAACAAGAAGCACGAAAAAAAGCCGATGAGGCACGAAGCAATGTGAACGAAGCCCGCGCAAAACGTCACAGAGACGCGGAAAGGGTGGAAGAGCATGCAGAGAAAATGCGTGAAGGCGCATTGATTGAAGCCGACAAGGCACGAAAATACAAAGACCAGGCACATCAGCTGAAAACACAAATGAAAAAGGACAGGGAAGCCATCGAGCAGCAGGCCAAGGAAGCAAGAATCGCAGCAGAAACAGCTAAGCGCAAAGCACAAGTAGAAGCAATGGAGGCACGGAAAAAAGCCATCACCGAGCGTGAAAGGGCAAGAAGAATGAAGGACATAAAAGAAAAAAGCCAAAAGCAATATGACTCAACGCTGCACTCTTTCAACCATCAGAACCCCGACAGCACCTTTATGCTCACCGTGGAAGGTGACGGAACTATCACTAACATTACTGCCTACCAGACGGACACCACCAGCAACGAAACCAACCTCATGCTCATCTGCAAGAAAGAAGGGCAAGACCTCATCGTTATCTACAAAAGAATTTAGTTGTAGAGACGCCCCGTGGGGCGTTTTGTAACTTAAAAACCACTAACAATCAGACAATTCCATTGTCTGACCAGCCATAACTATGCCTAAAAAAATGAACAAGAAACTGATTACCGCCATCATCTGCCTGCTTGCAGCCACCTTCTGCCACGCACAGGACAACACAACCAACCCCGACTCCACTGCCACCGAATCCGACTCCCTTCGATGGGAGAAGATGCTGGAGGGTGTCACCGTCAAGGCGCAGCGCCAACTTATCAAGACGGAGATTGACCGCATTGGCTACGATGTGCAGGCCGACGAGGAGTCGAAGACCGACAACATCCTGGAGATGCTCAAGAAAGTGCCGTTCGTCAGCGTTGACGCACAGGAGAACATACGGGTGAAAGGCAACAGCCAGTACAAAATCTACCGAAACGGCCACTACGACCCCAACCTCAGCAAGAACGCAAAGGAGCTCTTCCGCTCCATGCCGGCCTCCTTGGTGAAACGCATCGAGGTCATCACCGACCCTGGAGCCAAGGAAGACGCGGAAGGAGTCAATGCCATCCTCAACATCGTGATGATGGAAAACCAGGCCATCAAAGGACTTACAGGGACTGTCAGCACGAGGGCAACCACGAAAGGGAGCGGAAACATCAACGCCAGCCTCACCACACAGATTGGGAAAGTCATCACGTCAGTGGATTACGGCGCACAGAGAATGTCGGAGAGTGTCACGAAATACGAAGACATCGCCGAAGATAACTTCATCAACTCTGGCAACACGATCCGCTCCGAGTCGGAAGGGAGCAATCCCGGCTACTTCCATTTCGCCGACATCAGCGCCAGCTACGACATCGACTCGCTCAACCTCCTTTCGGCTTCGTTCGGAGGATATTTCTACGATATGGATGTCAAGGGAAGCAACACGTGCGTCAACACTGACCCTGACGGCAATCCCATATACAGCTACGGACGGACCTACAACTTGCCGTCGTATGCCCACCAGTCGTGGAACGGCAGGGCTGACTATGAGCACCGCACCCGCCGAAAGGGCGAGACACTCACCCTCTCCTACATGCTCGCCTTCACCCGACAGCGAACCGTGCAGAAAAACCAGTTCCACGAATTGGTGAACGCACCCTTCGACTACACACAGAACGAGGAGAACACCCGGGAGCGGTTCACCGAGCACACCTTCCAGCTGGACTGGACACGGCCCCTGTGGGAAGGGCACACGCTGTCCACAGGACTCAAGTACATCGAGCGCCGCAACAGCAGCCACACACTTCAGGACTTCAACGACGAACCGAAATTCACGTCGTACGACAACAGGTTCAACCACAACACGCATATCGCGGCGGCTTACGCCGACTATATGTACACCCACGGAAAATGGTCGGCACGGGCAGGACTGCGTTATGAGCACAGCTATATGAGCGCACACTATCCTGACGGAAAAGGAGAGGACTTCGGGCGGCACATCAACGACTGGGTGCCGCAAGCCAGCATGAAATACCAGTTCAACGACCGGCAGTCGCTGAAGCTCACCTACTCCACCAGCATCAGCCGGCCGGGAATCGGTTACCTCAACCCGGCGGTCATCATCAACCCCAATGCCGTGCAAAGCGGAAATCCAAGCCTCAAGAGTGCCCACTCACAGTCCGTATCCTTGAACTACCTCCTCACCGGCGAGCGGATCACACTGCAGATCGCACCCTCGTTCGATTTCTGGAACGGAGGAATAGGAAGGGTGGTCAACGCCAGGGAGGACGTGCGCTACCTCACCTACGGAAACATCGAGCGGATGCGACGATTCTCGACGGAGGGCTACATTCAGTGGAAACCGTTCGGCAAAACCACGGTCATTGCCAACGCCACGCTCATGTACGACCACCTGGAGAACCGCAACGCAGGACTCTCACAGCATGGATGGTCAGCTTACTTCTTCGCATCGGCCAGCCAGCAGCTCCCTTGGAAACTGCGCCTCTCCGCCAACGCATGGGGCAACTTGGGAAACCAACCCAACAATGTCTACAGCTACAGCCGGCCGTACACCATCTACGGTATCTTCCTACAGCGGTCTTTCCTCGACGAGGACCGTCTCACGGTCAGCCTGCGGGCCATATCGCCCTTCAACAAGACCAACCGCCAGACCACCATCACCAACCACGGCGACTACACCGGCTTCGACAAGCAAATCATGAACATACGCCGCTTCGAAATCGCAGTCTCCTTCCGCTTCGGCAAGCTGAAAGCCAGCGTGAAGAAAGCCGGGCGATCCATCGAGAACTCCGATGTCGTGGGCGGCATCCAGAAAGGAAACCAGTAAGTCTTTTTAAAGTTTAAAGTTTAAAGTTTATAGTTTAAAGTTTAAAGATACTGGCACTTTGTTTTGTTGAATATTGAAAGCTTTTAGGATTAGTAATAATTAATAGCATGCAATTACCAAACATCCGGCCGTTGGGAAACGGCCGGATGCTTTCATCGATTAATGACTTCGAGGAACAATAATTCAAAAACGCCTATTTTTTTATAAAAAAAGCCCTGATTTGAATATTTTTTCTTATTTTTGCAAAAAATATATAGTATGCCAGAAAATCCTATTCTGAAAATTACTCATGCCGAATATATCAGTGGATACACCCTTCAACTGACATTCAGCAATGGAGAAGTCAGACAAGTTGATTTCACGCCTTTAATGCAAAAAGGTATCTGCAAGAAGCTACAAGATATCAATTATTTCAAATCATTCAGGTTAGACCCTTTCACCGTCGACTGGAATGACGAAATTGGTTTTTCACCAAGATACTTATACGAACGAAGTGTTATCGTCAATGCATAGATAGCACAAAAAGCTTACCCTTCCACCACCATTCCCTCTACCCGCTCATAGTCATTCATCTCCGTAAACAGCGCGATGCGGAACCAGCGGTAGGAATGCCCGTGGAGCGACCGCATACGCCACCACACCCGGCGGTTGTTCGAGGCAAAGACCGCCACACGCACGGAGGAGGCCGCATCCGTCTGACGCCACAGCACACGCAAGTCGGTCATCCGCTTCAGACCCAGGATGCTGCCAAAAGAAAGCGGACGCGTCAGCAGCAGCCCCTTGCGACGCACAAAACCACAGCCATTGGAGAACCGCAACAGACGCCCACCTTGCTGCACGAGCGTGTCAGGATAGTCGTTGACCACCGCAGATGGACGGCTCACCGCTGAGGAGAGCGTCACCTCGCCGTTGCTGAGCGAGACAACATAATGAAAAGCACTCTCACCCACATACACATGTAGAAGCCCATTCGGATAGTCGTAGGCCACGACCGCCTCAGCCAGCGACTGACGGAAGTCGGGCGGGACCTCCTCCACGAGGCTGTCGAACGACTCGTCCACCCCGCTGAGCAACGACACGTCGGCCGACAGGCCGTCGAGCTGCGAGGCAAGAACGCGTATTTCCGATCCTGCAATCTGCTTCAGCCCCTGGTCCGTGGCGAACACCACGGAGCGGTCTGCCTGCACGATGCCCCTGGGCGACAGGCAGCGGTCGCGCGACACGGGATGGACCGCCACAAACGCGCCGTCCTGAGCCAGCGAGAGCGCCCAGATACCGTCGTGACAGAAGGCATAAAGCGGAAACTGGCCGAACTGCCCCTGGCTGAGCGCCTGCGTAGCCGCCGCCATGCCCACCACCGTGGTCTCTCCCACCCGGTTGGTCTGCTCGGCGGAGAACGCAAACGGATTGTTCACACCGCTCTGATGCACCTTGTTGGGATAACGGACTGTGGCATACGTGTCAGCCATGTCGGCCTCCGCCTTCTCTGCGGCCGTAAGCGAGGCATAGGAAGTCCAGTCCGTCCACTCCGGCTCGTTGAAGTTGTCGAACCAACAGGCGCCGCTGAGCAGCGGATGCGGCTGAAGACGAAGGTCGGCACGGCGCCACCGGTTCGTCAGGTCGTTCTGCCAGAGACGCACGCTCTGGGCGTTCGACGACGGATAGTAGAACCAGAAGAACGGCGCCTCGTTGGTATGGCGCGGCAGGTCGCCGACGCAGAGCGTGTGCGCCTCCCCGTCCTCCACGTAGCGGACTATGGCTTTCGTCAGGTTGAGCGTGGCACGCTGCGCAGAGCTGTTCACATACGTGCCCGACAGCCCCTGCAGCAAGGCAGGCAGATGACCGTGGAATTTCCGGTCGGTCACGTCGGCGATGACCAGCCGTCCGTTGTAGACCGTCATGCATGCCCCGCTGCGGGGAGAGAGCGAGAGCGGATTGTCGGGCAGCTGGCGGCGGTTCTCCAGCGTCGACAGCGTGTTGGAGTCCATCTCCACGTCGCTCCATTCGTCCAAGTCCGGCAGCTGGTCCACCGCTATCTCCTTCACGATATAAAAATTGGCCTTGCCCGTCAGGCTCTCCGCCTGCTGGCGCTCCGTGAAGGAAGGAAGGCGGATGGAGAAGAGTTGCGGGGCCGAGGTCGTACTCAGGCTGTTGTGCTGTTTGAACAGCCACGTGGCGCTCGACGTGCCGTCGCCGTTGTCGAAATAGCCGTAGCTCCAGGTGTCGTCGGCGCGGCGGTCGTCAGCGGCGTCTATACGCCTCAGCTCCACGAGGTTCTCACCCGCCTTCCATTCCGCGCCCTGGTTGTACGACCACACAGGCGACGAGACGGCTATCGCCACGTCCGTCACCAGGTCTTTCCAGGCGTCCAGCGCCGTCTTCCTCAGCAGGCGGTATTTCAGCTGCGACACCACTGCCGACACGTAGGTGTCCCACGGACGGCCGTCTGTCCCGCCCAGTGTCCACACCATCGGGGTCAGTCCCCGGTTGGGCAGCATCAGGCAGGGAGGCGACGGGCAGACGTAGGTGCCGTCGTACATCTTCAGCGCATAACGGACGAAAAACGGATACATGAACTTGTTCTCCTGTGTGGCATATTTGCTGATGAAGGTATTGGCCAGCCCCGTAAGCGCCGTGAAGTTCTCCGGGGTGTCGGCAAAGAGATGGCCCGTGGCGGTGGCTGTGCCTTTCAGCAGTGTCACGGAGAGCGACTTCGTCTGCTTGCCGTTGGCCCAGAGCACAAGCTCCAGGTGGTCCACGGTCTTGCTTCTGTCGGTGGTGAACACGGCGTAAGGATGCAGGTCGTTGGCGGCAGTAGAGAAGGCGGCATAAACGCGGGTGGAGTCGGTGTAGCAGAGATAGACGGAGAAGGGAGTGGACTGCTTGCCTGTCACGCGGGTGGTCACCACCTTGTAGGTGGTGGACTGCTCCAACGGACGTGAGGGGGAGAGGGCGAACACCGTCTCATGGGAAAACTCAGGTGTGGTCACCGGCGTGGGAGCCACCACCTCTGCGAATTCCGTCGTCTCCGTCCGGTCGGAGGGCTCGATGAGGATGCCGGTCTCCTCTCCGGGATTGAAGGTCTGCACATAGATGTTGCGCAGCCGGAACTGGATGTCCACATGCGGAAAGCTGCCGCCCAGGAAAGCATAGGCTCCTTCCCGCCAGATGGCATAGGCAGTGGAGAAATTGTCGGACGAGTCGGACTGGTCGGACAAGTCGGACTGGTCAGACAAGTCGGACTGGTCAGACTGGTCGGACTGGTCGGACTGGTCGGACAAGTCGGACCTCTCTGCTCCAAGAATCCTAAATACCAGCACATTGCCCATCGCAGTCATGCCATCCACGCGTCCTTCAGTCAGCGTGGTGATCAGGATTTTTGTGCCGTTCTCGTTGTAATAAGCCAGCGAGCGTCCGTCATCGCTGCTGACGACATAGTGTTTCCCGGCATCCACGCGGTGGATGCCAAGCAGCCTGTCGCCATCATCAAGCGTGAGGTCAAGCGGTTCGGGGGCTGGCAGGTTGCGCAAGTCGCCGTCGCGTGGCAGCAGGTCCATCATGTAGTCGAGCTCGCCGTCGGCGGAAAGCGACGGACTGCGGTGAATGCCTTTGTTCAATGTTATGTTCATGGTTTTTCTGGATTTTTTCCGGAGATTCCGGGCTTTCCGGATTTTCCGGGTTTTCTAAAACATACTGCTTTCGTTGACAGTGCCGTAGGAGCGTCTTGGCGCAGACCGTCTTTCCTCGCATGGCGTGCTGCGCGGCATCTCCTCGTGCACCACACAGGCTATCATGTTTGTCATCACGATGTCGTCGTGGTTGTTGTGGCCGGGGATGTTGCCGTAGCTGCCGTCCGTACGCTCCTCGTAGATGGACAGCTCCTTATAGAACGCCTCGTCGGGGTCGTGAAACAGGCCGTCTTCGAAGCATTTCGTAAAACGGTCCACCATCAGCTGCTTGGTACGGCGGTTCGTGTGGAAGCCCACCTTGCGGTGAATCCCCTGACTGATATCCTCGGGGTCGGTGGATGGGCGGGTGTACAGGTTGCGGTATATGGCTTTCAGCTCCTCTATCACGCTCACGGCATGGTCCGTGTTTTCCAGGAACTCGACGGATTCGGCCTTTTTCTTGTCGAACGTGTTGCTCTCGAACACGATTTTCGCCTCGTCGTACCACCACCCCATCTGAGCGGCTTTCCGGGCCAGGTCGTCGAACCGGCAATGGCCTCGCCAGCGGGCCACGACCCTCAGCCCTTCAGCCACCTGCTTTCCATAGCATTTCCTGTGGATGCCGTTGTAGAGTTTGTCCTGGAGGGTGTCAGCCCCGATGCGGTCAATCACCGTGATGACGGAATAGTCCGACTGCTCCCGGCGGCCTCCCACATCCACCGTGATCATGTAACGGTCCTGGAACACCTGCTTCTCGGGGTATTCCCACACCTTCAGGGCACCCTCCTCGTCTGCCACCTCATGCTCCACCTCGCCGTCTTTCAACGTCATGTCGCCCCGGAAGAGGGGAAATTGCGTCTCGCGTTTCGCTGCTTCCTCCACCTTCTCCGGGTCGATGATCAGGTGGCCGCTGAATGTGAAGCACTCGATGTCGTCGCTCGGCGCCTCACTCGCCATCTGCGCATGGGAATGGAAGGACTTGCGCCGCTCCACGTACCATTTGATATGCTCGAGCGTGGCCCCTTTCACCCACAGTTTCCACAAGTAGTCGCCCGGCTCTGCCGTCTTCTCCGTCGTCACGCTGTTGTTCTTACGCTCCAGCAGACGGGCAGCAAACGCGTCGCGCTCCGCGTCATCGTCGAACGGCAGCATGTCGTGCTCGATAAAGAAGAACGGAATGAAAAGGGCCTGGCGCGCAGACCGTCCTGCTTTCGCCTCCTGGTATTCGTCGTAGAAATAGCCGCTCTTGCCGTTTGCCGTCGACTCCATCACCTCCATCGTGTAGGGCACTCCCTCGGCGATGCCGCTCGTCACGGCCCGGATCAGTCCTGCCGCGCTTTTCTGAGGGGTCTGCCTCCAGTAGGCCACTTCCGAGAAGTGTGCCATGGCGATGTCGCAGCCGCGCGTGCTTTCATAGTTCTCGTAGGAGCTGACCGTGATGACGTTCGTTCGGACAGGCTTGCCGTGCTTGTCGGCTATCACACAGTCGGAAGCCGAACGCTCGTAGGGTGCGAATTTCAGCTCTCCCTGGCCAAACACGTCTTGAGGGAAAAACTGAAGCACTTTCGTGTACATCGCCTTGATCCGGCGTGCCGTGTCCTTCGTCTGGGCCACAATAAGCGAGTTCCACCCTTCCTTCACGAACAGCTGGATCCAGGCCATATAGAGCTGCACGAGCGTGGATCCGCCCCACTGGCGGGCTTTCAGCAGAATGAGACGGATAGGCTTGGAGGCACGGCGCATCCCCTCCAGCTTGTCGAGCAGCACGCGCTGGGCATAGTTCAGCTTGAACGACATCAGCCGGCCGCTCACCTTGTCCTTTATATGGAAGGCGCGGACGAAGGCGAACGCCGGGTCGTGAGCCATCCGCAGGCGGTTCAGCTCCCCGGACAGACACTGGCGCGCATTTGCGTTGTCCTTCCCCTGGGCCTGCAGGTAAGCGCCGATACTCCCGGCATCGATCACCTTCTTGTAGTCTGTCAGTTCCGTCACTTCCCGCGTCAGCCACTGCTCAGGCAGGTCGTGGTCGGGGATATGCACGCAGATGCGGTCATCCCCCATCCCTCGGCCGGTCAGCTGGTCGGCCTCAGCGAAAAAATCGGCTTTTCTCCGTATGTTTTCTTCGATTAGTTCTTCTGTTGTCATTATTGTGTGTGTTTTCATGGTTAGTTTTCCGGAGATTCCGGATTTTCCGGCTATTTTTACCCCCTCAACTGGCTTCCCCCTGGCAAATACAGATTCTGGAGCAGCTGCTCGGTGGTGATGGCGTTCTTCTGCCACATCTGCATCACCAGGTCGTTGGTCATCATGCGTGCCACCGGCGTGTCGCCGTTATCCTGGATGCTCACCTTGAAATCGATATCCGCCACCTGCCGCGGCTCATACGTGAGGTAGCGCCCATACTCCTGCTCCCTCGACGGCGCCACCATCCGCGGCTTCTGGTAGTACTGGTGGATCACCTTCATCTTCTTACGCGCCAGACTGCGCTCAAACTCCGTGAACTTGCCCGTCAGCGCAGCCACGCTCGTCGAAGAGTTCTCCATCTCCATGGCATAGCGGGCGTAACCGGTGTTGCCGGACGGGGGAACTCCCTGCAGCGACGAGTTCACACTCGTGATCTCGTTGATGCTGGAGAGCTGCAGCTGCAGCATCTCCGACACCCCCAGGTTCAGCGCGTTCTGCGTGATGATCTCGGGCTTCGCACCCGTGGGGTCGGGCTCATACACAATCCAGCCGCCCACCTCCACTGCCTGCCGGGCAAACTCGTCTATCGTCATGTTTCTCGGGATGGACCGCTTCGGAATCATCTTCAGTCCTTTGATGGACGAGTTGATATACATGTCGTTGAGCGTGATGAGGCGGTTCACATAGCGTTGCTGGTCGATGACGGAGCTCATGAACGGATAAATTCTCCCGTTCACGAAGTGGTAGGCGGCCATCACGTAAGGATGGTCTTTGTGTTCGTAAGGCGAGTCATACTCCCGGAGCACGGTTCCGTCGGGGGCGAGGAGGGTGAAATGCCAGGTCTCGTCGTAGGCGGGCTCCATTTCGATGGGATGGC
This sequence comes from uncultured Prevotellaceae bacterium, assembly GCA_946625675.1. GTDB lineage: Bacteria > Bacteroidota > Bacteroidia > Bacteroidales > Bacteroidaceae > UBA3839. The sequence continues at coordinate 11,176 of CAMOTI010000131.1, read as the reverse complement.
CTTTCCGACGGTGGTTCTCTGCCTCTATCTGTCCCAGCTCCGACTCCTCGATGAGAAAGACGGGCTGAGACTTGTCCTCACGGTCCACACAGCGGTAGCGCATTCGGGGCTGGCGGGTCCAGACGTGGTAGGTGCGGAGCAGCGTCTCGTCGGCAGCATGCCAGAAGTCGAGGCTGTCGTGCTGGTCGGTCAGCTGTGTGGAGCCGGAAAGGAATCTCGCATAAGGGTCGTAAATCTCCTTGATGTTGACACCGGCCACGCCACGCAGCATCGACGTCAGCTCAGGATAGGTGTAGTCGCGGATTTCGCCGATGAGGGCGACGTCCCACAGGCGTGGGTCGTTCATCTTGCTCTCGAAAAAGAAATAATCAGGGTTGACTGGAAACGTGTAGGCATCGTCCTGCCCGTTCGTGCTGCCCCACTCCTCGCACACCACGCTCAGCCCTCCTTGCATCAGCTCCTCCATCTGACTGACCAGCAGCTCTTTCATGCTGTTCGTTTCCCAGTTCGACTGCAAGGCATTCGTCATCATACGGCTCTTGTCGTCGGCATCCTCGCTACGGGCATAGCACATAGGCATCGTGCTCCGCTTCGCAATCAGTCCCGTCAGCGCATGCACGATCTTGATCAGGTGGTTGTTCTGAAGGGGCACCGCACCGCTATGGCGGGCGATACGCTCCCGTTCTGTCACCAACCGGCCGTCGTCGTCAACCACCAGGTCGCCCCACTGGTCGCCATAGATGTAATTGATATTCCTTCTGCGGGTCTGGCGGAAGTCCTCCAGCCCCAGCCACGCACGCTCGGCGCGCAGCAACAAATTCATGTTTTTCATCATATTATGTATTTCGTAGAGACGCCCCGCGGGGCGTCTTGTAACTAAAAACCCCAACCATATTTTCAAACCTCTCCTCCAACACGTCCAACTCCTTCAAATTCCCTGCAAAATTACATGAAAAAGCAACATCTTTCCCACGTTTTCGGAAAAAATGAAAAATTTTGACGAGGCAACATTTTCTATTTACGAAATTATTCGTATATTTGTGCCATCTTTGTCATTGAACCTGAATAAAACGCAAGAATTATTCGTTTTTGTTTTCTGACGAGACCCAACACCTTCTTTTCTATAACTAACAAACCTAATGACAACATGAAAGTCAAGACTATTTTTTCCTGCCTCACGGCAAGAGCGGCAACCACCTTGCTCGCCATGCTACTCACCACCTTGTCCGCCTGGGCTGATGAAAGCGGCAGGTGCGGCACAAATCTCTGGTACAGTTATTACACCTCTACCCAGACGCTGGACATCTATACCGTAAACCAAGGTTCAACGGGGCCAATGACCAACTATTATCCGGATGATGATTATTATCACATCAAAGCCCCTTGGAAAAACAGCAGAGCGGAAATCAAGAGAGTCAATATCGGCGAGGGAGTGACGAGTATCGGCAATTGTGCCTTTTATGGCTGCACCGCGCTGACCGAGGTCAATATCGCCAGCACCGTGACGGACATCGGAAACGAGGCGTTCTATAACTGCACCAGCCTGACCGGCATCGATATCCCCGGCGGCGTGACACGCATCGGAACCAGGGCGTTCGAAAACTGTGAGAATCTGGCGAACATCGCCCTGCCCGAAACGATGGTGACCATCGAGGACCTTGCATTTGCAGGCTGCAAGGCACTGACATCTGTCAACTTCCCTTCGGGAGTGACAAACATCAGTAGTGATGTTTTTAGGGACTCCGGGCTGACCAGTTTCTCCATCCCCGAAGGCGTGACGAATATCAGTGATAATGCTTTTTTAGGCTGTACATCCCTGACGAGCGTCTCCATCCCCGAAGGCGTGACAGGCATCGGAATCAGTGCTTTTCAAGGATGTTCCTCACTGACGAGCGTCTCAATCCCCGAAGGCGTGACAAACATCGGTGAGGCTGCTTTTAGAGACTGTTCCTCACTGACGAGCGTCTCCATCCCTACCAGCGTGACAAACATTGGTGTGGGAACCTTTTTGGGCTGTTCCTCACTGACGAGCGTCTCCATCCCCGAAGGCGTGACAAACATCGGTAACGCTGCTTTTTTGAGCTGTTCCTCACTGACGAGCGTCTCCATCTCCGAAGGCGTGACAAGTATCGATGTGGGTGCATTTAGGGAATGTTCCTCACTGACGAGCGTTTCCATCCCCACCAGCGTGACAAACATCGGTAACTATGCTTTTTGTGGTTGTTCCTCCCTGACGAGCGTTTATTGCTATGCTGCCACACCTCCAAATTACGACAAAAGTGCGTTCTGGGGCAATGCCTCCAACCGCAAAATCTATGTGCCAACAGACAATGTGGACGACTACAAGAACAACTGGAGCAAATACCGCGATGAGATCATAGGCATACCCGTCTATACCATCACACTTGCCGTTTCGCCCGACAACACGTTCGGAACCGCTACAGTCTCTTCCAATGCCGCAACTCAGGGCGACGTGGTAACACTGACTGCCAAACCAAAGCCTGGGTACCGCTTCGTATGGTGGGACGTGACGGGAGGAGCAGTCATCACAAGGCCGTCGGACGAACAGACCACGCTCACCATGCCCAATAAGAACATCACACTCACGGCGTTGTTCCGGGGAACGGAGGACAACCCGGAGACCTTCACCCTGACGCTCGACGACAACGACGGATTCGGCATGGCTGAAATACACCAGGGAATCAAGTCCTGCAAGCTCCCTACACGAACACGAACAGGGTATTACTTCCTCGGATGGGCCACATCGGCCACGGGAACGCCTGCATACCAAGCAGGAGAGACCATCCAGCTGGAGCACAACCTGACACTCTATGCCAGATGGCTGCAGACACCGGTGGAACTGGCAAACAACGCACCAAACGCGGAAACCCTCTCCCAGGTCAACGGGCTCGGTCCCATCGACGTGAGGCTGAAAAACCGCTCGCTCGTCAAAGACGGCTACTGGAACACGCTGTGTCTGCCGTTCGACCTTGAACTTGAAGACTCACCGCTCGCAGGAGCCACACTGATGGAACTGGACTCAATACACACGGAATTCGACAGCGCAACCGGCACGCTACACCTCAATTTCCAGACAGCAGAGAAGATTCAGGCGGGCATACCCTATCTCATCAAATGGGGCACGCCCAATGCCGACCCTGACGCTCCCTCTGACGCCATTTTCGGTCCGGCTTTCAGCGGGGTCACCTTCAAATGTGTAGGACCGAAATCAGTCAGCAGCGCAGACGAAGCAGTGGCGTTCACAGGCACCTTCGCACCTGTCGCCTACAAGGATGGCGACCGAACCAGCCTCTATATGGGAGAGAACAACACCATCTACTACTTCGGACCAAACGCATCCCTCAACTCATTCCGAGCACTGTTCCGGCTTGGCGAAAGCTATCACGCAGGCGACCTGCAGACTGTCGGCCAAGTCAAATCCTTCGTGGTGAACTTCGAAGGCGAGGACACCGTCACGGGCATACCGGAGGTCACGCCCGACGGAAGGCTGAGCATCATCAGCCCCGGGGGATGGTACGACCTGAGCGGACGGCGTATCAGCGGAAAGCCCGCCGCGCCCGGCATCTACATCAACAACGGACGCAAAATTATCATCAAATAAAGATAGGAGGAACGGCAAATGAAGAAAAAAACATATAGCAGCCCCTTTGCGGAGGTTAACGAAATCCGTTTCGCGGGTATTATGGCAGGTACTGTTACCGACATCGATGGCAATTCCGGTTCCGGCTACGGCGGCGAGGGAAACGGCGAGGGACGTGTGAAAGACTTTGACCCCTGGAAAGAAGGACTCTGGGTGGAAGAGGAATTCGAGGAAGAAGAGACACTCGAAATCATTAAGAGTCTGTGGTGAGATTAGTTGAGTGTTGAGAGTTATTAATAGTTGAGAGTTTAGAGTTTAGAGTTTAGAGTGACTTTACTGCCGTCTTCGGGCATTGGAATTGTTGAGAGTGACTTTACAGTTGTCTTCGGGCGTCGAGCCCTCGACAACTGACGCGGTCGAGACGACCACGTCCCCAGGACAAATCCTCTTGTGCTTCCACCGTTTTTATTATCGTACACTGCTCAATATGCAAAGGCTGGGGTTGTGGTCGTCCCGACCGCACAACTGACCGGCGAAGCACGGTCCAACATAACCTTGGAAATAAACTCTTTAAACTTTAAACCTTAAACTTTAAACTAAAACTAAGGAACTCTAAACTCTCAACTATTAATAACTTTAAACTAAAAAAAATCCTCAACTATTCTAAAAATTAATTCCAATATTCATATAGAAAGCGCGGTTGAAGGCATCCGCATCGTCTGGGAAGTCGCTGATGTTGGTGATACCCCATTGGTATCCGAGTTCAGCATAAATCATGTTCCACTCCAGTCCGCATCCCAGTTTGATACCCACGTCGAACCGGTTGAACCGGTCACTGCCGAATGAGTCGTGCTTGACACTGCCGCCAGGATAGGATTCTTTGATTTGTCCACCCACACCAAAAGCAAAGGTGGGTCCCACGTATGGCAGCACGGCAAACTGATCAGCCACTTCGATCCCGTATTACATAAGTACCGGAACCTCCAGATAGCTGAGGTTATACTTCAAAGAGGCATGCTCTCCTGCGCTAAGACCTGGTACTCCCTCTTTGCCACCACGTTCGGTGTAGTAAATACCGCTCTCCAGAAACATCGGCACGTAGGGAGAGCACCGAAGTCCTACTACTGCTCCGAGGATGAGTCCGGTTTTAGCGTCGGTGTCGAAGTCGCCGCCTATGTGGGCGGAGGTGAATCCCATGCGCAGTCCGTAGTACACGCTTCGTATGGTGGGACGTGACGGAAGGAACAGTCATCACAAGGCCGTCCGACGAACAGACCACGCCCTCCATGCCCGAGAGGAACATCATTTCCAATGATGGATGGTACGACCTGAGCGGGCGACGCATCAACGGAAAACAGTCCATGCCGGGCATCTACATCAATAACGGACGCAAATTGGTCATCAAATAAAGCCATCCCCTTCAGGGGAAAATCCCCCTACAGTTTAGGAAAAAACCTACCCGCTTTTAGTGATTTTTCCCCTTCATCCTTGGAAGATTATGCCTAACTTTGCATCGTGAAACAAAAGAACTTCATAAAGCACAAGAATAAAACTTTCCATATTAGAATAATTAGTTAGTATTTTTTTCATGACATTGAAGCCCGCTGGGAAGCGGGCTTCAATGTGTTTACAGCAATATAGGTTGCCTCATTTTCATGAAGACAAGACGATAGTCTGCCATGACAAGCATGCCAATGGCGCAGAAACTGAGGCAAGTTTCTTTTTTACTCTCACGTAAAGCAACCACATCTATACAAAAATTCATAGATATGGTTATTTTATTACAAGTAAAAGTAACCATATCTATATAAAAAATCATAGATATGGTTATTTTATATTAAACAAAAGCAACCACATCTATATAAAAATTCATAGATATGGTTATTTTTCAACAAAATATTTGCACAATATCCATAAAATACATAAATTTGCATATCAAAAAAACACTCAACATGAAGAAAATAATAGCACGTAAAGAGGAAATCAAAGAACTGGAAAGACTCTACCAGTCCGACCGTTCTGAACTTGTCATTGTTTTCGGACGTCGGCGAATCGGCAAAACGTTTCTAATCAATCATTTGTTTGGCGACCGTTTCACATATACTTTTGTAGGAGTGAGAGGCCAATCTCAAAAACATCAGTTGGAAATGTTTGCCAGGCAATTACAAGCTTACAGCGGGTCTACCTTCACCCCTAATCCCCAGACTTGGGATGAGGCTTTCTATCTGTTAAGAGATTTGATTAAAGCAAAACCGAAGCAAGAGCGAAAAGTAATATTCTTTGATGAAATGCCTTGGATAGACCGTCCCAGAAGCAACTTTGTCGCAGCTTTTGAGTATTTTTGGAATGCCTGGGCTGCTCAGAGAGACGATATTTTTTTTATCGCTTGCGGGTCTGCCACCTCATGGATGGTGGACAAACTGGTAAAAAACAAAGGCGGACTTTACAACCGAATTACCGGACGCATCTATCTGCGGCCCTTTAACCTTTCTGAATGTGAAGAATATCTTCACGCACACGACTGCACATGGGACCGCTACACCATACTCCAATGCTATATGGCGATGGGAGGAGTACCATATTACCTCAGTCAGATTAACCCTCAACAAAGTCTGGCACAAAACATCGACAGGTTATTCTTCACGAAAAACAGCATCATGTCAAATGAATTCGATGAGTTGTTTACTGCATTATTCAATAAAGCGGAACACTATATCGAAGTCATCAAAATGATGGCAGAAAAGAGGGAAGGTTTTCTCAGATCTGAGATTTCTGAGAAAACAAAACTTACTGGAAGCCACCTGACCCATATACTGGAAAATCTGGAACGATGCGATTTCATTATGACCTATCAAAAATACAAAAGCAAGAAAAGGAATATGATTTACAGGATTTCCGACCCATATATCCTCTTTTACTTCAAATTCATCAAAAACTACGACTATAAGGATCCCCAATTCTGGTCTCACAACCTCATGAGCCCATCCCTTTCTTCTTGGCAAGGATTCAGTTTCGAGATGCTATGTCTGCTACATCTTCAGCAAATCAAGAAAGCACTCGGAATCTCCGGTATTGCCACTTATTCCACAGCATGGAGAAAAACGGGAGACACAGACCAAAAAGGTGCTCAAATCGACTTGTTAATTGAGCGGGCAGACCGTTTCATCAACCTGTGCGAGATAAAATTCTGTTCCGGCGCCTATAACATCACCAAACAATATGAAGACAAACTCAGGGAGAAGATGAGAATATTCAGAGACGACACACATACCACAAAACCACTACTGCTCACGATGGTCACCACCTTTGGCGTGGCAAGAGGTATACATTCCGGCATTGTGACAAACGAAGTCCTTATGGACAGTCTATTTGAAAACGACAAATAAAGCAGATTATCCGTACTTTGTCGCCTTAAGAAATCAGCAATCAATAAAAATAAATCCAGATTCGTTTGGTATGTAAGAAAAAAAACGTTTAATTTGCAAAAAATAAGAACTCTATTTAAGAATCTAAACAAAAAAGGACTATGAGAAAAATCATAACGACCATCTGCGCCTTCATCCTCACCATAGGCGCATCAGCACAAATGATGAGTGGCGGATTCCATCTCGACCACAGAAGTGTTTACTACGGCCTGCGCATGGGATTCACCTCCGCCCATATCGGAGGCGATTTCGACACCGACGCACGGACAGGACTCAACCTCGGAGCCGTAGTCGGACTGCGCTGCTCGCCATACACCCCCATGTTCCTCGAGAGCGGCATCTACTACACCGAGCGCGGAGGAAAAGAGGGAGTGCCCGGACTTGAGAGAGGAGAGAATGCCACCCTCAAGTACAACCTCAGCTACCTGGAGATTCCAGTGCTGATGAAGTACGGCATCGAAGTGGCCGACCGGTTCGCCGTGTTGCCCTACGTCGGGCCCACCTTCGCCTTCGGAGTGGGAGGACAGATCAAAGAGACCTCTCCTGCCGGCAGCCGCAAGTATGACTCTTTCGACAGCGACCGCTTCAAACGCTTCGACGTGGGCATCAAGCTGGGATGCGGAGTGGAATGGAACATGATCTACGCCGAGCTGGGCTATCAGTGGGGCATCACCAACATCAGCGAGTTTCCCGACGACTCTGACGCCTTCAACCGAGCATTCTACATGAACATCGGTATTAATTTTTAGTTGAGAGTTTAATGTTTAAAGTTTAAAGAGCTATGCGGACTGGTGCCTGACACGATGGAGATTCCATGGCTTTAAAGGACCAAGCAGATATAGTTGGTAATCCCGCTCAAAACAAAAAACAGAAAGGAAAACAATATGACAACAGCAGAATTATACGCAGAAACACTAAGGAATATGAGCATCGTCGCTGAAGACGAGAGCCTGATGAGACGTGTGGCGAAATACCTTAGAAAGGTAGTGGCAGAAAAAAAGGCTGACCCTACGGAAATGACGAAAGAGGAGTTCTTCCAACGCATAGATAATGCAAAGAAAGGACCATCAAAGTCATTTGCAAACATAAAGGAACTTGACAACTACATCAGATCGCTTTAAGTATGTATAAAGTCGAGATTAAGGAACAAGCGCAAAAGGATCTTAAGAAACTTCTGACAAATGAACCTAAAGCCTATAAAAAGGCGTTGGAACTTATTGCAGAATTATATGAGCATCCAAGCACTGGCACAGGACATCCGGAACGGTTGTCTGGTGACAGAAACGGACAATGGAGTCGTCGGATTTCAAAAAAGCATAGACTTATCTACGAAATCCATGAGATGCAGGTTATTGTCATCGTTTTATCTGCCTACGGTCACTATACCGACAAGTAGCCTCTCACACCGGGTCCACATCAAAATAAATACGAAGAGAATTGGCAATGGGCTGCGACTGCACCTGAGTCACAACCGACTGCAACAACTGACGGGTTGCGTTCACGCTGTCCGTCAGTTCCATTTTCAGGATAATCTTACGGATATGCATCGACTGCACCCGGCCCACAGGAGGGCAGTCCGGCCCCATCACACGCCGGCCCAGCGACTGACGCAACAGTTTGGCGGTCTGCTCTGCCAGGTGCTCCACCGTCTTGAAGTCGCGATGAAGCAGATACACGTATATCAGGCGGGTGAACGGTGGATAGCGGAACAGCTCACGCTCCTCCGACTGAACGCGGAACATACCATCATAGTCGTTTTCAACAACGTTCTTGATGATGTCGCTGTCGGCACTGCGGGTCTGAAGAATCACACGGCCTTTCTTCCCTTTACGGCCGGAACGTCCGGCCACCTGCGACAGCATATTGAACGTGCGCTCATAGCTGCGGAAGTCGGGCAGGTTCAGCATCATGTCAGCATCCAAGATGCCCACCACTCGCACGTTGTCGAAGTCCAGACCCTTCGACACCATCTGGGTGCCAATCAAGATGTCGCTCTCATGACGGGAGAACTCCTCGATGATGCGCTCATAGGCGTTCTGGGAACGGGTCGTATCCAAGTCCATACGAGAGACGCGGGCATCGGGAAAGAACTTCACCACCTGCTCTTCTATACGCTCCGTGCCCAGACCTATCGTGGTGAACGAACTCTCCTCGCAGTTAGGACAACGGGCTGGCAACGAATAGGTGCTGCCACAGTAATGACAAGTCAGCGCGTTTGTCTTCTTGTGGAACGTCAGGCTCACGTCGCAATGCGAGCAGCGGGGAACCCACCCGCAGGTCTTGCACTCGATGAAGCTGGAGAAGCCGCGGCGGTTCTGAAACAAAATCACCTGACCGCCATCTGCCAGGGCCTCACCGATGGCGTCGAGCAGGGTCTGCGAGAAGCTGCCCTTCATCCGCTTCTGAAAACGAAGACGCTTGATGTCCACCACCTCAATCTCCGGCAACTGCATGTCGCTGTAGCGTTTGTCCATACGGACATAGCCATAGCGGCCGTCGAGGGCCATCTTGTAAGTCTCCACGCTTGGGGTGGCTGTGCCCAGCAGCGTCTTTGCCCCATACTGGCGGGCAAGCATGATGGCGGCAGCGCGGGCATGGTAGCGCGGTGCCGGGTCCTGCTGCTTGAACGACGTCTCATGTTCCTCATCCACAATCACCAGTCCCAGATTCCGGAACGGAAGGAATATGGAAGAGCGGACGCCAAGTATCAGCTGGTAAGGACTGTCGCTCAGCTGCTTGTGGTAGACCGCCACGCGGTCGGCATCCACGAACTTGGAGTGGTAGACACCAAGCTGCGAGCCGAAGACCGCCCGCAGGCGGTTCGTGATCTGAGTGGTCAGCGCAATCTCAGGCAGCAGGTAAAGCACTTGCTTGCCTTCATCCAGGTATTTCTGAATCAAGTGGATATACACCTCTGTCTTGCCGCTCGACGTCACACCGTGCAGCAACGTGATGTCGTGGGTGGTCCAGCTCTCCAATATCGACTTGTAAGCTTCCTGCTGCGACTCGTTCAAAGCATGCTGAACACCGGGAACACCCAGGCCGGCGGTCTGCTCCACGATGTTTTTCCGCCGGCGTTTCTTCTCCTCCTCGTCCTTCTTCATCCCAGAAGGAAAGGCGGCCTTGAACACGTCGCCAAACGGGCTCATGTAGTAATGGGCTATCCAGCGCCAGAACTCCAGCTGCAGAGGAGTGACGATAGGCTGAGCGTCCAGCACGGACTCGATGCACTTGGTGGTCACGCCCAGGGGGGGATCATCACGCAAGGCAACAACCAGTCCGACATATTTCTTCGACTTTCCAAACGGAACAACCACACGAACACCAACCGACACCCCGGGCTCCAGCTCAGGGGGGACAGAATAAGTGAACGTGTCGAACGGAACTGGTATTACAATCTCAGCGTACATCTTTTAGTTTGAAGTTTGAAATTTATTGACATGATTTTCGGCTGCGCTCAACAAAGCTCAATCGAGCTTGGCTTTGTATTCACTTGCACGAAAATTGAAGTTTGAAATTTAGAGTTACTGATGGGACTTGGCTTTGTCTGAAACGCATCTAATACAAGAACTTATTTTTCATGTCATGCTGCAGGGACTCACTTTAGCTTTGCTGATTTTCTCCTTTTCATGGCATTGCCTAAGCAAGCTTGGCACTGCTCATTTGAAAAGTTCGAAAATTTCTGTATGTTCGAATGTATGTCCGAATTTCTGCGAAACAAAAAGCCTGACCGCGGTCAGGCTTCTTGATATTTCTTCTGAATTTCTGAGAATCAGAACAGATAAGCCACAGAAATCTGGTGAGAATTGTTCTTCACCTTTAGCGCCTTCTTTGCTCCATCCCAAACATCATCTAATTCAGCAGTCTTGCCGATGCCGATGTTGTAGTTATAGCCCAACTGAATATGGTTGATCAGCTTCACGCCGGCACCTACGTTCCAGCTGAAGTTTGAAGACTTCATCTTATAGGTTTCACTGTCCAAAAGCTTTTTGTCGCCCACGTTGAAAGAGAACTGAGGACCTGTGGCAAAATAGATACCAGCCATACTGCCAAGACCAAGCGTATATTTCAAGTTGATTGGAATGTCGATAAACTGCATTTTCTCCTTATCGCCATTCACCTCGATATTCTTCTGGTCATACAGCACTGC